>DASWVL010000001.1:0-8573 GCA_036406255.1 Zeimonas sp.
AGAGATCGGCGCAGGCGACGCGATGGTGGAAGGGCCGGGCGCCGCACGCAGTGCGAGCAACGAGGTGCAGCAACTGGAGATCCGCCATCGCTGCATCTTGCGCTGCGGGCAGCGCGCCGGCATCTGCACGAAAGGACTACCCCGCGCGTCTGCCCGCTACCGATCGAGTCGGAGAATGCGCTGCGCTGCGCGAGCGCTCGGAGCGTCTTGCGCGTCAGCCGCTACAAAAAGTAGCGCTTGCGCTGGTGGAATCGATTCCACGAGCGGAAACGCTCGTTCTTGTAGCTCGAAAGGTTGCCCGAAACGCTTCAGCCGAAGCCGAGCGGCGGCATGCAAGCAAGAAGCCGCGCGCACGAGGTGCATGCTTGCGCGGCGCGTCGGGCTGTTTACCAGGATGGGTGTTTGCGGCCGGGTGTTTGCCGGCTGAGGCCGCTCGCTCGCGTGCCCCCGCTCAACCCTCGTCGTCCTCTTTACCACCGATCACCCGCCGCACCACGTCGGCGGAAAACCCGCGCGCAAGCAGGAAACGCGACTGTTGCGCCCGTTCCGCCAACGACGCAGGCGCAGCACCGAAACGCCGCGCCCACAGAGCCCGCGCGCGCTCGAACTCGGACCTGGCGAGTGATGCCACATGCGCGGCAACCATCTCCTCGTTGAGCCCGTGCGCCCGCAGCTCGTGCCGGATCACTGCCGCGCCGCGCGTCGACGCTCGCCGATGCACGACCGACTGCGCGAAACGGTCGTTCGACAGCAGCCCCGTCTCGACGAGCCGATCGAGCAGCGCGTGCAACTGCTCGACACTCTCGGCGTGAGGCGCCAGCTTGCGCTCGAGCTCGACGCGGCTGTGCTCGCGGCGCGCGAGCATGCGCAGCGCGCGCGCCTTCAGCGTGGGCTCGGGACGAGGCACCGGACCGAGCGTGTCGGCAGCGCCTGCGCTATGCGGCGGCCTCTTCGGCGGCGGCGCCCCGTGGCGAGACGCCGAAATGCGCGCGCACCTTGTTCTCGATCTCGAGGGCCATCTCGGGATTCTCGCGCAGGTACTCGCGGGCGTTGTCCTTGCCCTGGCCGATGCGATTGCCGCTGTAGCTATACCAGGCACCACTCTTGTCGACGACGTTCGAGGCGGCGCCGAGGTCGAGGATCTCGCCTTCGCGCGACGTGCCCTCGCCGTACAGGATGTCGAACTCGGCGGTCTTGAACGGTGGGGCGACCTTGTTCTTGACGACCTTCACGCGCGTTTCGCTGCCGATGACTTCGTCGGCCTTCTTGATCGAGCCGGTGCGACGGATGTCGAGGCGCACCGACGCATAGAACTTCAGCGCATTGCCGCCGGTGGTGGTTTCCGGGTTGCCGAACATCACGCCGATCTTCATCCGGATCTGGTTGATGAAGATGACGGTGGTGTTCGTGCGATTGATGGTGCCGGTGAGCTTGCGCAACGCCTGCGACATCAGGCGCGCCTGCAGTCCGGGCAGCGAGTCGCCCATCTCGCCTTCGATCTCGGCCTTCGGCGTGAGGGCGGCGACCGAATCGATGACGATGAGATCGACCGACCCCGAGCGTACGAGCGCATCGGTGATCTCGAGCGCCTGCTCTCCGGTGTCGGGCTGCGAGATGAGCAGCTCGTCGAGGTCGACCCCGAGGCGCGACGCGTACTGCACGTCGAGCGCGTGTTCGGCATCGATGAAGGCGCAGGTGCCGCCCAGCTTCTGCATTTCGGCGATGACCTGCAGCGTGAGCGTGGTTTTCCCCGACGACTCCGGGCCGTAGATCTCGATGACGCGCCCGCGCGGCAGCCCGCCGACGCCCAGCGCGATGTCGAGGCCGAGCGACCCGGTGGAAACGACCTGGATGTCGCGCGAGACCTCGGCATCGGAGAACTTCATCACTGAGCCCTTGCCGAACTGCTTCTCGATCTGCGCGAGCGCCGCGGACAAGGCCTTCGCGCGCTCGGTACGGGATTTTGCATCGTCCATGTTGATCACTTTTTCCATCTGCGGGCCTCGTCCGGGAGCGGGATGAACGGTCCGGAGTATGGCATGAAACTACTGTATAAACAATCAGCTCTGCGTCGTAGACCGCTCGGCTGCAAGACATTCGAGGGCACCGCACAACGCGTTCAGGGCCGAGGCATCGCGCACCGCGCAACGGTCGCCCGCGAAGTGCATCGTGGCCGTGCGCGGCGCCTCGCCGATCGACGCCCAGCCGAAGCAGACCGTACCCACCGGCTTTTCGGGCGTCGCGCCGCCGGGGCCGGCGATCCCGGTAACCGACAGCGCGAACTGCGCGCGGCTGTGCTTCAGCGCACCTTCGGCCATGCGTGCGGCAACCGCCTCGCTCACCGCCCCGCACGACGCGAGCACTTCGACGGGAACCTCGAGCAGGTCGAGCTTCGACGCATCGGTGTAGGTGACGAAGCCGCGTTCGAACCATGCGCTCGATCCGCCGATCTCCGTGAGCGCCCGGGCAATCGAGCCGCCGGTGCACGATTCGGCCGTGGCGATCATCCAGCCGCGCGCCTCGAGCGCCCGGCCGAGCGCGACGGCGGCGTCGACCACCGCGGCCCAACGCGCCGCTTCGGGCAGTGCGCGCTGCGCGGTTTCCGGCAGTGCTTTCGGGGAATCCGGAGGCATCGGCGTTGCGCGGCGGCGTTCGTCGTGCGAAGCGGGGTGAACGATACGGTCAGCGATACCAGAGCGCGAACAGCAGCAGCGTGTAGAACGCGGCGAGCAGGTCGTCGAACATGATACCGAGACCGCCCTTCAGGGTCCGATCGAAGTGCCGGATCGGCGGCGGCTTGACGACATCGAAGAAGCGGAACACGAGGAACGCGCCGAAGCGGTCGCCGAAACCCGCGGGCACGAAGAGCAGGACGAGCCAGAACGCGACGATCTCGTCCCAGACGATCGCGCCGTGATCGGGCACGCCGAGATCGCGCGCGGTGCGGGCACAGGCCCACAGGCCGAGCGCGAAGCCGGCGACGACGATCGCCGCCCAGCCGATGGGCGCGATCCACCGTTCGAACACCGCGAACGCGAGCCACGCCCACAGGGTGCCGACGGTGCCGGGCGCCAGCGGCGACAGCCCGCTGCCGAAGCCCATCGCGATCCAGCGCGACAGCCGCACGCGCATGAAGCGCGAATCGGCACGCACGGGGACGCGCGCGGGCGCGCGCTCAGGCGAAGTGGTCGAATCCACGAGCCTCGACGGGTATCGCACGTCCGCGCGCGTCGCGCACGCGGATCTCCGAGCCGCAGACGATGCGGCCGATGCGGGCGAGCGGCACGCCGAGCCGCGCACCGATCGCTGCGATGGCGGTCCGGTTCTCGGGTGCCGCGCTGAAGAGCAGTTCGTAGTCGTCGCCGCCCGACAACGCCAGCGGCAGGCGCTCTCCCTCGTCGAGCGCGTCGAGGCGTGCATCAACCGGAACGGCCGGCCAGTCGACCTCGGCACCGACGCGCGATCGTTCGACGATGTGCGCGAGGTCGCCGAGCAGGCCGTCGGAGAGATCGATCGCGGCGCGTGCGACGTGTCGCAACGCCAGGCCGAGCACGACGCGCGGCTCCGGCCGCTCGAGCCGAAACGACGCGTCGTCGTCGGCAGCGAGCGCACGGCCCGCTCGACGCTCGCGAACGGCAAGGGCGGCCGCGCCGAGTGCACCCGAAACCCAGAGATCGTCGTCGGGCTGTGCGCTGTCGCGGCGCAGCGCCGCCCCCTCGGGCACCTCGCCGAACACGGTGATGCAGACGGTGCGCGGGCCGCGCGTCGTGTCGCCTCCGATCAGCTCGCACCCGTGGCGATCGGCGAGCGCGAACAGCCCTTCGCAGAAGGCGGCGAGCCAGCGCTCGTCGACATCGGGCAGCGCGATCGCCAGCGTGAACGCGCGCGGGCGCGCGCCCATCGCGGCGAGGTCGGAGAGGTTCACCGCGAGCGACTTGTGGCCGAGCGACGCCGGGTCCGCGTCGGCGAAGAAGTGACGCCCCTCGAGCAGCAGGTCGGTGGAGATCGCGAACACGGAATGCGGGTCGAGCGGTGCCAGCAGCGCGCAATCGTCGCCCACGCCCAGCCGCGCGTCGCGCGGAGGACCGCGATCGAAGAACCGGCGGATCAGCTCGAACTCGCCGATCATTCCGTCAGCTCCGCTCGAGCGGGCGAAGCCGCGCGGCGACGCGATCGAGCACGCCGTTGACGTACTTGAAACCGTCGGGCCCGCCGTAGCTCTTCGCGATCTCGACCGCCTCGTTCAGCACGACGCGGTACGGGATCTCGGGCATGCGAAGCAGCTCGAAGGTCGCGAGCATCAGCACCGCGTGCTCGACCGGACTCAGTTCGGCGATCGGACGGTCGAGATGCGGCTCGATCTGCGCATCCAGCTCGCCGGCGGCGCGAATCGATCCGTGCAGCAGCGCGTCGAGATGCTCGTGGTCGGCCTTCTCGAACCCGGGCGTCTCCGTGAGATGCGCGTGGATCGCGCCGGAATCCTCGCGCGCGAGCAGCCACTGGTACAGCCCCTGCAGCGCAAGTTCCCGCGCGCGGCGCCGCGCGCTCTTGGGCGGAGTGCCGGTCCTGCGCGTCGGCCCCGGGCTCGACGACGTCGCCGCGGCGCCGCGAGGCGACTTCCCGGCTTCGGTCATCCGCGGGGGCCCCCGCCCGAACGCGGAACGAGATCTTCCTCGTTCTCCTCGTCCTCTACCTGGAGCTCCTCGTCGTCGTCATCATCGTCGTCATCATCGTCGTCATCGTCGTCGTCGTCGTCGTCATCGTCGTCATCGTCATCGTCGTCGTCATCATCCTCGTCGCCCTCGTCGCTGAGCGCCGACAACGACGAGGCGAGGTTCGCCATCTCGATGGCGACACGCGCGGCCTCGGTGCCCTTCTCTTCAGCCCGCGCCTGCGCCTGCTCGTCGGTCTCGGTGGTCAGAACGGCGTTGGCGACCGGAAGATTGAAATCGAGCGCGACCCGCGCGATGCCGGCGGCGCTCTCGTTCGAGACGACCTCGAAGTGATAGGTCTCGCCGCGGATGACGGCGCCGACCGCGATCAGCGCATCGAACTCGCCCGAAGCCGCAAGCTGCTGCAGCGCCACCGGTACCTCGAGCGCCCCCGGCACCGTGCAGACGAAGATGTCCTCGCCGGAGACGCCGAGCGCGACCAGCTCCTCGAGACAGGCGTTGCGCAGGGTCTCCGCCACGTCCTCGTTGAAACGCGACTGGACGATTCCGATGCGCAGGCCGCTGCCGTCGAGATCCGACTGGAAAACCTCGATTTCCATGGTCACTGCTCCTCCTCCACCGATTCGAAACCGACGACCTCGAGCTCGTAGCCCGTCATGCTCGGCATCTTGCGTGGCTGCGACAGCAGCCGCATGCGCCCGACGCCGAGGTCCTTCAGGATCTGCGCACCGATTCCGTAGGTGCGCAGATCGAGCTTGCCGCTTCGCCGGCGCGCGTTTGCGCGCACCGCGCCTTCGTCGAGCGCTTGCAGTTCGTCGAACAGGGCCGGTGCGGACTGCGCGCAGTTGAGCAGCACCACGACGCCCGCGCGTTGCTCGATGATGCGCGCGATGGCGCGATCGAGCGGCCACGAATGCAGCGTGGACCCGTTGTCGAGCAGGTCGATCAGCGACAGCGGCTCGTGCACCCGGACCAGCGTCTCGCGTTCGCGTTCGACCTCGCCGTGCACGAGCGCGAGGTGCGGCGCACCGGCGACGTGGTCGCGATACGCGACGAGCTTCAGCGGTCCCCAGCGCGACTCGATCGCGCGCTGGGCAACGCGCTCGATCAGGCTCTCGTGCGCGCTGCGGTACTGGATGAGATCGGCGATCGTGCCGATCTTCAGCCCGTGCACCGCGGCGAACTCGATGAGGTCGGGCAGTCTCGCCATCGACCCGTCGTCGCGCAGGATCTCGCAGATGACGGCGGCCGGCGTGCGGCCGGCGAGCCGCGCGAAGTCGCAGCCCGCCTCCGTATGCCCGGCACGCATCAGCACGCCCCCGGGCTGAGCGAGCAGCGGAAAGATGTGGCCCGGCTGGACGACGTCTTCCGGCCGCGCGTCGGGCGCCACCGCTGCCTGCACCGTGCGTGCCCGGTCGGCCGCCGAGATGCCGGTGGAAACGCCCTCGGCCGCCTCGATCGAAACGGTGAAATTGGTCCCGTGACGGGCGCCGTTGTTCTCGACCATTCGCGGCAGGCGCAGCTGCCGACAGCGCTCCTCGGTGAGCGTGAGGCAGATCAGGCCGCGGCCGAAGCGCGCCATGAAGTTGATCGCCTCGGGCGTGACGAAATCGGCCGCGAGAACGAGGTCGCCTTCGTTCTCGCGGTCTTCCTCGTCGACGAGGATCACCATCCGGCCGGCGGCGATCTCGGAGATGATTTCGGGAGTGGTGGAAAGGCTCATCGGGTCATTCTACCGGCGGCCAGCATGCGCTCGACGTAGCGGGCGATCAGGTCGACTTCGAGATTCACGCGTTGCCCGGCGTGCAGCGAGCGCAGCGTCGTCACGGCAATCGTGTGCGGCACGAGATTGATCTCGAATTCGACGCCCATCTCGCCGTCGGCGACCCGGTTCACCGTCAGGCTCACGCCGTCCACCGTGACCGACCCCTTGTATGCGAAGTACCGGCCGAGGGCGCGATCGGCGCGCACGACGAGCCGCCACGACTCGCCCGCCGGCTCGAACGAGACCACCTCGCCGATGCCGTCGACGTGGCCGGAAACGAGGTGGCCGCCCAGCCGATCGGCGAGCGTGAGCGCCTTCTCGAGATTGACCTCGCCAGGTGCGTCGAGTCCGACCGTCTTCGAGAGGCTTTCTCCCGACACGTCGACGAAGAAACGACCACCGTGGATGCGCACGACCGTCATGCATGCGCCCTGCACGGCGATCGAGTCGCCCGGCGAAACGTCGCGCAGGTCGAGCGCGCCCGCGTCGACGGCGATGCGAACGCCGGCCTGCTCGCCCAGCGCTTCGACGTTCTCGATGCGGCCGACGGCCGCGACGATCCCGGTGAACATGTCTTTCAGATCCTTTCGCGCCGACGCGCGATCACCCGCAGGTCTTCGCCGATCCGTTCGATCGACTGGAAACGCAGCGCCACCCCGCGATCGAGCGCCTCCGCCGCAGGCAGCGCGGCGAGCGGTGTCGCATCGCCGAGCAGCATCGGCGCGACGTACATCAGCAACTCGTCGACGCAGTCCTCGCGCAGCAGCGAGCCGTTGAGCTTCGATCCCGCCTCGACGTGCAGTTCGTTGATTCCCCGCCGCCCAAGCTCGGCGAGCAGCGCGGAAAGATCGACCTTGCCGTTCGCGCCGGCGATCGTGATCACCTCGCAGCCAAGCTCGACGAGCGCCGCGGTCTTCTCCGAACGCTGCGCAGGATCGCGCGCGCAGACGACGAGCGTGTTGCCGCCCTCGACGATGCGCGCCGCGGGATTCACCTCCAGGCGCGAGTCGACCAGCACGCGCAGCGGCTGTCGCGACGTGTGCACGTGGCGCACGTTCATCTGCGGATCGTCGTCGCGCACGGTGCCGATGCCGGTGAGCACGGCGCAGGCGCGCGCGCGCCAGGCGTGCCCGTCGATGCGCGCGGGCTCTCCGGTGATCCACTGGCTGCGTCCGTCGGGCAGCGCGCTGCGTCCGTCGAGGCTCGCTGCGACCTTCATCCGCACCCAGGGGCGGCCGCGCGTCATCCGGGACACGAAGCCGAGATTCAACTCGCGCGCTTCCTGCTCGAGCAGTCCGCAGCGCACGTCGATGCCGGCCGCGCGCAAGCGCTCGAGGCCCTGTCCGTTCACCGCCGGATTGGGATCTTCCATTGCGGCGATCACGCGCCCCACGCCCGCCTCGATCAGTGCATCGACGCACGGCGGCGTGCTGCCGTGGTGATTGCACGGCTCGAGCGTCACGTAGGCGGTGGCCCCGCGCGCGCGTGCGCCGGCCTCGGCGAGCGCGAGGACCTCGGCGTGCGCCTCGCCGCGGCGCCGGTGCCAGCCTTCGCCGACCAGGGCGTGCTCGTGCACGAGCACGCAACCGACGCGCGGATTCGGCGTGCAGGTGTTCATCCCCTGCGCAGCGAGCCGCAGCGCGTGCAGCATGAATTCGTGGTCGGCCGCGGTGAACATGGCAGGCATTATCCCCCGCGGCGCGGGGCCGCTTTCGCGCCGCAGCGCCCTACAATCGACGATCGACGGAGAAGCGACTTGGACGGCACATCTTCGGTGCGCGAGGGCGCGGGCGCGGGCGCGGGCGAGCGCGATGGTGGGCGCGGCGGTGGGCCCAGCGGCGGGCACAGCGGCGGGCACAGCGGGAGGCAGAACGGCGAGCGCATCGGCGGACACATCGTTGCGGACGCTTTGCTCGGCCAGGGCGTCGACACCGTGTTCGGCGTTCCCGGCGAGAGCTACCTCGCGGTGCTCGACGGGCTGTACCGCCACCGCGATCGCATCCGTTTCGTCGTCTGCCGGCAGGAAGGCGGCGCCGCCTACATGGCCGACGCCTACGCCAAGCTGACCGGCCGTCCCGGCGTCGTCATGGTGACGCGAGGCCCCGGCGCGACGAACGCTTCGGTGGGCGTGCACG
>DASWVL010000002.1:0-6652 GCA_036406255.1 Zeimonas sp.
CGCCGCCCGCGCCGGCCGGACGATACTCGTCCCGATGCCATTGCCTTTCGACCTGCGGTCGATCTTCCTCGTCGCCGCCTGCACCGCCGCGCTCGGCTGCGCGACCTTCGTCGCGCTGCGGCCGATACACCCGCGCTGGTCCGCGGTGCTGCGCCGGCACGCGATCGCGATGGCGACGATGAGCGCCGGCCTGCTGCTGTACGCGCTGCGCGACCACCTCGCGACGCCGTTTCCGCACTTCGGGCCGAACCTGCTCGCCTGCATCGGCATCGCGCTGTGCGCCGACGCGACGCTTCGCACCTTCGATCGACCGCAGCCGCAGTGGCTGCTCGCGCTGCAGCTGCTCGCGCTGACCGTCGTCTGGGGAGTGCTCTCCGTGGACGACGAGGCGGTGCTCGGCCGGGTGCTCGTCTTCTCGGGCGTGCACGCCGCGTACGGCTTCGGCGTCGTCGCCGCGCTGTCGCACACGCCCGCCTGGGGACGCGAGCGCTACGTGCGCGTGCTCGGCCTCGTCTTCGGAGGCTATGCGGTCGCGCATCTGCTGCGCGGCGCGATCGCGCTGTTCGGCGGCTCGCCGGCCGGCGGGGCCACCGCCCCCGGCACCGCGCAGGTCGTCTTCATCCTGCTGTTCGCGCTGATGCCGATCGTGTTCGCGCTCGTACTGCAGACGATCCTGCATGCGCGCGTCACCGGGGAGCTGCGCGTGCGCGCGACCACCGACGAACTGACCGGCCTGTACACGCGCGGCCATTTCTTCGCGCTCGCGCGGAAACGCCTCGCGAAGGCGGCCGAAGGCACCGGCGTGCACCACCTGCTGATGATCGACCTCGACCACTTCAAGTCGGTGAACGACCGCTTCGGCCACGGCATCGGGGACCGGGCGCTGTGCCACGCGGCGCGCGTGCTGCGGGCTTCGATCCGCGGCAACGGCCTGCTGTCGCGCTACGGCGGAGAGGAGTTCTGTGCGCTGATCGCCAGCAGCGACGAAGACCACGCGCGTCGCACGATCGACGCGATGCGCGAGGCGCTGGAGAAGACGCCGCTGCGCTTCGGCCAGTCGCAGCTGCTGCTCACGGCGAGCGTCGGCGCCGTTCGGATCCGCGACGCGGACTCGCTCGAGCGCGTGCTGGTGCACGCAGACCACTGCGTATACCGCGCGAAGACCGAGGGGCGCAACCGCGTCGTGCGCTACGGCGAGACGCTCGCCGAACCGGTCGCCTGAAGGCACGGCAGGGGCAGGCGCCGCGCTGCGCGGCGCCGGTCGGCGTCAGCCGCGCTGCGCGCGGTCCTTCGCGTTCTGCGACTCGATGCGGGCACGCGCCTCGCGCCACTGCTCGTCGCTCCAGTCGCGCAGGCCGTAGAAGTTCCCTCCGGTAGCGAGCGCCTGCGCACCGTCCATGAAGATCGTCTGGCCGCTGAGCCAGTCGCAGCCGTCGGACATCAGGAAGGTGGCGAGGTTCTGCAATTCGCTCTTCTCGCCGACCCGATGCTGCGGATTGCCGGCCTTCGAGCGCGCGCCCGGCTCCTCACCGGGATTCAGCCGCTTGTTCATCCCCTCGGTGGGGATCTCGCCCGGGCCGATCGCATTCAATCGGATGCCGTATCGCGCCCACTCGGCGGCGAGCGACTTCGTCATCACCGCCACGCCCGCCTTGCTCATCGCGGAGGGCACCGTGAACGGGCCACCGTTCTCCACCCAGGTGACGATGATCGAGACCACCGACTTCATCGGCTGCGGGCTCGACCAGCCTCCGGCGGCGCGCGCCTGCTCGATCCAGCGCCGGCCGACCGCGTTCGTCACGTAGAAGGTGCCGTGGAAGACGATGTTCGCGATCGCGTCGAAAGCGCGCGGCGAAAGCATCTCGGTCGGACTGATGAAGTTGCCGGCGGCGTTGTTGACGAGCCCCGAGAGCGGTCCGTCGGCGAAGATCGACTCGACCATCGCATCGACGGCCTGCGCGTCGCGAATGTCGACCGCGAAGGCCTGGACGCGCCCGCCGTGCGCCTTCGTCATCGCATCGGCGGCCTCGTCGAGCACCGCCTTGCGCCGTCCGCAGATCACGAGCTCGGCACCCAGCGAGAGGAAACGTTCCCCCATCGCCCGGCCCAGCCCGGTGCCGCCGCCGGTGACGAGGATGCGCTTTCCGCGCAGCAGATCGGCCTGGAACATCTCGTTCTCCTCGCGTCGCCGCGGCATCGGCCCGGACGTGGTCAGCTGCCGCGCTTCTTCCCGTCGAGTTCGCGCTGCATCTGCTCGACGAGCGACTGCGCCTCGACTCCCTCCGGGATCGGCCGGCCGGAGTCGCGCCAGGCGACGGCATCCTTGTAGCCGTGCAGCTGCGCGTGCCGACGGAACCACATCCCTTCGGGATTGTGCCGCGTGACGCCGTCGAACAGCGTCGCGAGCCTCTGCGTCTGCTCGAGGCCCATCGACTCGAGCACCTGGTTCACGACGAGCTTCTGCATCATCAGCTGCCCGCGCGGCACACCGGCGATGCGGGTTGCGAGCGAGCACACGCTCTCCTCGAGACTCTCCTGCGGCACGGCGTCCACCGCCAGCCCCCACGCTTTCGCGGTGATCCCGTCGATCGTGTCGCCGGTGAAGAGCAGCTGCTTGGCGCGCATCGGACCGAGGCGGTAGGCCCACATCGCCGTCGTCGGACAGCCCCACACGCGTGTCGGCATGTAGCCGATGCGCGCGTCCTCGCTCATCACGAGCAGGTCGCAGCACAGCGCGATGTCGCTGCCCCCGGCCACCGCATGGCCGTGCACCTGCGCGATCGTCGGCTTGTGGCTGTGCCACAGGCTCATGAAGTCGTCGGTGAAACGCTTCATCGTCCGGTAATCGAGCATCGGATCCCACGGCGTGCGTTCCTGCTGGCACGGGTGGTCGACGATGCCCTCGCCGAAGGCCTGCAGATCGTAGCCGGCGCAGAACGCGCGCCCGGCGCCGGCGAGCACGATCACGTGGACCGAGTCGTCGTCGTTGGCGAGCGCGACTGCCTGCCGGATCTCGCCCGGCATGTGTTCGTCGATCGCGTTCAGGCGCTCGGGACGGTCGAGCACGATGCGCGCGATGCGCGGATGGTCGGCGTCGATGTCGTAGCGAAGCGAGCGGAACGCGGGCATGCGGCACTCACTCGTACTTGCGCGCGTCCTCGATCACCTTGCCGTCGTTCGGCAGGGTGCCGGGCGCGACGAGCTGGACCTCGCCGCGCAGCTTCGTCACGTCTCGAAGCGCACCGGCGAGCTGCGCGACGAGCGCTTCGCGATCGCCTCCCGCCTGCGCGGCGCCGTCGGCGATCTCGCACTTCAGCGTCATCCGGTCGTCGGCGCGCTCGCCTTCGACCACCAGGCGCGCGCGCCGCAGCTGCGGAAACCGCTTCGCGACCTCGGCCACCTGCTCCGGGTGCACGAACATGCCGCGCACCTTCGTCGTCTGGTCGGCGCGCCCGAGCCAGCCGCGGATGCGCACGTTCGTTCGTCCGCACGGCGAGATCCCGGGCAGCACCGCGGAAAGATCGCCGGTGCCGAAACGAATCAGCGGATAGACCGGATTGAAGCTCGTGACGACGACTTCGCCCACCTCGCCGTCGGACACCGGCTCGCCGGTGCCCGGGCGCACGATCTCGAGGATCAGCTCCTCGTCGAGGATCATTCCTTCCATCGCCTTCGATTCGTAGGCGATCAGGCCGACGTCGGCGGTGCCGTACCACTGCAGCACCGTCTCGATGCCCTGCTCGCGAAACCAGCTGCGCAGGCTCGGCGGAAGCGCCTCGGCGGCGAGCAGCGCCCGTTGGAGCTTCGAGATGTCGAGCAGCGCCTCGCGCGCCTTCTCGACGATCATGCGCAGGAACGAAGGCGTTCCGGTGTAGGCGTCCGGCGCGAGCGCGCGGATGATCTCGATCTGCTGCTCGATCTGCCCGACGCCGGCCGGAATCACCGCGCAGCCGATCTTGCGGGCCGCGCCGTCGATCATCCATGCGCCCGGCGTCAGGTGATAGCCGAAGCAGTTCTGCACGACGTGGCCGGCGCGGATGCCGGCGGCGTACATCGCACGCGCCGCGCGCCACGGATCGTCGCCCGCGCCTTCGGCATCGAAGATCGGACCGGGCGACAGGAACAGGCGCGACAGCTGTCCGGGCTCGACGGCAACGAATCCGCCGAACGGCGCATCGCTCGCCTGCAGTGCCTTCAGATCGCTCTTGCGCAGCACGGGAAGCTGCGCGAGCGCCTTGCGCGACGAAATCTCGCGGGGCTCGACGCCGGCGAGCCGCTTCGACCAGCCGCGCGCATTCGCCTGCGCGTGCTCGATCAGCGACGGCAGCCGCGCCATCAGCGCGCCCTCGCGTGCCTCGGCGGGACGCGTCTCGAGGGAATCGAAAAATTCGCTCACGGCATGCTCGGAAAGGTTGCGCGGCGATCGATGCGCAGGCAGGACGGGCGCAGCCGCCCGGCGGCGTTCACAGCCAGCGCTTGCGCCGCTTGTACGACTTGAGGTTCTTGAACGAGCGGCGCTCGTCGCCGCCGCCGCCCAGGTAGAACTCCTTGACGTCCTCGTTGTTGACCAGCTCGTCGCGCGTTCCGTCGAGGACGATCTTGCCCGACTCCATGATGTAGCCGAAGCTCGCCGTGTGCAGCGCCATGCGCGCGTTCTGCTCGACGAGCAGCATCGTGATCTTCAGCTCGCGGTTCAGCTCGCGGATGATCCCGAACACCTCCTTCACCAGCAGTGGCGACAGACCCATCGACGGCTCGTCGAGCAGGATCATCTTCGGGCGCGCCATCAGCGCACGGCTGATCGCGAGCATCTGCTGCTCGCCGCCCGACAGATAGCCGGCCAGCCCGGTGCGCTCGCGCAGCCGCGGGAAGTAGTCGAAGACCATGTCGATGTCGCGCTTCACGCCGGAGTCGCGTCGCGTGTACGCACCCAGGCGCAGGTTCTCGATCACCGTCATGTCCTCGACGATGCGCCGGCCCTCCATCACCTGGAAGATGCCGCGGCGCACGATCTCCTCGGGCGCGAGGTTGGCGATCTCCTCGCCCATGAACGTGACGTTGCCGCGCGTGACCTCGCCGTCCTCGGTGCGCAGCAGGCCGGAGATCGCCTTCAGCGTGGTCGACTTGCCCGCACCGTTGGGCCCGAGCAGCGCGACGATCTCGCCCTCGGGCACCTCCAGGCTCACGCCGCGCAGCACGAGGATCACCTCGTCGTAGACGACCTCGATGTTGTTGACGGTGAGCAGCGGCGGCCGCGTGTCGGGCACCGCGGCCGCTTCCTGCGCCTGCGTTTCGATCATTCCGTCGATTCCGGTCTGCAGGCGCGCCCCCTCGCCGCCGGTGCGAAGGGGCGGCCCGTGCGGCTTACCAGCCGAGCCACTCCGGCTTGCGCTCGATCTCGGCTTCGCCGATCTTCGCGATCGACTGCTCGCCGCCCTTCGAGTTCGCCTGGTAGATGAACACCTTCGTCGTGCCGCGGTGGTCGGTCGCCGTCCACGTGGAAGGGATGCACACGCCCTGCAGTTCGGCGGGGACGTGGTCCTTCATCTGTTCCATCGCCTTCTTGATGTTCGGCCCGCTGATGCCGCCCGCCTTGTCCGCCGCGACCATCGCGTCGCGCATGTAGTAGACCGAGCAGATGCCGCGCATGTAGTGGACCGGCCGGTACTCGTTGCCCGAAGCGTCGGAGACCTTCGAGATCTCGCGCACCGTCTTCATGCCCGGCGCATCGGAGTTCCATGCGGCCGCACCGACGACGAACACCGTTCCGTTGGCCGCATCGCCCGCCGCCTTCAGCGCGTTCTCGTCCATCGCCCAGACGTTGCCCATGAACTGCGTGTCGACGCCTACCGTCGCGCACGACTTCAGCAGCGAGATCGTCGAGCCGCCCGTGTTGGCGAGGAACGCGTAGTTCGCGCCGGACTCCTTCAGGCTCAGGCACTGCGCCTTGAAGTCGCCGGGCTTGAGCGAGTACTGGATCGGCGGAACGACGGTAAATCCCATCTCCTTCGCGTATTCGCCGCAGGCGGCCTTCGGCGCGTTCGGATACGGGTGGTTGTCGCCCATGTGCACGAATTTCGGCGACGCAATGTTCTTCTTCTTCGCGTCGGACGCCGCCCACTGCACGAGCGCGCGGCAGCCGTCGGTATACGACGGGCCGTAGAAGAAGTTGTACGGCGCGGCCTTCGAACCGTGCGGGCCCTTGCCGGTCGGATCGGTGAGGTGGCCCGAGTATGACGCCGAGTAGTAGGGGATCTCGTCCTTGGCGACGAAGCTCACCATCGCCTCGGTGTCGCCGGTGCCCCAGCCCTGGATGGCGGCGACCTTCTGCGAGCCGGTCCACTTCTTGTAGGTGGCGATCGCGCGCGGCACCTCGTAGCTGTAGTCGACGGTCTCGAACTCGATCTTCTTGCCGTCGATGCCGCCGTGGCTGTTGACGTACGCGAGCGCGTCGGCCACGCCCTGGCCGTACGGCCGGCCGACGTCGGAAGTGGCGCCGGTGTAGTCGGCGAGGTGGCCGACGAAGATTCCCTGCGCGCCGGCCGGGCCGACGCCGAGCAGGACGGCTGCCGCGGCTGCGGCGGTCAATGCGGTTCCCTTCATTGCGGTACTCCTCTCCTGGTGATGTTGCGGGAACAATCAGTACGAGAAC
>DASWVL010000003.1:0-2169 GCA_036406255.1 Zeimonas sp.
TCGAGTCGGCGGCCCGATCGCTCGCCGCTCCGTTGTCGCCTTCGGTGGGACGCTGGAATCCCATCGGATCCTCGAGCCGCTCCAGCGGGTACAGCGACTTCGCGATCCACCCGCCGACGGCATCCCAGTTCTCGCCTTCGCCCGCTTCCCGCACGCGCGCCGGTCGTGCAGGACCGGGACTGGCGACGGAAGCGGTGTTCCCGTTCGGGGGTGCTCCGCGGTCCGGGGCGCACGGCTGCGGCGGCATCGACAGCAACTCTCCGGTCCACAGATCGACGTACAGCGACGCGTCGTCGCGTTGCCCGCTCGCTGCGGTGGTCGTGCCGCGCAGCTTCGCGGCGAGCCGGCGCGCGACGTCGAGCGATTCGAGCGACGTCGGACAGACGGGGACGTCGCCGACGCGCCGCTCGAGGAGGCCGCGCGCGAGTTCCTCGAGCGGCCTGCGCGTCGCGGGGAACCGCGCGGGCGGCGGGCGCCTGGACAGAGCCACCTCGGCGAGTATCGCCAGCACCCGACGCAGGCCGGGCAGCAGGACGGCCAGGCATTCCTGCACCGACCACGCCTCGAGCAGCAGGAAGCACGAGCGCTCGAGCGGGTCTGCGATGCCTTCGGCGATGCGCGCAGCGCCCCGCTGCGCGCGGCTCGCCTGCGACAGCGCCAGCGCGCGGTAGATCGCGCCGGCCCGACGCGGATCAACGCCCGGCAATGCGGGCGGAAGCCAGATCGACACGCCGTCGGTCGCCGGAACCGGCGCATCGGTCCTCGGCCCGGAAATTCCCGGCACGCGACAGCCCGCCCACAATCGCGCGAGCGCATTGCCCGGTGGCGGGAAAGGCGCCGGCCGGATCGCGAATCGGCGCGCGAATACGGCGCAGACGAGCAACTCGAGCCGCTCGGCCAGTTCGCACAGGACGACCGGCCGCGAAGGAGCGGTTGGCGGATCGCGCTTGCGAAGCGCGCGCGGAAGAACCGCCGCGTGACGCGCCGCGTCGACGAGAGCCGCGCCGACCGGGAACACGCACGCTCCGTCAGGCGAAGGTCGCGTCGACCAGATCGCGCATCGCGTCAACGAGGCACGGATCGTCGGACAGCGGACCGACCAGCCCCGCGTAGCAGGCCTGGCGAAGCTCGACGCCGCTGGCCGCGAGCCGCGCGGTGGCGACGAGCAGTCGCGTGCCGGGCACTTCGGCCAGCCCTCGATCGCGCAACTCGCGAAGGCGTCGTCCAAGCGTGACCAGCGCGAACGCGGTCGCCTGGTCGGCGCCGCTCTCGTGCGCAACGATCGCCACTTCGCGATCCGTGCCCGGGAAATCGAGATCCAGTGCGACGAAGCGCTGGCGCGTACTCGGCTTGAGGTCCTTCAGCATGCGCTGGTACCCCGGGTTGTACGAGACGACGAGGTGGAACCCGGTCTCGGCGACCACGGTTTCGCCGGTCTTGTCGATCGGCAGGAGCCGACGGTGGTCGGTCAGCGGATGCAGCACGACGACGGTGTCGGCCCGCGCCTCGACGATCTCGTCGAGGTAGCAGATCGCGCCTTCGCGCACCGCCCGGGTGAGCGGTCCGTCCTGCCAGAAAGTTCCGTCGTGGCGGACCAGGTAGCGCCCCACCAGGTCGCTGGCGCTGAGGTCGTCGTGACACGAGATCGTGACCAGCGGGCGGCGCAGTCGCCACGCCATGTACTCGACGAAGCGGGTCTTGCCGCTGCCCGTCGGGCCCTTGAGCATCACGGCGTGACCGTGCGCATGACAGTGCACGAAGATGTCGACTTCGCGGCCCGTCGGCACGTAGTACGGCGGCTCGGTGTGCAACCCGCCCGGCGCAAGCTGCATGGCGCGCCTCTGCTGCGTTGGCGCAAGTGGAGGAGCCGGCGCAAGGCAGCAAGTTTCGCTCCTGTGCCGTTGCCCGCGCGAGCTGCGCGGCCTCCGGGGCTGCGGCAGGCGACGCGGGCGTCGGCCGCCCTGCGCGCTTCCGTCGACCTACTCGGCGACCGCTTCCGCGGCCGTTCGCGGCTTGTCGAGCCCGAACGCCTTGTGCAGCGCACGCACCGCAAGCTCCATGTACTTGTCCTCGATGACGACCGAGATCTTGATCTCGCTCGTCGAGATCATCTGGATGTTGATCCCTTCCTCGGACAGCGTCCGGAACATCAGGCTGGCGACGCCGACG
>DASWVL010000004.1:0-4377 GCA_036406255.1 Zeimonas sp.
TCCTCGAACGCAGCCTGCGCCAGATGGAACCGATTCCATTCGAAGAGGTCGAGTACGGCCCCGTGTTCGAGAACGTGCTCACCGGAGACGACATCGACATCACGAAGTTTCCGACGCCGCAATGGCACGCGCACGACGGCGGGCGCTACATCGGCACCGGAAGCTACAACGTCACGATGGATCCCGACGAGAACTGGCTCAACGCGGGCACCTATCGCGTGATGATCCACGACCGGAACACGGTCGGTTTCTACATCTCACCGGGCAAGCACGGCCGCATCCATCGCGACAAGTACGCGGCACGAGGTGAGCCAATGCCCACCGCGATCGTCGTCGGCGGCGATCCGCTCACGTTCCTCATGGCGTGCAGCGAAGTCCCGTACGGCGTCTGCGAGTTCGACCTGGTCGGGGCGCTGCGCGGAAAGGCTCAGAAGATGGTGCGCGGCAAGGTCACCGGCGTTCCGTTTCCCGCGAACGCAGAACTGGTGATCGAGGGCTACGTGCATCCCACGCGGCGACGCAAGGAAGGTCCCTTCGGCGAGTGGACCGGCTACTACGCGAGCGATGTGCGTGAAGAGCCTGTTCTCGAAATCAAGGCCATCTACCACCGCAACGACCCGATCATCCTCGGCTGTCCACCGTTGTGCCCGCCCGACGAGATGGCGCGTTACCGTGCCGTTACGCGTTCGGCGCTGCTGAAGCAGGAGATCGAGAAAGCTGGCGTGCCCGACATCGCCGCCGCGTGGGCGCATGAGTGCGGCGGCGCACGCATGCTGCTCGCAATCTCGATCCGCCAGCGTTATCCGGGGCACGTGAAGCAGGCCGGGCACGTGGCGAGCCAATGCCATGTGGGTGCCTATGCCGGCAAGTACGTGGTCGTCGTCGACGACGACGTCGACGTGTCGAATCTCGAGGAATTGATGTGGGCCGTGACGACACGCTCGGATCCGGCAACGTCGATCGACGTCATCACCGGCTCGTGGAGCACGCCGCTCGACCCGCGGCTCGCGCCCGAAGACCGCGAGAAGGGCAACTACACGAATTCGCGCGCGATCATCGACGCCTGCCGGCCGTTCCATTGGCGCGACCGGTTCCCGCTGGTCAACCGCATGAGTCCCGAAGACATGCGCCTGGCAACGGACAAGTTCGCTTACTTGATGAAGCCTTGAATTCGACCCTCCTCGCGGCCGCCGAGCGACACTACGGGCGCTATCGCCCTCGAGGAGCACCTACTCCCACTCGATCGTCGCCGGCGGCTTCCCCGACACGTCGTAGACGACGCGATTGATCCCGCGCACCTCGTTGATGATCCGGTTCGAGACGCGCGCGAGAAGCTCGTGCGGCAGCGGCGCCCAGTGCGCGGTCATGAAGTCCTGCGTCTGCACCGCACGCAGCGCGACGACGTATTCGTAGGTGCGCCCGTCGCCCATCACGCCGACCGACTTCACCGGCAGGAACACGGCGAAGGCCTGCGACGTCTTCTCGTACCAGCTCAGCCCGTCGGTGTCGTGCGTGTTGCGCAGCTCGTCGATGAAGATCGCGTCGGCCTGGCGCAGCAGGCCCAGATACTCGGGGCGCACCTCGCCGAGCACGCGAACGCCCAGGCCCGGTCCGGGGAATGGATGGCGGTAGACCATCTCGCGCGGCAGCCCGAGCGCGAGGCCCAGCTCGCGCACCTCGTCCTTGAAGAGATCGCGCAGCGGCTCGAGCAGCTTCAGGTGCAACGTCTCCGGCAGGCCGCCGACATTGTGGTGCGACTTGATGACCGTGGCCTTCTTCGAGCTGGCACCCGCCGACTCGATGACGTCGGGATAGATCGTTCCCTGCGCGAGCCATTTCGCGTTCGGCACCGATGCGGCCTGCGCCTGGAACACCTCGACGAATTCGCGGCCGATGATCTTGCGCTTGGCCTCCGGGTCGGCGACGCCGGCGAGCTTCTCGAGGAAGCGTCCCGCCGCCTCGACGTGCACGAGGTGCACGCCCATGTGCTCGCCGAAGGTGTCGACGACCTGCTCGGCCTCGCCCAGGCGCAGCAGGCCGGTGTCGACGAAGACGCAGTGCAGCCGCTCGCCAATGGCGCGATGGATGAGCGCCGCCGCGACGCTCGAGTCGACGCCCCCCGACAGGCCGAGGATCACCTCCTCGTCGCCGACCATCCGGCGGATCGATTCGACCGCCTCTTCGATGTGCCGCGCCATGACCCAGTCGCCGCGGCAGCCGCAGATCTCGAGCACGAAGCGGCGCAGGATCTTCGTTCCCTGCTTCGTGTGCGTGACCTCCGGATGGAACTGCACGCCGTAGAAGTCGCGTTCCTCGTCGGCCATCGCTGCGATGGGGCACGACGCGGTGGAGCCCATCAACCGGAACCCGGGCGGCAGCTCGACGACCTTGTCGCCGTGGCTCATCCAGACCTCGAGCAGCCCGTGCCCTTCGGCGTTGCGCGAGTCCTCGATGCCGTCAAGCAGCTTCGTGTGCCCGCGCGCGCGCACCTGCGCGTAGCCGTATTCGCGCGGCGAGCCGCTCGCGACGCGCCCGCCGAGCTGCTGCGCCATCGTCTGCATGCCGTAGCAGATGCCGAGCACCGGC
The DNA here is from genome assembly GCA_036406255.1 of Zeimonas sp. Lineage (GTDB taxonomy): Bacteria > Pseudomonadota > Gammaproteobacteria > Burkholderiales > Burkholderiaceae_E > Zeimonas. The sequence continues at coordinate 2,587 of DASWVL010000004.1, forward strand.
ACGCCGAGCGTGAAGACGGCATCGGGCGCGCGGTCGTTCGACACCTCGTGCGCCGACAGATGGCTGCCCGACAGGACGATTCCCTTCGGCGCGAAGTCGCGCACGAACGCGTCGTCGACGTCGCAGGGGTGGATTTCGCAATAGACGTTCGCCTCGCGGATGCGTCGCGCGATCAGTTGCGTGACCTGCGAGCCGAAATCGAGAATCAGGATCCGGTCGTGCATCGTTTGCCCGTTCAATCGGCGCCTCGGTCTTCCACTCGGTAGCCCTCCCGGGTCAGCGCCTCGGTCAGCGCCTCAGTCGGCCCGGTAGTTCGGCGCTTCCTTTGTCATCTGCACGTCGTGCACGTGCGATTCGCGCATGCCGGCGGCGGTGATCTCGACGAAACGCGGCTTCGTGCGCATGCCGTCGATCGTCGGGCAGCCGCAGTAGCCCATGCTCGCGCGCAACCCGCCGCACAGCTGGTAGATGATCGTGACGACCGAGCCCTTGTACGGAACGCGCCCTTCGATGCCTTCGGGGACGAGCTTGTCGACGCTGCCGGTGGGGTCCTGGAAATAGCGGTCGGCCGCGCCCTGCTGCATCGCGCCAAGCGAGCCCATGCCGCGGTAGGTCTTGTACGACCGACCCTGGTAGAGGATGACTTCGCCAGGCGCCTCCTCGGTGCCGGCGAACATCGAGCCGAGCATCACCGAGTCGGCGCCGGCGGCGATCGCCTTCGCCACGTCACCCGAATAGCGGATGCCGCCGTCGGCGATCAGCGGCACGTCGGTGCCGGCGAGCGCCGAGGCGACGTCGGCGATCGCAGTGATCTGCGGGACGCCCACGCCGGCAACGACGCGGGTCGTGCAGATCGAGCCCGGGCCGATGCCGACCTTGACCGCGTCGGCGCCCGCCTCGACCAACGCGCGCGCCGCCTCGGCTGTGGCGATGTTGCCGGCGACGATGTCGACGTCGCGGTACGCGCGCCGGATCGCGCGAACGCGATCGATGACGCCGCGCGTGTGCCCGTGGGCTGTGTCGACGACGAGCACGTCGACGCCTGCGCGCACCAGCCGCTCGATGCGCTCCTCGGCCTCGCCTCCGTCGCCGACGCCGACCGCCGCGCCTACGCGCAGCTTGCCCTGCTCGTCCTTGCAGGCATCCGGGTGCGCGGTGGCCTTCAGGATGTCCTTGACCGTAATGAGGCCCTTCAGCTCGAACTGATCGTCGACGACCAGCACGCGCTCGAGCCGGTGACGGTGCATCAGCGCCTGCGCCTCGTCGAGCGAGGCGCCTTCGTGCACGGTGACGAGCCGCTCGCGCGGCGTCATGATGCGGCTCACCGGCTCGTCGAGGCGCGTCTCGAAGCGCAGATCGCGGTTGGTGACGATGCCGACGACCTTCCGTCCCTGGACGACAGGCAGCCCCGAGATGCGGTGCTGCTGCGTGAGCTGGATCACGTCGTAGACCTTCATGTCGGGTTCGATGGTGATCGGATCGACGACGACGCCGGCCTCGTGGCGCTTCACGCGCGCCACCTCGATCGCCTGCTGCTCGGGCGGGAGATTCTTGTGGACGATGCCGAGGCCGCCCTCCTGCGCGATGGCGATCGCGAGGCGTCCTTCGGTGACGGTGTCCATCGCCGCCGACACGAGCGGGATGTTCAGGCCGATGCGGCGGGTGAGCCGGGTCTTCAGGGAGGTGTCGCGGGGAAGGATCTCGGAGTAGGCGGGTACGAGCAGGACGTCGTCGAACGTCAGCGCCTTCTTGGCCAGTCGCATGGAGCCCTCGCGCACAAAAGACGATTAT
>DASWVL010000005.1:0-3537 GCA_036406255.1 Zeimonas sp.
CACCGGGTTGCCTCCGGCACCCGCGCTGCAGACGCGCCCGCTCGACGACGGCGGCGATCCGCAGCAGCAGGCGGTGCGCGACGCGGCGGTGCCCACCGAGACGCAGCGCGCGTAAGGCGCGCGCCCCGTTCGGTCGCGCCCGCCCTGCACCGACGTCGCGCGCGTGCTGCCCGCCGCTACCAGGTGTTGCGCAGCTCGCGCAGCTTCACGAACACGGTCTTCGGGTCGGGCCGTTCGGGAAGATCGGGGAAATGCTCGCGCAGTTGCGCGACGACGGTCGGGCTCGTCAGGCGCAGGAAGGTATTGATGCGCTTTTCCTGTGCGAGCGTGGTGACGATCGACCGCGCGGGATCGTGCCCTGCCACTTTCGGCAGCAGCGCGTGGGCGTCCTCGTTGTCGGGCTCGTTCGCCAGCGTGAACTTCAGATTGTTCTCGATGTAGTCGTGACCCGGGTAGATCCGGGTGTTCTCCGGCAGCTTCGCCAGCTGCTCGACGAAGGTCGTGTACAGCTCGACCGGGTCGCCGCCGTTGTGGCAGTTGCCGGCGCCGGCGTTGAACAGCGTGTCGCCCGAGAAGAGTGCCGGCTGGTCGGTGTGCGATCTCAGGCAGACGTGGCACATCGTGTGGCCCGGCGTGTCCATGCATTCGAGCTCGACGGTGCGACCCACCTTGATCACGTCGCCCGCCTTCACGCCGCGGTCGACGCCGGAGATGCTGCGGCCCGCCTTGTGATGCGCGATCACCTTCGCGCCGGTGGCGGCGACCACCGCTTCGTTGCCGCCGGTGTGGTCGAAGTGCTCGTGCGTGTTCAGGACCTGCGTGATCTGCCAGCCGCGATCCTTCGCGGCCTTCAGGCACTTCGCATGATCGAGCGGGTCGATCGCGAGCGCCTCGCCCGTTTCGGGGCAGGCGACCAGGTAGTTGAAGTTGCGGTAGGCGTTTGCCGTCCAGATGCGCTCGACGATCATCGCGCGGTTCTCCTTCTCGTCGAGTTTGCCATGAATCCGAAACGCCGGACGCGCATCCTGGTGCGCCGCGTCGTGCGCGCGTGCGTGTACGGTGTCAGAATCGTCGTACAAGCGCAGAACAAGAGGAACTGCGATGGACGGACCTGGCCTTCGCCCGCACCGCGCGCGCCGGACACGCTCCGAGCAGAAGGAGCTTCACGAGCAGGCCGTGCGGGCCTCCTTGCGGATGTTCGAGGACGGCGGCTACGAGGCGCTGTCGATGCGCAAGCTCGCCAGCGAGGTGGGCGTGCCGCCGATGTCGCTGTACCGCTATTTTCCCACCAAGGCGCACCTGGTCCGGCACATCTGGGCAGATCTCCTGCTGCGCGCCCACAGCCACGCGCTGTCGGCTCAGCAGCAGCCGGCGGGTGCACGCGAGCGGCTGGCGGCGTATCTCGACGCGTGGCTGCAGTACTGGCTCGACAACCGTCGTCACTACTGGGTCGTGTTCGCGATCCGCGACTCCGGCCGCGACTGGGTCGACGCGTCGAACGGCAAGGCACCGTGCCCCGACCCGTGGCGCCTGCTTGCAACGCTGGGCGAACTGGTCGATCGCTGTGCGGCGGAAGTCCACGGCGCGCCCGCGCATCCGCAGGTGACCGAGGCGCTGTTCTGCAAGACGCTCGGTTTCCTCACCGGTGTGATCGGCATGGCGTCGCTCGCGCGGGCCGACGTCGAGGGCCTGAAGCGATCCCTGGTTGCCGAGATGGTCGAGTCGGTCGTTTCGGTGCGGCCGGGGATGCTGCCGGCGGAGAACGGCCGCGTCTGAGGCGCGGTCGGTCGACCCATCGCTGTGCGACGGCGCCTCGATCGCGCGCGCACTGGGCGTCGATCCGGAGCGCGGCCTCGACGAAGCGGAGGCGGCGCGACGGCTGTCGCGTGAAGGTCCGAACCGGCTGCGCGCGAAGCCGCCGACGCCGTTCTGGCGGCGCGCGCTCGAGCAGTTCCGCGACCCGCTGATCTACCTGCTGCTCCTCGCGGCGGCGATCTCGCTCGCCGCGTGGCTCGTCGAGGGCGCAATCGGGTGGCCGGTCGACGCGCTCGTGATCGGCGCGATCGTGCTCGCCAACGCGGTGCTGGGCGCGGTGCAGGAGGCGCGTGCGCAGAACGCGGTCGCCGCGCTCGCGAAGCTCACCGCCGCGACGTCTTCGGTGCTGCGCGAAGGCCGCCTGCTTCGCGTGCCCAGCGAGTCGCTGGTGCGCGGCGACGTGCTCGTGCTGGCCGAGGGCGATTCGGTCGGCGCCGACGCGCGCCTGCTCGAAGCGTCCGGGCTGCGCGTACAGGAGGCGTCGCTCACCGGCGAGAGCGAGGCGGTCGACAAGGACCCGACGACGCTGGCCGCTCCCGCCGCACTGGCGGACCGCACCGACATGGTGTTCGCCGGCACGGCGGTCGTGCAGGGCAGCGCCCGCGCGATCGTCACGGCGACCGCGATGCGCACCGAGGTCGGCGCGATCGCCGGCATGCTCGAGTCGGCCGACGAGCCGCCGACCCCGCTCGAGCGCGAGATCGAGCGCATCGGACGCGTGCTGGGAATCGCGGTCGTTGCGGTCGCGGCGATCGTCGTTGCGACGATTCTCGCGCTGGCCGAGCCGAGCGGCGCAGGCGAGGTCGTCGACGTCCTGCTGCTCGGCGTCTCGCTCGCGGTGGCAGCCGTTCCCGAGGGCCTGCCGGCGATCCTCTCGCTGGTGCTCGCGCTCGGCGTGCAGCGCATGGCCGGCCGCAACGCGATCGTCAAGAAGCTGTCCTCGGTCGAGACGCTCGGCTCGGCGTCGGTGATCGCATCCGACAAGACGGGGACGCTGACGCGCGCGGAGATGACCGTAGAGCGCGTGATGACCGCCTCGGGCGCCACGCGCGTGACCGGCGTCGGCTATCTGCCGGAGGGCCGCCTGGAGGCCCAGTTGCCGCAGGGGCAGGACGACCATGTCCGGCGCGACGCGCTGCGCGCCGAGGATATCGTCGTGCTCAGCGGCGGCAGCCTTGCCGGCAACGCGCAGCTGCAACGGGTCGAGGATGGCAGCTGGCGCGTGCATGGCGACCCGACCGAGGCGGCGTTCCTCGTCGCCGAGCGCAAGGCCGGACTCACCGAGCGGCGCGAGCGGCGTTTCGAGCGCCTCGCCGAGATCGCCTTCAGCTCCGAGCGCAAGCGGATGTCGACCGTCGAGGTCGACCACGAGCACGGCGACGAGCGGGTCCTGATCACCAAGGGTGCGCCCGACGTGCTCGTGCGCCTGTGCAACCGGGTGCGCGTCGGAAGCCGCGTCGAGGCGCTCGACGACAAGGTGCGCGCGGGGATTCTCGCCGATGTCGACGCGATGTCGGATGCGGCGCTGCGCACGCTGGCGGTCGCGTACCGTCCGCTCGCGCCCGACGAGCGCGTCGAGGACGGCGAGGCGCTCGAGCGGGACCTGATCTTCGCCGGCACCGTCGGGCTGATCGATCCGCCGCGCGACGAAGTCGCGCCGGCGATCGCCGACGCGCATCGCGCCGGCATCCGCGTGATCATGATCACCGGCGACCACCCTCG
>DASWVL010000006.1:0-2413 GCA_036406255.1 Zeimonas sp.
CGGAAGCGACGCGCGATTCCCCGTACGCCGCGTCTACTGCGTCGGCCGCAACTACGTGGCGCACGCGCAGGAGATGGGATTCACCGGACGCGAGCCGCCGTTCTTCTTCCTGAAGCCGGCCGACGCCGTCGTTCCCGCGCCTGCCGGCGAAGCGATCGACATCGACTACCCGGCGATGACGAAGGACCTGCATCACGAGATCGAGCTGGTCGTCGCGATCGGCGAGGGCGGCAGGCAGATCCGCGCGGCCGACGCGATGCGCCACGTCTTCGGCTACGCGGTCGGCCTCGACATGACGCGCCGCGACCTGCAGACCGAGATGAAGAAGCAGGGCAGGCCCTGGTGCATCGGCAAGGCATTCGACCAGTCGGCGCCGGTCGGTGCGATCGTGCCGGCGGAATCGGCCGGCGACATCGCGCACGCGCGCATCGCGCTCGAGGTCAACGGCGAGACGCGCCAGCAGAGCGATCTCTCGAATCTGATCTGGAACGTCGGCGAGATCGTCGAGCACCTGTCGAACGCGTGGACGCTCGCGCCGGGGGACCTGATCATGACCGGAACGCCCGAAGGCGTGGCAGCGGTCGTCCCGGGCGATCGGCTGAAGGGGAGCGTCGACGGGCTGGCGACGATCGAGGTGCGGATTCGCGGATGAGCCCCGCACCCGCCGCGGCGAACACCGCGACGCCGACGAGCGGTCCTCGGTAGCGGCAGCCGCGCGCTACCATGCCCGCAGCATGCGCAGTCCGGCATTCGACGTCGATTGGGTCTTCGGCTACGGGTCGCTCATCTGGAACCCGGAGATCGAGTTCGAGCAGGCAAAGCTCGCGCGCCTGCACGGCTGGCACCGCTCGTTCTGCGTCCACTCGACGCGTTACCGCGGCACGGCCGATGAACCGGGTGTCGTGCTCGGGCTCGATCGCGGCGGCAGCTGCGTCGGAATCGCCTATCGGCTGCGCTTCGAGAGCCGCGAGGATTCGCTCCGGCAACTGTACGAACGCGAGATCCCCGATTGGGAGTCGCGCGTGTATCGGCCGCTGGTCGCTGAGGTGCGGATCGAGGACGAGCGCACGGTGCGTGCGCTCACCTTCGCCGCCGACCGCGACAGGCCGAGCTACGCACGACTGACCGACGACGAGATCGTGCGCCGGCTGCAGTTGTGCTGCGGCCGCCGGGGCGCGAACCGCGAATACGCGGTCAACACCTGGCGCGCGCTCGAGGCGCACGGGGTGCGGGATGCAAGGCTCGCCCGGCTCGTGCGTCGACTGCTCGCCGAAGCGTCGCAGCCGGAGGAGGTGCTCTGAGCGCAGCGCGTCGTGGTGGCGCGTTGCATCCACTGTCCGCGGGCGGTGCTCGAGCGCAGCTGCTACTGGCATAGGCTGCGAAATGCTGCAATTTTGCCGGGGGAGGCCGCTCCAGAGCCGACAACGCAGCCTTTTGCAGCGCCGTGCGAACTGGCCCGCCGAGGCGTCGCCCAGCGATCGTGGCGAACGGTCGGGTCGTACGGACCTACGCGGGAAGCGCCCGCTCCACCTCGTGCAGCCGCGAATTGCGCGGCACGCCCGCCATCAGGAACTCCATCTGGTTGGCGAGGATGCGCCGGTTGCGCAGGATGAACGCCTCGTGCAGGTTCGGCACGTACGGCACGTACAGCAGCGGCATGCGCGCCTGCTCGGGCGTGCGATTGCCCTTGCGCAGGTTGCACGGCTTGCAGGCGCTGACGAGGTTGGTCCAGGTGTCGCGTCCGCCGCGGCTCTGCGGCTTGACGTGCTCGCAAGTGAGTTCGCTGGGCCGGAACCGGCCGCCGCAATACGCGCAGACGAAGCGGTCGCGCGCGAACAGCATCTCGCGGGTGAGCGCCGGAACGTGGTCGAAGCGCGCGCGCCGCGAGGAGTCGCCGCGCACGGCGACGATCGAGCGCAACGTGAGCATCGAACGCAGACCGGTGGCTCGGCAGGTTCCGCCGTGCAGCGTGAACGCGTGCCGGCCGAGGTCCCAGACGACCTGTTCCTTGTAGTAGTAGCCGACGGCGTCCTCGATGCCGATCCAGCGGCGTGGTGTTCCGCTCGCATCGAGCACGAGGATGCTCACCGCAGCAGCCGGCGCTTCCATCGTCGAAGGGGACCTCCTTGGCCCCGGGGTCGTTGCACATTGTGCAGCACGCAAGCAGTGCATGCATCCATGCTGCCGTACGCTTTCGGTCGCTTCAGCTGTGGTATACTTACAACAGGTTGCAGCACCGACGAACCTGCGCGGGTCCGCGTCCGGCGAAGGCGCCGCAGCCGTCTCCCAGAGGTGTCCCCATGTCGATCCGTGCTTCCCAGCACGGGGACAACGCAAGGCGCCCGGTCTACACGATCTTCCTTGCGTTTCTCCGCAACCGCGAATCCCGCAATCAGTTCCTCTACGCGTGCGC
>DASWVL010000007.1:0-6401 GCA_036406255.1 Zeimonas sp.
GACGGTCGTGCGGCTCTTCATCGAGTCGGGGGTGCGTGGCGACCGCCTCACCGCGGCCGGCTACGCGGACCAGCGGCCGCTTACCGACAACACCAACGAGGAAGGCCGCGCGCGCAACCGGCGCGTCACGATCCTGATCGAATCGATGGTCGGCGAGCCGCCGCCACGCGCGCCGGGGCAGATCCGGGACGGCGATCCGCTCCGCGCTATCCTTCCCCCGGGTGAGGTGACGGAGCGCGAGGAAACGCCGCCGGCCCGCTGAGGTCCTCCGCTGTCGGGCGGGCCGTGGGCTGCATTCCCGTGGAAATCCGAAGGACGCGTGCGGCTCTGCGGCGTCGATGCCGTGGTGCCGTTGCCTGCGGCCGGAGTGCTCATCCGCGCCGGGCACGGCGACGCATCAGGCGGTCGTCAGCGCCGTGGGTGCGACCTTGGGCGTGAGCGTCATGCCCTTGCGCGCGCGGCGGTGGACGAGCGGCACGAGCTGGTTCGGCTTGAGCTCGACGGCGATGCTCTTGCTGCCACGCCCGATGCCTTCGACCCTGAGCGTCGCGTCGTCGGGCGGCACGGCCACCGCGACCAGCGCCTCCTTGTCGTCGAGCGCCATCACGATGACGCCGCGTCCGCCGCCCTGCACCTTCATCTCGCTGCGCATGAAGACCAGGATGCGGCCGTGCTCCGACACCGCCGCGATGCGTTCGCCCGCGACGCGCGCCGGCACCAGCACCTTCTCGCCCTTCTCGAGGGTCATGAAGGCCTTGCCCGCGCGCTGGCGGCTGGTCGCGTCGGCGAGCGTGCAGATGAAGCCGTAGCCGCCGGAGTTGGCGAAGAACCAGCTCGACTCGGGCTCGGCGGTGAGCACCTGCGCCATCTTGCCGCCGTCCTGGAAGTCGACCAGCGTCGCGATCGGCGCGCCGTCCCCGCGCCCGCCGGGCAGGTCGGACACGCGCACGGTGTAGGCGCGGCCGTTGCTGTCGATGACGACCAGCGGCCAGGTCGTGCGCGTCTCGATCACGACGAAGGCGTAGTCGCCCGCCTTGTAGCTGATTGCCGCGGCGTCGATGCCGTGGCCCTGGCGCGAGCGCACCCAGCCGTTCTTCGACACGATCACGGTGACCGGTTCGTCGGCCACGCTGATCTCGGCCGGCGCGACCGCGGCGACGGCTTCGATCACCGTGCGGCGGTTGTCGCCGTACTTCTTCGCGTCGTCCTCGATCTCCTTGAGGATCAGCCGGGTCATCGCGGCGCGGCTGTCGAGGATGTGTTGCAGGCCGTCGCGCTCATCCTTGAGCTCGGCCAGTTCCTTCTCGATCTTGAAGCCTTCGAGGCGCGCGAGCTGGCGCAGGCGGATCTCGAGGATGTCCTCGGCCTGCACGTCGGAGAGGCCGAAGGCCGCGATCAGCGCGGGTTTGGGCTCGTCCGACTCGCGGATCACGCGGATCACTTCCTCGAGGTGCAGGAAGGCGATCATGCGGCCTTCGAGGATGTGGATGCGGCGGTCGACCTCGTCGAGGCGGTGGCGGGTGCGTCGCTCGACGGTGGCATAGCGGAAGTCGATCCATTCGCGCAGGATCTGCACGAGGTTCTTCTGCTGCGGCCGGCCGTCGCGGCCGATCATCGTCATGTTCACCGATGCCGAGCTTTCGAGGCTGGTGTGCGCGAGCAGCACCGCCATGAACTCGTCGCGGCTCTGGCGGGACGAGCGCGGCTCCAGCACGATGCGCACGGGCGCCTTGTCGCTCGATTCGTCGCGTACGGTTTCCAGCACGCCGAGCACGAGCTGCTTGAGGTTCTTCTGTTCCTGGCTGACTTCCTTTTTGCCGGTGCGCGGCTGCGGGTTGGTCAGCGTCTCGATCTCGGCGAGCACGCCGGCGGCCGACACGCCGTGCGGCAGTTCGTCGATGATGACGCGCCACTGGCCGCGGGCGAGCTCCTCGACGTGCCAGCGCGCACGCACGCGCAGGCTGCCGCGCCCGCTCGCGTAGGCGTCGCGGATCGCCTCGGGCGAGGAGATGAGCTGGCCACCGCCGGGGAAGTCGGGGCCGGGCAGCAGCGGCAGGACGTCGTCGAGTCCGGCCTCCGGGTGGCGGATCAGGTGGCAGGTGGCGTCGGCGACTTCGCGCAGGTTGTGCGGCGGGATCTCGGTCGCCATGCCGACCGCGATGCCGGAGGCGCCGTTGAGCAGCACGAAGGGCAGGCGCGCGGGCAGAAGCTGCGGCTCCTCGAAGGCGCCGTCGTAGTTGGGCACGAAGTCGACGGTGCCGCGGTCGATCTCGGCGAGCAGCAGCTCGGCGATCGGCGTCAGACGGCACTCCGTGTAACGCATCGCCGCCGCCGAGTCGCCGTCGCGCGAGCCGAAGTTGCCCTGGCCGTCGACCAGCGGATAGCGCAGCGAGAAGTCCTGCGCCACGCGCACCATCGCGTCATAGACGCTGGAGTCGCCGTGCGGGTGGTACTTGCCGATGACGTCGCCGACGACGCGGGCGGACTTTACGTGCTTGGACGTGGCCGACAGGCGCATCTCGTTCATCGCGTAGAGGATGCGGCGCTGCACCGGCTTCATGCCGTCCTCGACCTGCGGCAGCGCGCGCGACTTCACGACGCTCATCGCGTAGGCGAGGTAGGCGCGCTCGGCGTACTGGTCAAGCGGCAGCGTGCCGTCGCCGTTCGTGCTGCCGCCGGCGGGCGGCGCAGGGGGGGCGGGTGGCGTGGTTGGCAGCGTTGCAGTCGGCGAGGGTGGTGCGTTGAACAGATCGAGCGATTCGTGGGTCATGGAGCGGTGAAATAGGAAGCAGTGGGTTGCATCAGGCGCGGCTCGGCCCAGTTCTCCAGCATGAGGCCGGGCACCCGAGCGAATTCGCGGGTATTGTTGGTGACGAGAGTGCAGCCGAGCGTCAGCGCATGGGCGGCGATCTGGGTGTCGAGCGCGCCGATGGGGGTGCCACGCCGGGCGAGTTCGGCCCGCAGCTCGGCGTAGCGCCAGACCACCTTGTCATCGAACGGTGCGACCTCGAGCGGCAGCATGAAGGCGTCGAGCGCGGCCCGGTTGCGGGCCGAGCCGGTCTTTGCGACGCCGTAGGCGAGCTCCGCTGCGGTGATCACCGAGATGCCGATGTCGCCGATACTGTGCACGTCGAAGTAGGCGCGCACGTGGGCGGGGCGTTCGTTGATCAGGTAGATGCAGATGTTGGTGTCCAGCAGGTACCTCACGGACGCAGCAGCTCCCGTTCCGGCTGTTCGGCGTGCTCGCGCTCCAGGCGGAAGTCCGGCTCGAATGCGTCGAGCGCGGCGAACAGCGTGCCCCAGCCGTGGCGCGGCAGCAGCACGACGGCGTCGCCGATGCGCTTGATGAAGACTTCATCGCCTTCGAAGCGGAACTCCTTGGGTAGGCGCACCGCCTGACTGCGGCCGTTGATGAATAGTTTGGCGGTTTCCATCGCGATCCGGTCGGTTTTGGATCTACCGTTAGTATATACCAATGCTGCCTGGCCCTATGCGAGCGCCAGCAGCCGGTCGACCGCGTCGGCGAAGTCGTCGGCGACGAGATCCGGGCGTACCGTCGGGTGGGCGTCGTCGCCGGGCCGGAATTTCCCGGTGCGCACGAGGATCCCGGGGATGCCGGCGTCGATCGCCGCGCCGACGTCGTCGTGCAGGTCGTCGCCGATCACCACCGCGTCGGCCGGCGCGACGCCCAGTTCGGCGAGCGCGGTGTGGAAGAAGCTCGCTGCGGGCTTGCCGGCGATCTCGGCGGGGACGCCGCTGCTGAACTCGAGGCCGGTCACGAAGGCGCCCATATCGAGCGACAGGCCGTCCTCTTCCATGAAGTAGCGGTTCTTCGCCATCGCGATGAAGGTGCCGCCCGCCATTAGCAGGCGGAAGGCAGTGTTGAGTTGCGCATAGTCGAGATGGGGGCCCATGTCGCCCATCACGACCGCATCGGGAGCCTCCGCGCTTGGGCCGATTTCGGTCGCGAGGTCAGGATGGACGAGATACAGCGGCTTCAATCCGCGCTGGCGCACGAGCTGCTGCGCCGCGTGCGGCGCGGTCTGGAGCTCGTCCTCGGCGATCGCGAAGCCCATCCTTTGCAGCTTTGCGACCAGCGTGCGGCGCGGCGTGCGCGTCGTGTTGGTGAGAAAGCGCAGCGGCAGCCGCGCGGCGCGCAGGCGGGCGAGGGCGTCCACCGCGCCGGGGATGGCCTGCTCGCCGACGTGCAGCACGCCGGCGAGGTCCACCAGCACGGCACCGGGGCGCCGGGTGAGGCGGGGAACGGGATTCGTGGCCATGTGGGCTACTCGAAAACGGGACAGGCGTTTCCGTTATAGGCGGCGTGATGCGGTGCAGCAAGGCGCCATCATCGGCTCCGCCGGCTCAGATGTCGGCCTCGACGGTGTCGCCCTTTTCCTCCATCCACGCGCGCCGGCCGGAGGCTTCGCCCTTGCCCATGAGCAGCGTGAACATGCGCAGCGTCTCGTCGAGCGCGTCGGGGCGAACGTGCACCGGCAGCACGCGCCGCGTCGCGGGGTCCATCGTCGTCTCGCGCAGCTGGTCGGGGTTCATCTCGCCGAGGCCCTTGAAGCGGCCGATTTCGATCGACTCCGGCTTGAAACCTTCCTTCTCGACGCGGTCGCGGATCGCCGCTAGTTCGCCGTCGTCGAGTGCGTAGAGGCGCCGTGCCGGGCGCTTCTTGCCCTGCGCCGGGACGTCGACGCGGTACAGCGGCGGCTGGGCGACGTAGATGTGGCCGCGCGTGATGAGTTCCGGGAAGTGGCGGAAGAACAGCGTCAGCAGGAGGGTTTGAATGTGCGCGCCGTCGACGTCCGCATCCGACATGATGACGACCTTGCCGTAGCGCAGGCCCGAGAGGTCCGGGTTGCTGCCCGCGGCGTGCGCGTCGACGCCCAGCGCGACCGCGATGTCGTGGATCTCGGCGTTCGCGAGCAGGCGGTCGGGGTCGATCTCCCACGCGTTCTGCACCTTGCCGCGCAGCGGCAGGATCGCCTGTGTCTCCTTGTTGCGCGCCATCTTCGCCGAGCCGCCGGCGGAGTCGCCCTCGACGAGGAAGAGCTCGTTGTCGGCGATGTCCTCCGATTCGCAGTCCGAGAGCTTGCCCGGCAGCACCGCGACGCCCGAGGTCTTCTTCTTCTCGACTTTCTGCGCGCTCTTCTGCCGCGCGAGCGCCTGCTTGATCGACAGCTCGGCGATCGCCTTGCCGGCCTCGACGTGGTTGTTGAGCCAGATCTCGAAGGGGTCGCGCATCATCGACGAGACGAGCTTCACCGCCTCGCGCGAGTTGAGCTTCTCCTTCACCTGGCCCTGGAACTGCGGGTCCAGCAGGCGCGCCGAGAGCACGAAGCTCATGCGCCCGGCGACGTCTTCCTGCTGCAGCTTCACGCCGCGCGGCAGCAGCGCGTGGTGCTCGATGAAGCTCTTCACCGCGTCGAACACGCCTGCGCGCAGACCGCTCTCGTGCGTACCGCCGGCCACCGTCGGGATCAAGTTCACGAAGGACTCGGACGGCACCGACTGCTCGAACCAGCCGATCACCCAGGCCGCACCTTCGCCGGGCGCGAAGGTCGCGTCGTCCTTGTCGGCGTACTTCTCGGCGGTGTAGAGCGGTGCGACCGCCTCGACGTCGCCCGCCTGCTCGCGCAGATAGCCGGCCAGGCCATCGGGGTAGGACCACGTCTTGGTCAGCGCCGGCCCGCTCGCCTGCTCGATGTCGAGGCGCACCGACACGCCCGACAGCAGCACCGCCTTCGAGCGCAGCAGGCGCTCGATCTCGTTCTGCGGCACGCGCGGATTCTCGAAGTACTTGCCGTCCGGCCACACGCGCACGCGCGTGCCGGTCTGGCGGCCGCAGTCGCCGACGACCGTGATCGCGCCGATGTTCTCGCCGCCCTCGGCGAAGTCGATGCGATGGATCTTGCCCTCGCGCTTTACCTCGACTTCGACGCGCGTGGACAGCGCGTTCGTCACCGCGACGCCGACGCCGTGCAGGCCGCCCGAGAACGCATAGGCGCCGTTGCCGTCGCGCTTGTCGAACTTGCCGCCCGCGTGCAGGCGCGTGTAGGCGAGCACCACGACCGGCACGCCTTCCTCGGGGTGCAGGCCGACCGGGATGCCGCGACCGTCGTCGGCGACGCTCACCGAGCCGTCGAGGTGCAGCGTCACGTGAATTTTCTTCGCAAAGCCGCCGAGCGCCTCGTCGGCCGAGTTGTCGATGACTTCCTGGATGATGTGCGTCGGCGAGTCGGTGCGGGTGTACATCCCGGGGCGCTCGCGCACCGGTTCGAGTCCCTTGAGGACGCGGAAGGACGATTCGTCGTATTGCTTGCCTGTCATGGTGTCTGGGCTGTGTCGCGGGCCGGCGGAGGCCGGCAGGCGTGCAAGGATACCTGCTGGGC
>DASWVL010000008.1:0-4022 GCA_036406255.1 Zeimonas sp.
CAGCAGCGTGCGCGACGCGTCGGCGATCGCCAACAGCACCAGCGGTACGGCGACGCCTTCGGCGCGAAGGCCGTCGAGCGTGCGCAGCGCGCGCGCGGCGTCGCCGCCCAGCATCGCGTCGACGAGGTCGAAGGCGTCGTAGCGCGCGACGTCGAGCACCGCCGCGCGCACCGCTTCGCGCGAGAGTTCGCCTTCCGGGCACAGCAGCGCGAGCTTGGCGATCTCCTGGTGCGCCGCGAGCAGGTTGCCCTCGACGCGTTCGGCGATCCATTCGAGCGTTTCGCGATCCGCGCGCTGCTTCTGTCGCCCCAGCCGCGTGGCGATCCACTGCGCAAGCCGTGCACGTTCCACCGGCCACACTGCCACGACGAAGCCGGTGCGCTCGATCGCGGCGAACCATTCGCTCGCCGTGCTTGCACGATCGAGCCGCGGACCGCTGACCAGCAGTCGCGTGCCGTCGTCGATGCGCGCGGCGGCATCGGCGAGCGCCTGGCCGATCTCCTTCGTCGCTCTTGCGGCGCCGAAGCGCAACTCGATCAGCCTGCGGCCGGCGAACAGCGACAGCGCGTCGGTTTCGGCGGTGAGCGCGTCGACGCGAAAACCGCGCCCGGCCTCGAACACCTGGCGTTCGTCGAAGCCCTGCGCGCGCAGCGCTTCGCGTACGGCCTGCGCGCATTCCTGGACGATCAGCGCTTCGTCGCCGTGGATCCAGACGATGGGCGGGACGCCGCGCGCGAGTGCGCCGGCGAGCGCCTCGGCGCGCAGCTGGGTCACCGGTCGATCGCCGCGAGCCGGCGCAGCAACTGCTGGACGAGATCGGACTGCATCTCCTTGTACAGCAACTCCTCCTCCTGCTGCTTGGCGACCTGCTCGATGTCGCTCGATGTGATGTCCCGGTGCAGCACGATCTCGGTGGGCGCCAGCAGCACGGTTCCGTCGCGCGCGACGACGCGGAACGTGAAGCGAAGCCGCAACTGGTATTCACGTGGCCGGCCGGTCGACGAATAGCCGACGACCTCCTTCTCGCGTGTCTCCGAGAGCACCTCGAGTCGCGCGTCGGCCTCCTTCGCGTCGTCGACGATACGGGTGTTCTCGGCCACCCGCACCAGCCGGCGGAACTCGGCGCCGATCGGCGACGTCGACGAGAAGGTCGTGTACAGCGTGCGAAACGGCAGGTCCGCCGAGCGGCGCAACTGGAAGCCGCAGCCGGTGAGGGGCGAGCTGAGCCCGGCCGCCAGGGCGGCCGCGCTCAGCGCGCGCAATGTCGAGCGCCGCTTCGCGGCTGGGAGAAGGGGGAAGGGAGAAGGGGGGAGGGGGCCCGGCCGGCGTCGCTTTGTGGCTTCGAGAAGGGTGAGGGTGGCAGGAAGAAGGGACAACGTGTAGCGAGGGGCCCGTCGCACCTCGGTTTTCCCCTTCCCCCTTCCCCCTTCCCCCTTCCCCGTCGGAGTCATACGACGACGTTGACCAGCCGCGCCGGAACGATGACGATCTTGCGCGGCGTGCGGCCTTCGCCGTGACGGGCGAAGGCTTCGGTCTCCAGAGCCGCGGCGCGGATCGCCTCGTCGTCGGCGCAGGCGGGGACGTGCACCGATCCGCGTACCTTGCCGTTGATCTGCAGCACCAGCTCGATCGAGTCCTGCTCGAGGGCGCGTTCGTCGACCTTCGGCCACGGCGCATCGAGCAGGTCGCCGAGCGCGGCTGCAAAGCCCAGTTCGGTCCACAGCGCGTGTCCGATGTGCGGCACCACCGGGTAGAGCATGCGGATCAGGATCGAGAGCGCCTCGCGCATCACTTCGTCCGACGCGGGCGCGCGCGGCAGCTTCGCCGCCTCGATCGCGTTGAGCATCTTCATCGCCGCCGAGACGACCGTGTTGTACTGCTTGCGTCGGTAGTCGTAGTCGGCCTGGCGCAGGATCGTGTGCACTTCGCGGCGCAGCTTCTTCTGCGCTTCATCGAGCGCGTCGGGGTCGATCGCCGGCGCGCCGGCGTGCGCGGACAGCGCGGCATGCTGCTCGAAGGCGCAGGTCCACAGCCGGCGCAGGAAACGCTGCGCGCCCTCGACGCCGGCGCCCGACCACTCGAGCGTCTGCTCCGGGGGCGAGGCGAACATCACGAACAGTCGCGCGGTGTCGGCGCCGTAGCGATCGATCAGCGCCTGCGGGTCGACACCGTTGTTCTTGCTCTTCGACATCGTGCCCATGCCGCCGTACTCGACCGGCTGTCCGTCGGTGCGGGAGCGCCACGCGACCGGCTTGCCCGTGGCGTCGTGCTCGGTCTCGACGTCGTCGGGCCAGAAGTACTCGATGCCGCCGCGTTCGTTGCGCCGCCAGTAGATGTCGTTGAGCACCATCCCCTGGCACAGCAGGTTGCTGAACGGCTCGTCGAAGCAAACGAGGCCGCGCTCGGGGTCGTCGGGGAACTCACCCCGCAGGTCGCGCATGACCTTCGTCCAGAAGCGCGCGTATAGCAGGTGCAGCACCGCGTGCTCGATGCCGCCGATGTACTGGTCCATCGGCATCCAGTAGTCGTTGCGCGCGTCGACCATCGACTCGTGGTTGTCGGGCGAGCAGTAGCGCATGTAGTACCAGGACGAATCGACGAAGGTGTCCATCGTGTCGGTTTCGCGCCGCGCGGGCTTGCCGCACTTCGGGCAGGTGCAGCGCAGGAAGCGCTCGTCCTTCGCCAGCGGGTTGCCGCTGCCGTCGGGGACGAGGTCTTCGGGCAGCACGACGGGCAGCTCCTCGTAAGGCACCGGCACCGCGCCGCAGGCGTCGCAATGCACGATCGGGATCGGCGTTCCCCAGTAGCGCTGGCGCGAGATGCCCCAGTCGCGCAGCCGGTACTGCACGCGCTTCTCGCCGAGCTGCCTCGCGGCGAGGTCGTCGGCGATCGCGTCGACCGCCGCCTCGTGTCCGAGACCGTCGTACTTGCCGGAGTGCACGCAGCGCGCATCGGCCGTCTGCTCGTACCAGGGCTGCCACTGCTCGTCGGAGAATGGCTTGCCTTCGACGTCGATGACCTGCCGGATCGGCAGACCGAACTTGCGCGCGAACGCGAAGTCGCGCTCGTCGTGCGCAGGCACGCCCATCACGGCACCGTCGCCGTAGCTCATCAGCACGTAGTTGCCGACCCAGACCTCGACCGGAGCGCCGGTGAGCGGGTGTTCGACGAACAGGCCGGTCGGACGGCCGTCCTTCTCGCGCGTGGCGATGTCGGCTTCGGTGGAGGAGCCGTGCCGGCATTCGTCGACGAAGGCGGCGATCTTCGGGTCGCCAACGGCGGCGACCGCCGCGATCGGGTGTTCGGGCGCGACGGCGACGAAGGTCACGCCCATGATCGTGTCGGCGCGCGTGGTGAACACGTACAGGCGCCCGTCCTGGACGAGCGCGCCGTTCGCGTCGCGGATTTCATGCGGGAACGCGAAGCGCACTCCCACCGAGCGGCCGATCCAGTTCTCCTGCATCAGCTTCACGCGCTCGGGCCAGCCCAGCCCCTCGAGGTCGGCGAGCAGTTCGTCGGCGTAGCGCGTGATCGCCAGGTAGTACATCGGGATTTCGCGCTTCTCGACGAGCGCGCCCGAGCGCCAGCCGCGGCCGTCGATGACCTGTTCGTTGGCGAGCACCGTCTGATCGGACGGATCCCAGTTGACCGTCCCCGTCTTCAGGTATGCGATGCCGCGCTCGAGCATCTTCAGGAACAGCCACTGGTTCCACTTGTAGTAGTCGGGGGCGCAGGTGGCCACTTCGCGATGCCAGTCGATGGCGAGGCCCATCGACTGCATCTGCGCCTTCATGTGCGCGATGTTGTTCCACGTCCACTTCGCCGGCGCGACGTCGTTCTTCATCGCGGCGTTCTCGGCGGGCAGTCCGAATGCGTCCCATCCCATCGGCATCAGCACGTTGTAGCCGTTCATCCGCAGATGCCGGTACATCACGTCGTTGATCGTGTAGTTGCGCACGTGCCCCATGTGCAGCTTGCCCGACGGGTACGGCAGCATCGAGCACGCGTAGAACTTGCCGTTG
>DASWVL010000009.1:0-26361 GCA_036406255.1 Zeimonas sp.
CGGCTGGTCGTCCTTGTAGTGCTCGGTCATCACCTGCCACATATGCGACCCGGGCGAGATCTGGAACGTCCCGATGTTGCCCCAGCGGAAATTCATGCGGTTGTAGCCGATGTGGCTGCCGCCGTCGAAGTACTCGCCGACCACGCACGAAATGCCCGAGCCGATCGTGAGTTCGGTCTCCAGCGGTGTATGACGAATCGCAGTCAGCCATTTGTTCACGTCGAGATCGTCGGTAATCACTTCCTGGTGAACAGGCGCCTCCGCCGAGGGAACGATCACCGGTTGCAGCGGGTGGTCGATCGCGCGCGCGACCTTCCGAACACGATCTTTCGAATCCTTCCAGCCGAACATCTCCTCGACGACGCGAATGTCGCCGAACAGGTTGGTGATCGCGCGCGCATGCGGCTTGCCCTTCACGTTGTTGAAGAGCATCGGGAGGCTGCCGTCGAAGATCTTCTGCAGTCCGGTGATCTCGAGGTCCGGATCAACCTCCTGGTCGGTCTCGATCAGATAGCCCTTCGAGCGGAACCAGTCGAGCGTCGAGCGCAGGCTGGTGACGTCCTTGTTCGTTTCGGCTTCTTTCAGAATCTTCTCGACTGCATCGTTCACGGAAATGACTCCTTGTCTTCTCGGATCTGGCCCGGGTTCAGGCGTTGTCTGCGGCAACGGACAGGCAATGAGGGCGCTTCCCCATCCCCTCCCAGCGCCGTGCGAAATCGGCCGGAATGCCGAATTGATCGAGCACGCGGGCGACGACGTGATCGACCATGTCGTCGAGCGTTTTCGGGTGGTTGTAGAACGCGGGCATCGGGGGCATGATCGTCACGCCCATGCGCGAGAGCTTGAGCATGTTCTCCAGGTGCAGGTCGCTGAGCGGCATTTCGCGCGCAACCAGCAGCAGCTTTCGCCGTTCCTTGAGCACCACGTCGGCAGCCCGATGAATCAGGTGTTCGCCTGCGCCCTGCGCGATCGCCGCCACCGTACGCATCGAGCACGGCACGATTGCCATCCCGGCGGTCAGGAACGAGCCCGATGAGATCGAAGCTCCCATGTTCGCGGAGTCGTGCACGACCGACGCGAGCGCGCGCACGTCCTTCGCGCTGTACGGCGTTTCGTGTTCGATCGTCTGGATCGCCCATTTGCTGAGCACCAGGTGCGTTTCGACGTCGCTGCCTTGCAGCGACTCGAGAAGGCGGATTCCGAACACCGCGCCGGTAGCGCCGGTCATTCCAACGATGAGTCTCTTCATTGAGCGCTTCCGGTGTCTCCGCGGAACCCGATTTAGATTCCGATATGTGGAAGTTATCGGCAAGCTTCCCACTCTGGGAAGCGAAGGCGTCTGCAGGCTGCCTTTACTCGATAGCGTCTTCTTCTGGAGCTAGTTTGCAAAATGGCACATCGATTGACAAGGCGCCGAAGTCAATTTATCCTTCCACAACATGGATGTTCTGAAACAGAACCAGCGGGCGGGCACGCAAAGCATCGAACGCGCGTCGCTCGTGATGCGCGTGATCGCCTCGCGCAACGGCGTCGGCATGCGCCTGGTCGACGTCAGCCGCTGCGCGAAGCTCGAGCAGTCGACCGCGCACCGGATCCTCAAGTGCCTGATCACCGAGGGCATGGTGAAGCGCGATCCGCAGACGCGCCGCTATCACCTCGGGCATCTGATCTTCGAACTCGGGCTGGCGGCGGCTTCCGAGTTCAACGTACGTGCGATCTGCCATCCGTCGCTCGTGCGGCTTTCCGACAAGACGGGCGACACGGTCTTCCTCACCATCCGAAGCGGCTTCGACACCGTCTGCCTCGATCGAAGGGAGGGCGCATTTCCGATCAAGACGCTGACGCTCGACATCGGGACACGCCGCCCGCTGGGCGTCGGCGCCGGCGGCGTGGCGTTGCTGATGTCGCTTCCCGACCGCACCGTCGACGAAATCGTCAACGCAAACGCGCTGCAACTGGTCGGTTACGGAGACCTCACCGTTCCTGCCGTCCTGCATCTCGTGAGGCAATCGCGCGAACTGGGCTATGCATTGAACGATCGCCACATCACGCCGGGCGCGACCTCGGTGGGGATGGCGATCCGGTCGCAATACGGAGTGCCCTTCCTCGCGATCAGCATCGGCGCCATCTCGAGCCGCATGGAACCCGAGCGACAGCAGGAACTGGCGGGGTACCTGCGCGACGAAATCGACCTGCTTGAGCGTTCCGTCAGCGAAAGGGCGCATCCGCTATAGCGAGGACGACGCGCGCTCAGCTGCGCGGGCGCAGCGCGGCCAGCGCCTGCACGCGACCCGGGCGCATCGAGGCTGCCAGGACGACCGCACCGACCAGCAGCGCGGCGGCTCGTGCTCCGGTCCACGGCGTGAGCATGCCCAGCCCGGCGGCCACCAAGACGATTCGCCTGCTCCACGAAAGCGGCTGGCGCCAGTAGCCTTCGGCTCCCGTGCACAGGAAGACGACGCCGGTCGCCGCGCAAAGGCATCCGACCACGACGCTCCACGCATCGCCGGCGAGGAGGAGATCGCCGCTGAAGACGAAGCTGAACGGCAGCAGGAACGCCGTGATCGCGATGCGGACCGCATGGACGCTGATGGCGACGGGATTCGCATCGGCGATCGGCGCCGCCGCGAAGGACGCCACGGCGACCGGGGGCGTCATCGCCGACAGGCTCGCGAAGTACACGAGGAACAGGTTCGCCGCCATCGGTGTCGCGCCCAGTCGCGTGAGCGCCGGAGCGATCAGCACGGCGGCGAGAATGTAGACGCTCGGCGTGGGCATCCCCATGCCGAGCAGGATCGTGATCAGCGCGGAAACGATCAGGGCCGGAAAGAGATGGTCGCCGGCAACGAGGAAGATGAGTCCGACGACCTTCGCGCCGAAGCCGGTCATGCTCAATCCGGCGACGACCATGCCCGCGGCCGCACACGCCGCCACGACTGGAACGACCCGCAGGCTCGTCTCCGACAGGATTTCGTAGACGTCGCGCAGGCCCAGGCGCGTGTGCGCGCGCGACATCGCAACGGCGACGAGCGCTACCGTGCCGGCGACGGCCACGTAGATCGGCGAGTAGCCGAGCAGCAGCGCGACCACCAGCGCAGCCAGCGGCACCGCGAAGAGGCCGCCATGCTCGAGCGTGGCCGCGAGCCGCGGGATGCGGCTCTCGTCGAGCCCGCCCAGGCCCAGCTTCAGCGAGCGCAGGTGCACCTGCAGATAGATGCACGCGAAATAGAGGAGCGCAGGAACGATCGCCGCCAGCGCAATCTCGGCGTACGGGATTCCGGTGAACTCGGCCATGATGAACGCGGCCGATCCCATCACCGGTGGCAGGATGCTCCCGCCCGTACAGGCTGCCACTTCGATTCCCCCGGCGACCGCAGCCGGGTAGCCGAGGCGCTTCATCATCGGAATGGTGATCGAGCCGGTCGTCACGACATCGGCGGTCGGGCTCCCCGAGATCGTTCCGTACAGGCCCGAGGACGTGACGGCGATCTTCGCCGGGCCCCCGGGGCTCCTGCCGCTCAGCGCCGCGGCGAGGTCGAAGAAGAAGTCGCCGCCCCCGGTGCGCGACAGGAACGTCCCGAACAGCCCGAACAGGAATACGTAGGTGAGCGCCACGCGCACCGGCACGCCGAAGATTCCGTCGGTGGTGAACACCATGATGTCGAGGAAATGCCGGTAGTCGATCACGCCGTGCCCCAGCAGCCCCGCCAGGTGGTGACCCCAGAGGTTGTAGGCGAGGAATGCGAGGACCACTCCGGTGATGCCGGGCCCGACCGTGCGTCGCGTCGCTTCGAGCGTGATCAGCAGCAGGGCGCTTCCGCTGATCACGTCCCAGGTGCTCAGATCGTCGAGCAGCGTGATGCGCGTGATGATGCGTTCATTGTGGAACAGGAAGTAGGCGCTGATCGCAAACGATGCGGCCGCGAGCAGCACGTCGCCGAAGGGTACGCGTCGTCGGTCGGAGTGCGCGGTCGCACCGGTGCTCAGGAACACCATCGCGAGCATCAGGCCGAGGAACACGATGGTCATCGCGAACAGGTCGACGATGCGGATCGTCGTGGTGTAGACGATTCCCGCCGTGATGAGCGCGCCGAGCGGCTTGACGACGACACGACCGAGCGCGCCGCTCAGGTCGCGCCTCACCCCCGTGGTGAGGAAACCGGAAAAGCGAGTCATGTCCGCCTCGTGGGAGTGGAATCGCGCGCCGACCGGTGCCTATTGGATCAGCCCGGCCTCGCGGAAGTACTTCTCGGCGCCCTTGTGATACGGAATGACGTGCTGGCCGGTGAGCAGTTCGGCCGGCATCTGCCGGAAGCTGCCGTGCACTGAACGCAGCTTTTCGATCTGCCGGTGCAGTGCACGCGCGAGGTCGTATGCGGTCTGCTCGTCCATCCGTTCGCTGACGATCAGCACGGCACCCAGCGATACCGTCGGCACGTCGTTCGGCTGCCATTCGTAGCTGCCGCCCTTCACGACGAAAGGGCGTACGCCGAGTTCGGCCGAAACGCGCTTCACGACTGGTTCGGAGACCGGAAGCAGCACGAGCGGAACCGAATTGCCGGCCTGCAGGATGAAATTGGTGCGCACGAACACGCCGTTGGCAAGCATGTCGATGCGTTTGTCCTTCATCAGGTCGCCCTGTTCGTCGGAAGCGGCATAGATCACCGCTCCGCCCCATTTCTCGATGTCGGCCAGCCCGACTCCGATCGCCTCCAGCATCTTGACGGCGACGTATTCGGTGATGTTGCCCCGCTTGTTGAACGCGATGCGAAGCGGCGGCTTCTTGACTGCGATGTCCTCGAAACTTCGAATGTCGTACTCGTCGGCGAAGGACCTGCTCATGAGCATCTGCATCGGCGCCCAGTCATAGAGCATCGCGATCGCGCGAAGGCCGGTGACGGGCTTGTGAAACGGCTTTCCGCCTTCGATCGCGATTCGCAGTTCCGCGTCGTGCGCGAGCCCGAGTTCCACCTTGTTCTGGTCGACCAGAGCGATGTTCGCGAGGCCGCCGCCGGAGGTTTGGTATGTGATTGTCGATCCCGGATACTCGGCCTTCATGGCTGCGTCGACGCCGACGCCGAGCAGCGTCCAGAGTCCGCTCGGACTGGCGCCCGACAAGGTCATGTCGTACCCGCGGGCGAGTACGCCGAAGCAGCTCAAGGAGAGTGCAACGCCCAAGACGATGGCGCGAATGGTGTGCATGGATTGTCCCCTTCCGGTGACGCCCGCCCAGCCCGCCGGCGTCCCGCGTTTCGATTGTCGCGACGGCAATCGCGTTCTTGTTGATCCAGATCGTGGACGAAGCGACGGGCGGGCTTTCTGTGTCCCGCTTCGTTGCATCGACGCCTCGCGCACTCGTTTCTTCGCAGTCGACGGTGCGTGTTTCCTGCTGTGCGCAACGCGGTCCTAGGCTAGCGACGGCACGTCATGCATGCAACGGTCGCGCCGCGTTTTTGTCTTCACGATGTGGAAGTGCACGCGTGCGATCAATGAACGTACGAAGAGCCATAGCAATACGAACGATCGTTGAAGCCCGAGCGAGATCGCACCACCCGAGGCCCAGCGCGAGACCATCGGCCACGAGTTCGTCGATCGTTCCAGGCGCAGGCCGCGGCGACGCCGAACGCGAAATGGTTCACGCAGTGAACGGAATGGGAAAGGGGTACGGCCGCCCTCGCGACTGCGAGCAGGAGAAACGCTTCGGGCGGCTTCAGGTGCCGCAGAACGTGCGGTAGGAAGCCGTCACCTCCGGGGGCGCCGGCTCGGCGTAGCGGGCCTGCCCGGGCGCCTCGTCGTAGGGCCGACGCAGTGCGTCGAGCAGGCGCTCGAAGGGCCCGAGCTCGGCATGGTCCGATGCAGCGGCGAGCGCCTCCTCGACGAGATGGTTGCGCGGAATCACCAACGGGTTGACGCTTCGCATCTGCTGCGCGCGAGCCGTCGCATCTCCGGCGTCCATCGCGCAGCGCGCACGCCAGCGCGCAAGCCACGCTGGCAGCGCTTCGGCGTCGTCGAACAGTTCGCGCAGCGGCAGTTCGTCGCCCTGCGCGGCATCGGCCAGCCGGCGCCAGCCGAGCGTGAAGTCCACCCGGTTCGCCTGCATCAGCGCGAGCCAGTCGTCGACGAGCGACCGATCGGCGTCGTCTTCTGTGCCGGAGACGGCGGAAATGCCGAGCTTGGCGCGCTGGCCTTCGAGCAGCGCTGCCGCGTAGCAGTGCGGGAAGGCGTCGATCGGCTCGGTGACCTGCGCCACCGCTACCTGCAGGGCTCGCTCGTCGTCGGGATCGGCCATCAGCGACAGCAGCGTCTCGGCGAAGCGGGCGAGATTCCAGCGCGCGATCCGCGGCTGGTTCGAATAGGCGTAACGACCCGCGGCGTCGATGCTGCTGAACACGGTCTGCGGATCGTAGGCTTCCAGGAACGCGCACGGACCGTAGTCGATCGTTTCGCCCGACAGCGCCATGTTGTCGGTGTTCATCACGCCGTGGATGAAGCCGACGTTCATCCACTGCGCGACGAGCTTCGCCTGGCGTTGCGCGACCGCGCGCAACAGACGGACGTAGCGATCGGGTGCGTCGACCAGTTCCGGATCGTGGCGTGCGATCGCGTAGTCGGCCAGGCGGCGCAGCAGCGCGCGTTCGCCGCGGGCAGCGAAGAACTCGAAGGTGCCGACGCGCAGGTGGCTGGCCGCTACCCGAGTGAGCACGGCGCCGCGCAACGTCGTCTCGCGATACACCGGTTCGCCGGTGGCGACGACGGCAAGCGCGCGCGTCGAAGCGATGCCGAGCGCGTGCATCGCCTCGCCGACCAGCGCCTCGCGCAGCATCGGGCCGAGCGCCGCCTTGCCGTCGCCGCCGCGCGAGAAGGGCGTGCGCCCCGAACCCTTGAATGCGAGGTCACGCCGTCGGCCGCTTCGATCGATGAGCTCGCCGATCAGCAGAGCGCGGCCGTCGCCGAGTTGCGGTGAGAAGCCGCCGAACTGGTGCCCGGCGTAGGCCTGCGCGATCGGTTCGGCACCGGCCGGCAACGCGTTGCCGGAGAAGAGCGCCGCCCAGGACGTGCTGTCGAGTGCATCGGTCTCGAGGCCCAATTCGGCGGCGAGTGGGCGATTCAGGAAAAGCAGTTGCGGCAGCGGCGCATGCGCGGGTTGCCACGATACGTAGGCACCGGCCAACTCCCGGACATAGGAGTTGTCGAAGGAGAGGCGGTAGAGAGTCGCGTCCGATCCGGCGGGAAGGCGATCGGCTCGAGCGGCAGGGCGGAATGGCATGGATTTCACGTACGGTTCTCGAGGCGTTCCGGGGGACGCGCAGCAATTTGCGCACCCCGGGGCAGCAGGGCAGCCCGAGAGCGACCGGAAGGCGCCCGTCGGTGTCGGTGAGCGTATCCGTTCGTGTTCGAGTGCGCAGGGAATCCGGTGATGCGACTTCTCTACGCGCCGTCTGTCGCGGATCACAGGTCGAGGACCAGGTGCGGGGTGCCCGCACGCGAGACGCAGATGCACATCAGCCCGGCGATGTTGCGCTCGGCATCGGACAGGGCGGCATCGCGATGCTCGGGCGCGCCGCCCAGCACCTTGGTGGCGCAGGTGCCGCAGGTGCCAGTCCGACAGGCGAACGGCGCGACGATGCCGGCCGCTTCGGCTGCCTCGAGGATCGTCTGCTCGGGTGGCACCGCCAGCCGCAGGCCCGATCGGCGCAGTTCCACCGCGATGGGCGCATCGCCGTGGCGGCGCTCGAGCAGGAATCGCTCGCTGCGTACCCGCCCGGCGGCGCCCTGTCGATCTGCGGCGGCATGCACCGCGTCGACGAGACGGGTCGGGCCGCACACATAGAACAACGTCGGTGCCGGCGCCTCGCGAACCAGCGCATCGACGTCGAGCCGTGGGCCGGCGTCGGAGAAGTAGCGCGACAGGTAGGGCGCAAACTCCGTCGCGAGCTCTTCGGCCCACGCCATCTCGCGGCGGCTGCGCGCCGCGTAGTGCAGCCGGAATTCGCGTCCCGAGGACCGCAGCGCGTAGGCCATCGCGCGGATGGGCGTGATGCCGATGCCGCCGGCGATCAGAACTGCGGGGCGGGCGTCGTCATGCAGCGCGAAGTCGTTGCCCGGCAAGGCCGTGTTCAGGCGCAGGCCCACGGCGAACTGGGCGTGCACCGCCGCCGAGCCGGCGCCATTGTCATTGCGCAGCACCGCGAGATCCCACGCATCGCGCCGCGCGGGGTCCGACGCGATCGAATAGCGGCGGGTCGCCACTCGTCCGTCGGCAAACTGCACCGGTACGTCGAGGTGCGCGCCGGCGACGATCGCCGGCAGCTCGCTCCCATCGGGCGCGCGCAACGTGTACCCGCGAATCCGCGGGGTCAGCTGGCGCACGCCGTCCACGACCAACGCCAGCGGACCATCGCCGAGTGCGCCCGGCGACGCACCTCGTGCTCGCAGCCGCTCGTTTTCCGAGCGCAGGCGGGTGACCTCGCGGCGCAGGGTGGCAACGGTCGCCTCGACCTCGGCTGCGGTGTAGCGCGGCGTGATGTGCTGCGGGCAGTTCCAGTCGAAGGCCTCGACGGTGATGAGAACGGCTCGTTCGATGTGCGCTCGGTACGAGGGCACTTCGAGCCGTTCGATCAGCGCGGAGTCGTCGCGCGAGTCGATCAGCCGTGCGCGTCCCCAGATCTTCAACCTGCGCCGCTGTGCATGGTCCATGAGGATCAACGCGACCCGGCCGTCCTGCGCCAGGTTGCCGGCACTGATGTATTGCACGTTTCCGCGGAAATCTCCGTAGCCGATCGTGGTCGCGTCGAGCACCTTCAGGAAGCCCGGCGGTCCGCCGCGGAACTGCACGTACGGCCAGCCTGTCTCGCTGACGGTCGCTTGATGGAAGCCATCGCGTTCGGAGATGAAGTCGGCCTCGAGGGCCGTCAGCGTCGTGCCGCGCTCTTCCATCTCGTCGAGCGCGGCGTAGTGGCGCCGGCTGCCCATGCGCGTCTGGTACGCGCGGACACCGGGCGTGAAGGCGATCTCGGCGAAGTTGCGGGCCATCGTCGTCTCCTCGAAGCGAGCCTCGAAATGAGTTCAGGAGCCCGACCGGCGGGGTCGGCCGGGCCGGTGCAGTGCGCTCGCTCCGTTCACGCGGCGGCCACCGGTCGTGCATCGAGCAGCTCTACCTTCGGGAAGTCGATCTCGACTCGCGTGGCCTTGCCGAGCACGTTGGTGAAGACGTTCAGCGCCACCAGCGCGATGGTTTCGACGAGCTCGCCGTCGGTCAGCCCCGCACTGCGGGCGGCCTCGAACTCTTCCGTGGTCACTTCGCCGAGGTTGTCGTTCAGGGCCCTGGCGAAGGCGACCGCGGCGGCCGCCTTGGCGTCCGACGAAGTGCCGCGGCGGTTCAACTGCATCTCGTCGTTCGACAGGCCGGCGTGGCGTCCGATCGTCGTGTGCGCAGAGACGCAATACCGTGCCTTCGGCCACGGCAAGCGCAATGCGCTCTTGCGTGGCCTTGTCGACGGCGAAGCTGCCGGCCGCGCGGTACAGACGCAGGAAGCCTTCGAGGGCCTTCGCCGAGTTGGCCAGCACACGGATGAAGTTGGGGGTGACTCCGAGTTGCGCGTGCACTGCGTCGAGCAGCGCACCGGCCTCGCCGGTGGCGAACTTCGGGTCGATGACGGATACGCGGGCCATGATCGATCTCCTTGTGGGTTCGGGGAGTCGCCCGCGGCGGGTGCGCCGCGGACAGGACGCATCGTGGGCGCGAACCGCTCCGCGATCGATGGCTTCGCGCTCAGTTCACTGCTGCACGAACTGCAGCGGTGGACAATCCGCGGATGGACAAGCTCAAGGCGATGGCCGCGTTCGTTCGCATCGTCGATGCGGGCAGCCTCACTGCCGCGGCCGATGCGCTCGATGTCTCGCAACCGTCGATGGTGCGGCGGCTCGCCACGCTGGAGGCGGCGCTCGGCGTGCGGCTGATCAATCGCACGACGCGCCGGATGGCGCTGACCGACGAAGGCCGCGAGTACTATGAGCGCTGCAAGCGGGTGCTGGCTGCGGTCGACGAGGCCGAGGCGAGCCTGAGCGCGCGTCGCGCCGAGCCGCGTGGCCGGCTGCGGCTCACCTCATCGGTGACCTTCGGCCGGGCGTTGCTCGCGCCGTTGGTGGTCGACTTCATGGTGGCGCATCCGCAGTTGCGCGTGGAAGCGATGCTGCTGGACCGCGTGATCGACCTGATCGAGGAAGGCGTCGACGTCGGCGTGCGGCTCGCGCATCTGCCGGATTCGTCGCTGGTGGCAGTTCCGGTCGGCGAGACGCGCCGCATCGTCGTCGGCAGCCCGGCGCTGATCCGCCGCCAGCGGGTTGTCCATCTGCACGACCTGCGCGCTGCGCCGTGCGTGAGCTTCGTCGGGCTCGTGTCGCCGCACGACTGGCCGATGGTCTTCGAGGGCGAGGCGCAGCGGATGCCCGTGAACACCGTGTTCGCGACCAACCAGATCGACGCGGCGATCCTCGCCTGCCAGCGCGGGCTGGGCTACGGCCAGTTCTTCGACTATCAGGTGCAGGAGCCGCTGCGCCTCGGCAAGCTCAAGCCGGTGCTCGCGCTGTATTGGCCGGCACCGACCCCCATCCACGTCGTGTATCCGCAGGCGCGCCTGTTGTCGGGCAACATCCGCAGCTTCGTCGACTTCGTGGTGCCGAGGCTGCGCAGTCGAGTCGCGGCGCTACGCGGCTGATGCGGGAGGGCCGCTCGCGATCCCGGTCGCTCACCGACACAGTCTATGATCGAGTGGGGGCAGGGGTGTTGAGCGAGGCTCCAGAGGCACCGCTCGACATCGCGCGTGCCGTTGATCCACGACAGAAGCGAGATACGATGAGCGAACCGTCCCGCGGACATTCCCGCCCTTCTTCGGGCACCAAGATCGTCACGCCGCAGGGAACGGTGGCGGTCCTCGACGGCATCAAGCCGAACGCGCTGAGCGATGTCCCGGACGCGGGCAGCAAGCCGGCGTGGCTGCGCGTGCGCGTTCCCAGCGGCGCGAAGTACCAGGCCATCATGGACATCGTGCGTTTGCACAAGCTCGCCACGGTGTGTGCCGAGTCGAAGTGCCCGAACATCGCCGAATGCTGGGGACGCGGCACCGCGACGCTGATGCTGATGGGATCGGTGTGCACGCGTGCCTGCCGGTTCTGCTCGGTCGACACGGGCAATCCGAAGGGCTGGCTCGATCCGAGGGAGCCGGACAACGTAGCCGACGCGGTGGCGTTGATGGGGCTGCGGTACGTGGTGCTGACCTCGGTCGATCGCGACGACCTGCCCGACCTGGGTGCCGGACACTACGCCGCCTGCGTCGCGGCGATCCACGAGCGGATGCCGCAAACCGCGGTGGAGGCGTTGACGCCCGACTTCCAGGGCCGGCACGAACTGGTATCGCGGGTGCTGGAGGCAGGGCTTGCCACCTACGCGCAGAACCTGGAAACGGTGAGGCGCCTGACACACGAGGTGCGAGATCCGCGTGCCGGCTACGAGCAGACGCTCGACGTGCTCAGCTTCGCCAAGCGCCACGCGCCGCAGACCGTCACCAAGACCAGCCTGATGCTGGGCCTGGGCGAAACCGACGCCGAGGTCGACGAGGCGCTCGACGATATCCGCGCCGCCGACGTTGACGTCGTCACCATGGGCCAGTACATGCGTCCGACGCGCAACCACCTTCCGGTGGCGCGCTACGTCACGCCCGAGGAGTTTCGGAACTACCGCGAGCTTGCCTTGGCCAAGGGCTTTCTCGAGGTGGTCGCAGGCCCGCTGGTGCGCTCGAGCTACCGCGCCGAGCGCGTACTCGAGCACAACAACGTGGGCCTGGACGAATCGGTGCTGCAGGGCATCCGCGATTCGGCGAGCGCCTCGGTGCGGTGTTGAGCGGCCGCATCGTCCTCGTTCGGTTCCTGCCGGCCGCTCGTGCAGCCGGTCGCTCGTGCAAGCCGACTCGCGCAGCTCGCGCTTCGTCGACAGGCAGTGGCAGTCCCGGCCAATCGCTGGCGCATCTGCGCCCGCCCGGATCAGACGGATCCGCCCGCGCGTGCGAGCGGCGCGCGCTTGCGCCTGCTCGATGCGGCCAGGCCGGCGAGGCCCACGCCCAGAAGGGCGAGGACGTCGGGCTCGGCGACGCTGGAGAAAGCGATTCCGTCGGTTTCCCCGTACACGTAACATCGGCCTTGATTTTCGTCCGCGCAACCCAGGCGGCCGAGCGGAACCGTGAAGATCGCATGGAAGCGGTCGGCGCCGGCGAGAAAGCCGCCCCCGGTCGGCAGGCCGTCGGACGCGAGCATCAGCGCGTCGTCGTCCAACGCGTCCCACTCGAAGCGGAATCCGCCTGCGGGGTCGGCGACGTCGAAGTCCACCTCGTAGGCGTCGACGATGTCCGGGGGGTTCCAGGCTACGTCGTTGTTCACCCAGACGTGGCCCTCGAGCCCGGACGAGAAGTCGGACTCGCTCCAGCGGCCGACGAATCCCAGCGAGGCAATCTCGACCCGGGCCTCGTGCAGACGGTAGCGCGGGCGCACGCCGAGGAAGGGGTCGTAGGGCGCATTCGAGTACAGGGAATAGGTGAACGTGAACCCCGACCCCGACGGAATGCCGGTCTGGTTGGGGTCTGCCGTCAGGCGGCCTTCGATCGTGTACTGCATCAGCGCCGCGTGCGCGGGCGCACTGCCGAGGAGCGCCAGCAGCGCGGCAGCAAGGATGGACTTCCAACCGGTCGTCGCAGTCATGGAGCACCTCACGTCGCGGTCGGATGCCCGACACCATCGGCATCCCCTCGACAAATCCTGCTGCAGGAACCGTGCCGTTTCTTCGCCTTCCGCGAAAACAGGGACTTGGGCGCAACACCCGGGCGCTGGTGCTGCGGGTGTAAAGCGCTTCGACACCGAGGTCCGAGCCCAGCGCGGGTGCCTCGCGCACGTAGCCTGCTGCAGGTCCTCGCCGATGCGCTCTCGGCAGCAGAGACGATGCGCGACGCCGTGCCGACGATGATCGGCGAGCGAGCGGCAGCCTGATGGGCGTCGCCGCCGACCTGCGCGGCGCAGCTCGTCTCGCCACCGACGCGACGGCCGGCCTGGCCGACCTCGTCGAAGCGATGCACGAGCGAATCGCACGGCTGCCCGGTACCGGCGCGACGTTGGATGGTCGTACCCGCGGCGTCACCGGCCTGGTCTACAAGACCGTGCGCGGCGTGACGCGCATCACAGGCGGTACGATCGACTCGCTTCCCGGGCTACTGACGCCAGCGTTGCGATCGTATCCGCCGAGCCGCGAGCGCGATGCGATCGTCGCGGCGCTCAATGGCGTGCTGGGCGATTACCTTGAGGCCAGCGGCAACCCGCTGGCGACCGCGATGGATCTGCGCTGCGACGGCCGCGCACTGGCCCTGGAGCGTGATGCGCTCGCTGCCAGCCTCCTCGCCGCCAGCGGGCGGCTGCTGGTACTGCTGCACGGTCTTTGCATGAACGATCGGCAGTGGTTGCGCGAGGGCCACGATCACGGTGCGGCGCTGGCGCACGACCTCGGCTACACGCCAGTCTACCTGCGCTACAACAGCGGCCTGCATGTCTCGATCAACGGCCGTTCGTTCGCGCGGCAGATCGATCGGCTCGTCGATGCCTGGCCGCAACCGCTGCAGCGCCTGGCGATCGTCGCGCACAGCATGGGCGGACTGGTCGCGCGCAGTGCGCTGCATTACGGTGCGCAGGACGGGCAGCGTTGGACCACCCGGCTCGATGACCTGGTCTTCCTCGGCACGCCACATCACGGCGCGCCGCTGGAGCGCGCCGGCCATCGGTTCCATTCGATGCTGGGCGCGACACCCTATGCGGCGCCCCTGGCCCGGCTGGGGCGCGTGCGCAGTGCCGGCATCACCGACCTGCGCCACGGCCATCTGCTCGACGAGGACTGGGCCGGTCGCGACCGCTTCGCACCCGGCGACGACCGTCGCCGGCCGGTGCCGCTGCCCGAAGCGGTGCGCTGCCATGCGCTGGCGGGCAGCCTGGGCGCACACGGCGGCCGACGGAAGAGGCGACAACTCGGAGACGGCCTGGTGCCGCTGGCCAGTGCACTGGGGCGCCATGCCGATGCGGCGCGCACGCTCGCGTTTCCCGCCGAGCGCCAGTGGATTGGCCATGGCATGAACCATTTCGACCTGCTCGGCCGCCCGGAGGTGTATGCAAGACTGAAGAAGTGTCTGGAATGAGGCGTCCCATTCCAGGGGGGTTGCACCAATTCGAGTACACTGCGTGCGGTAGGCATGATCAAGACCGTTAGTCCGTAGGTCTCCTCTGATGCCACCGGCAGCACTGCCGGTCGGCCCCGGTAGAAATTCCCGTCGATGACTTTCTTGGCGTTTCTGCCTGCGCGGGCGCTCGCCTGCGCAGTAACCCGAAAGGAATCGACCGTGAAGACTCAAACCGGCATTGTCAAGTGGTTCAACGAAGGCAAGGGCTTCGGCTTCATCGCCCCCGACGACGGCGGCAAGGACCTGTTCGCCCATTTCAGCCAGATCCAGGGCGGTGGCTTCAAGACGCTGCTCGAAAGCCAGCGCGTGGAGTTCGAGACGACCCAAGGCCAGAAGGGGCCGCAGGCGTCGAGAATCCGCGTCCTCTAAAGCCACGCCTGGCGGCTGCTTGCCAGCCCTGCTCGAAACCGCAGCCTCGGCTGCGGTTTTTTTTGGCGACGTCGGCGCGCTACGTCAGCACGATCGGGACCTCGGCCCAGCCGCCCACCGGCGACACCGCCCGCTCGGGTGGCCGCCGCGGGTCGAGTGCGATCGACGAGGTTGCGGCGAGGAGTTCCTGCAGCGCGATTCGCATCTGCAGCGTCGCCAACCGGCGTCCGGGGCATGCGTGCTTGCCGATGCCGTACACGAGATTGCGCTCGGCGTTGCGCTGCGGGTCCATGGCGTCGGGATCGCCGAACACCGTCTCGTCGCGGTTGGCGGAGGTCCAGTTCAGCTTCACGCGCGCGCCTTGCGGAAGACGCACGCCGCCGATCGTGACCGGGCACGTCGTCACGCGGCGGTTCGATACGAACGGGTCGTCGGTGCGGAGTATTTCGTCGATGAGGGCGTCGAGTTCGGTATCGGGCATGCCCGAGCGCAGCCGGGCCTGCACGCCGGGGTGCGTCGCCAGATGATGGACCAGTACGCCGACGCACAAGGCGATGGAGCCGAGGTCGCCTCCCGTCCAGTTTCGAAGGACCGAGACGATCTCGTCGTCGCTCAAGCGCCGTCCGTTGACGACGGTGCGCATCAGTCGGGCAGTGACGTCGCCGGCGTCGACCTCGCGCGCAGCGTCGCGCCGAGGCGCAAGGACGGAGCGGATCAGGTCGTCGAACGACTGCGCCACCTGCCGCATCCAGGATCGGTCGCCCGAGCGCGTCGCGGCGTGATTCTCGGCAACCCAGGCGACGAGGCGATCTTCGAGTTCGACGGGCCAGCTCAGCCATGCGCTTTGCGCCCGGACGGCGAACCGCGCTCCCACCTGCGACACTGCGTCTACGCAGACTCCCCTGGGCAGCGACGCGACCAGGTCGGCGGCCACCCGACGGAATCTTGCGTGGAAAGGGGCGAGCGCCTGCGCGGTGAGGAAGCGGTCGAGCGCCTCCCGGTACGCGGTGTGCTCCACCGAGTCGAGACCGTTCGGCACATGGAGATGACTCGACACCGCGTTCGAGAAAAGATCGGGGCGCAGTGCGGCCTGCACGACGAGTTCGTGCCGCAGCAGCACCCATTCGCCCTGCACGTTGCGCACGACGCCGTGTCGCGGACGCAGCTCGTCGGTGTAGGCCCTCAGGTCCCTGCCGGCGGCGGACAGGTCGTCCGGCATGTGATCGGTCATCGGCTCTCCCTGTTGCACTGCGCGGCTCAGCGCCGATCGCCGGCGCGGGCCGTGCGCTCGATCAGCCCGAGGGCGGCGGCCGGATTCCTCGCCTTGTGTCCGCCGATGACGTACAGGTAGACGTCGCGCGAGACACCGCCTTCGGCCTGCGCGCGGGATACGCCCCCGGCGTCGACGATCTGCAGTCCCTCGGGCCGTGCGCCCGACGCCCAGGCTCTGGCGCGCGCCGCCCAGCGATCGAGCTCCTCCTGAGGATAGCCGGTCGGTTCGCTCTCCTTCGTGCCCATGATGCGCGCGTAGACGAAGGGCGCGGTCGGGTCGGCGATCTGCGGGAACTCGCTGTCGCCGCTGACCACGATCGCCACGCCGTGCGTTCTCGCCAACGCGACGAACTGCGGCGTTCGAAAGCTGTCGTGGCGCACCTCGACCGCGTGACGCAGCGGGCGTGCGTCGACGGACGCAGGCAGCCGCTCCAGGAAGGCCTCGAAATCCGCCGCGTCGAAGCTGCGGCTGGTCGGGAACTGCCAGTTGATCGGCCCGAGCTTGTCGCCCAGCTCGAGCACGCCGCTGTCGAGGAATCGCCCGATCGACTCGCCGGCATCGGAGAGCACGCGGCGGTGCGTCGCGAAGCGCGGCGCCTTCACCGCGAAGACGAAGTCGTCCGGCGTCTCGTCGCGCCACTTCGCGAAGCTCGAAGGCTTCTGCGTGCGATAGAACGTGCCGTTGATCTCGATCGAGCCCAGTCGGCGGCTCGCGTACTCCAGTTCGCTTTTCGCCGGATGCCCTTGCGGATAGAAGTTGCCGCGCCACGGCTCGTAGATCCAGCCGCCGATGCCGATCCGGATCGCGCCCGCGTCGCCGTTCCGCATGCTGCGTCCCTCCCTGAACGTGGCCCGGACCTGGCGCGTGCAGCGCACGACCGGTCGGGTCTTTCGCAGACCTTCGAATATGCACTCGAGCGAGCGAAAGGGCGGGCGCGCGGAATCGTGTCGCGTGGGGATGTTCGTCCGACATGGGAACATCGAGCTACTCGCCCGGCACCGAGACCTCCGCGGAATCGGCGCGCCAGGCAGGGGATCCACCAACGCAACGACGTGCGCCTGCGACCGAACGGCGCCGAAGCGAGAACACGAATGCAGACCATCCTCGGCGCGAACGGCGTCATCGCCCAGGAGCTGTCGCGCAGCCTGTCGCGTACCACCGACCGCATCCGGCAGGTGAGCCGCACTCCGCGCCGGGTGAACGCGGGCGACGAGATCGTCGCTGCGGATCTGCTCGACCCGGTGGCGACGGCACGCGCCATCGCCGGCAGCGACGTCGCCTATCTCGTGGCGGGGCTGCAGTACGACAGCTCGGTCTGGCAGCAGCAGTGGCCGCGTGTGATGCGCAACGTCATCGACGGATGCAAGCGGCACGCGAGCCGCCTCGTCTTCCTCGACAACGTCTATGCCTACGGCCGGGTCGACGGCCCCATGACCGAGCAGACGCCCTTCGATCCGTGCAGCCGCAAGGGGGAAGTCCGCGCACGAATCGCGACGATGCTGCTCGACGAGATGCGCGCGGGCCAGCTGCAGGCGATGATCGTGCGCTCGGCGGACTTCTACGGACCGGGGGCACGGCAGAGTTTCCCGCACGTCACCGTGTTCGAGCGCCTGAGGACCGGCAAGGCGCCGCAATGGGTCGGCAACGCGCGCGTGGTGCACACCTTCACGTACACGCCGGACGCGGGCCGGGCGATCGCGGTGCTGGGGCAGTCCGACGAAGCGTACGGCCAGACCTGGCACCTGCCGACGACGAAGGAGCCGTTCACCGGCGAGGACTTCGTGCGCCTCGCCTGCGAACTGGCAGAGCGTCCGTACCGGCTGCAGGTCGCGCCCCGTGAAGTGCTGTGGCTGATGGGGCTGTTCATGCCGGTGCTGCGCGAGAACCGCGAGATGATGTACCAGTTCGAGCACGACTACCGCTTCGACAGCAGCCGCATCGAGGCGACCTACGGCCTCGTGCCGACGCCGTACCGGACGGGGATCGCCGCCTGTCTCGCGCCCGGCGGCACGGACCACCCAGCGTGACGTTTACTCCATGACAGCCGACGTGGCCGAACTGGGCGTACGCACCCTCGCCACAGCCTTCTTCGTCATTGCCGTCACCGGCGCGGTCGGTCGGCTCGGTCCGGCGATCGGCGGAGCGCTCGCAGGCCTGCCGATCGTTCTCGGACCCGGCTTCTTCTTCCTCGTGCGCAAGGAGGACGCGTCGTTCGTCGTCGATGCCGCGGGCTACTCGCTGCTGTCGCTGTGCGCGACGCAGCTCTTCCTGCTCGCGTACATCGCCGCCGCCGGTCGCGAGGCGGCGCCGGCAAGATCGCTCGCGCTCGCCGCAGCGGCGTGGGCCGCGTCGGCGGCGGCGCTGCGGCTGCTGCCGCCCGAGCCTCTGTTCGGCCTCGCACTGTTCGTCGCGCTGACCGGCGTCGTGCATCGGCTCGGCGCCGCGTTCCGCAGCGACGCGGTTGCCGGCCGGCGCGACGAGACGCTCGGCCTGCTCCTGTTGCGCGGGGTTCTCGCCGGCCTGCTCGTGGCGGTCGTCACCGCCGCGTCCCGTCGTCTCGGTGCCGGCTGGTCGGGCCTCATCCTCGCGTTTCCGATCGGCTACAGCGTGATCGCGGTGACGGTGCACCAGCGGCTCGGACCTTCCACCGTCGTCACGACGCTTCACTCGGCGATGCTGGGCACCGTGGGCCTCGCCGCGTTCTGCGCGACGCTCGCGTGGGCGCTGGCGCACGCGGCGCCCTCCGCATCGCTCGCGCTCGCCTTCGCGATCTCCTTTACCGTCACGCTTGTCCTGGTCGTGGGTCGCGCGAAGAGCCGCGCAACCCCCGGACGGTACGGTTGAGGCCGGATCGCTACGGCTCGCCGCGCCGCGCGGCGTCGCCTCGACACGTCGCCGCTTCGCGTTGCAGCAGCGCGCGCTTGCGCTCGACGCCCCAGCGATAGCCTGACAGGTCACCGTCGCGCCGCACGACCCGATGGCACGGGATCGCAACCGCGATGCGGTTCGCGGCGCACGCCTGTCCCACCGCGCGCACCGCTCGCGGCGTGCCGATGCGCTCGGCGATCTGCGTGTAGCTGAGCGTCTCTCCGGGCGGGATCGCCTGCAGCGCCTGCCACACGCGCTGCTGGAATGCAGTGCCGCGCACGTCGAGCGGCAGGTCCAGGCCCAGCGCGGGTGCCTCGACGAAGCCGACGACGCAGGCGACGGTTTGCTCGAAGCCCGCGTCGGCGCCGATCAGCCGCGCGCGCGGAAACTGGTCCTGCAGATCGCGCACGAGCGCGTCGGGATCGTCGCCGAGCAGGATCGCGCAGACGCCGCGATCGCTCTGCGCAACGACGATCGCACCCAGCGAGCACTGGCCGGCGGCGAAACGGATCTCGGTGTCGCGACCGCCGTCACGCCAGTCGGTGGGGCGCATGCCGAGCAGCGCGTCGGAGGTCTCGTAGAAGCGGCCGCTCGAGCCGAACCCGGCCTCGTACATCGCGTCTGTGACGGTGGCCGTCTCGCCGAGTGCGGCGCGCAGCCGGCGCGCGCGATGCGCCGCCCCGTAGGCCTTCGGCGTCAGGCCAACGGTGGCCGTGAAGATGCGGTGGAAATGGAAGCGGCTCAGGCCCGCCTGCGCGGCGAGCGCGTCGAGGTTCGCCGCCCCGTCCGCGGCCTCGATGCTGCGGCACGCCTCGGCGACCCATCGCGCGCGCGGCGTCGGCTTCGCTACGGCGCGCGGTCGTCGCGTTCGTCCGGAGGATGCGACTCGTGGGGCAGCGATCGGCGAGGCGTTCATGGCAGTTTCCGTGCTTCGTGCATCCATGCCGTCACGATAGTCGGCAGCCGGTTTCGTCGCACTCCGTTTCTTGCGCGCTGCCGATCATCGCGTCACGAGGCTTCGATCAGTTCGAGCACGGTCTCGGGCGGACGACACAGCCGCGTGCCCTTCGGCGCGACGACGATCGGGCGCTCGATCAGGATCGGATTGGCCACCATCAGGTCGAGCAGCTGGTCGTCGCTCCACTTGGCATCGTCGAGCTGCAGCTCGGCATACGGCGACGCCTTGCGACGCAGGATGCTGCGAACGGGCGCGCGCATCCCGGCGACGAGGCGGGTGAGCGTCTCCCGATCCGGCGGCGTCTTCAGGTACTCGACGATCTCCGGCTCGATGCCGTTCTCGCGCAGCATTCCGAGCACCTTGCGCGACGTGCTGCATGACGGGTTGTGATAGATCGTGACATCCATATCGGCTCCTGCAGACGTCCGTAAGGTAAAGGTTTCGAAGCATACGGCAACGGGTTTGCCCGCGCCGGTGCTAGCATCTTCGCGCGATGTCGGCGCCTTCCTTTTCCGTTTTCGAAACGGCCATCGGGCCCTGCGCGATCGCGTGGAACGAGGACGCGATCGTGCGCCTGCAGTTGCCCGAGGCGAGCGAATCGCTCACCCGCATGCGCCTTCTTCGGTACCTGCCGAACGCCACGCAGGCCGAACCGCCGGTGCGCGTGCAGGACGCGATCGCGCGCATTCACGCACTGCTCGACGGCGAGCCCGACGATCTCGCCGATCTCGCGCTCGACCTGCACGACGTTCCGCCGTTCCATCGGCGCGTCTACGAACTCGTGCGCTCGATCGGCCCCGGGCAGACGATCACCTACGGCGAAGTCGCCGCCCGGCTCGGCGAGCCGAATGCGGCGCGCGCGGTCGGGCAGGCGCTCGGCGAGAACCCGTTCGCGCCGGTCGTGCCCTGTCATCGGGTGCTCGCCGCCGGCGGGCGTTCCGGAGGTTTCTCGGCCGCCGGCGGCGTCTGCACCAAGCTGCGCATGCTCGAGATCGAGAAGGCGCGCTTCGGCGACGCGCCGGGACTGTTCGACGATCTCCAGGCTGACGCGTCGCGGCTCTGCCGGTCGCAGCAGCCGTCGCGGGTCGCTCGGGAATCGCCCGCGCCGTCGCGCTCCCCGGACGGCGAAGACGATGCGTTCGGTCCGATCGACGAATCGATGATGCGCCGGGCGCTCGAGCAGGCGCGCTGTGCGCAGCAGAAGGGCGAGGTGCCGGTGGGCGCCGTCGTCGCGCGCGACGGTGAAGTGCTTGGTGTCGGCTCCAACCAGCCGATCGGCGCGCACGATCCGACTGCGCACGCCGAGATCGTCGCGATGCGCGCCGCGTCGAGCGCGATCGGCAATTACCGGCTGGTCGACTGCGACCTGTACGTCACGCTCGAGCCGTGCGCGATGTGCGCCGGCGCGATCCAGCACGCCCGCATCCGCCGCGTCGTCTACGGTGCGGCCGATCCGAAGACCGGCGCCTGCGGCAGCGTGGTCGATCTGTTCGCCGAGCCGCGCCTGAATCACCATGCACGCGTGCGCGGCGGCGTGATGGCCCCCGACTGTGCTGCGCTGCTGTCCTCGTTCTTCGCCGAGCGCCGACGCCGCTGACCCTCCTCGCACCGGGTTTCCCCCTTGCTGCCGGAACGGTTCGAGAGGCGGCGCCGCAGTGCCGCCCGGCTTCATTCAAGGAGGAACGATCCATGGCACGCAACCCGTACGACAACGGGCATCGCGGACCCGACTCGCGCCCGCGCGACAGCCTGCACCAGTCGGCCTATCCCGGCGAATACACCGACGATCTCGACGAAGGTCGCTTCCAGCAGCATCCGATGCAACGCGCCGCCGGCGACTTCGCGCAGTCGGCTCCGCAGCCGCGCGGCTCGCAGTACGAGTCGCAGGAGTACTACGGCTACGGATCCCGGCGTCACGGTGCGCAGGCGCGGTACGGCATGCAGGAATCGCGCTACGGCACGGAGTTCCCCGGTGCGCGAGGCGCGGGAATGCAGGGATCGCCGTACCTGCAGCAGCGCCCGCGCAACCGGGGCCCGCGCAACTGGCAGCGCTCCGACGAGCGCATCCGCGAGGACATCTGCGAACGGCTGAGCGCGCTCGACGACGTCGACGTCTCGGACGTCAGCGTTTCCGTGCAGCAGGGCAAGGTCATGCTGACGGGCACCGTGATGCAGCGCGGCGACAAGCACCGCATCGAGGATGTGGCAGACGACGGCATCGGAGTGCGCGACGTCGACAACCAGATCCGCGTGCGCCGCGATGACCAGCGCAGCTCGGGCAGCTTCTGGAGCCAGCTGTTCGGATTCGACTCGGGCGCCAGGGCGCGCGACGTGATGACGCGCGAAGTGCTCGTCGTGTCGCCCGGCGACACCGTGCAGCGCGCCGCGCAGATCATGAAGGATGCCGACATCGGCTCGGTACCGGTATGCGACGGCCAGCGCCTGCAGGGAATGGTCACCGACCGCGACATCGCGGTACGGGTAGTCGCGGCCGGCCTGCCGGCCGACAGCACGCAGGCCTCGCAGGCGATGACTTCGGAAGTGTTCTGGTGCTACGAGGACGACGAGGTCGCCGACGTGCTCGACAAGATGGGCGACCGGCAGGTTCGCCGCATTCCGGTCGTCGACCGCGACCACAAGCTGACCGGAATCATCTCGCTGGGCGACGTGGCGGTGCAGCGCTCGGGCGGCCAGGTGCAGGAAGCGCTCGAGGAGATCTCGACGCCGTCGTCCGGATCGACGACGGGTGCGACATCGCCGGGGTCGACCTCGTCGACGCCCTCGAGCCGCTCTCCGCAGCGCCACTGACGCCGCGGCCGCGCAGGGCGCGGGCGACGGCAAAAAAAGACCCGGCCGGGCAGGGCGCCCGGCCGGGTTTCGTCGTTGCGGCGGTGCCGTTACTGGATCTTCGCTTTCGCGCGAAGGTCCTGCTGCAACTGCTGCACGCGCTTGCGCTCCAGATCCTGCTGGATCTGCGGGCGGACCTGCTCCAGCGGGGGCGCCTTCGCCTCGCGCACGTCGTCGAGCCGGATCACGTGATAGCCGAACTGCGACTTGACCGGCGTCTCGGTGTACTTGCCTTTCTCGAGCTTGACCATCGCGTCGGAAAACTCCTTCACGAAGGTGCCGGGCGTGTTCCAGTCGAGGTCTCCGCCCGACTGCGCCGAGCCCGGATCCTTCGATTTCTTCGCCAGCTCCTCGAACTTCGCGCCCTTCTTCAGCTGCGCGATGATCGCCCTGGCCTCGTCTTCGGTCTCGACGAGGATGTGACTCGGCCGGTATTCCTTCTCGCCGACCTGCGTCTTGAGCCGGTCGTACTCGGCCTGGATTTCCTCGTCGGTGATCGGGCTCGTCTTCAGGTGATCGCGGATCATCGCGCGGATCAGGATCTCCTGGCGTGCGTTCTCCAGCTGGCGTTGCACGTCGGTGTTGCGCGCCAGGCCTTTCGTCTCGGCTTCCTGCACGAACAGTTCGCGCGCGATCAGCTCGTCCCGAACCGCCGCCCGCAGCTCGGGCGTGTCGGGCCGGCCCTGCGAGACGAGCACCTGCACGAACTCGTCGACCTTCTCCTTCGGGATCGGCTTGTTGTTGACGATCGCGGCGTTCTGCGCGAGTGCGAACGACGCGATCGGGAACAGCATCAGCGCTGCCGCGCGCGCCAGGCGCAGCGAACGGTTTCGGTGCGACATGAAATGACCTCGTACGGGCATGGAAACGAACGCGCAGACGGCGCAGCTCGGCAGGACGGCCGCGGGGAAGGGCGGCTCAGACGTCGGCGGAAGAACCGTTGGGTTTCTCTGTCGGCGTGAGGGCTTCGATCGCGAGCGCGTGAATGCGCTGCGGCATCCAGTCGTGCACGGCATCATACACGAGGCGATGTCGGGCCACGGTACCCAGTCCGCGGAAGCGCTCGCTGACGATCCGCACGTGGAAATGCCCGGCGCCGCCGGCCGCGCCCGGGTGCCCGGCATGGTGCTCGCTGTCGTCGCGCAGCACGATCTCGGCGTCCGGAAAGCTTGCCGAGAGCCGGTCGCGAATCTCTCCGATGCCGGGCCGTGTCAAGAGCTCTCCTCCTGCACATGACGCCCGACGTACAATGCCTGCGCGAGCACGAAAGCGAATGTCAGGCCCGTGGTGCCGAAGAGCTTGAAGTCGACCCAGATGTCGGTGGGGAATCGATAGGCGACGAACAGGTTCAGCACGGCCATCACCGCGAAGAAGACGATCCAGAGCAGGTTCAGCCGCGACCAGACGGGATCGGGCAGCGTGAGCTGCTGGCTCATCGCCGATCGGATCAGGTTGCGCCGAAAGACCAGCTGCGCGGCGCCGAGCGCGAGCGCGAACAGTCCGTAGAGAACGGTGGGCTTCCACTTGATGAAGGTCTCGTCCTGCAGCAGCAGCGTCATGCCGCCGAACAGGACGATGATCGCCAGGCTCGTCCACTGCATCCCCTCGACGCGCTTGCGGCGCGCGAGCAGCCAGCCGATCTGCGCGATGCTCGCCGCGATCGCGACGGCGGTGGCGACGTAGATGTCGGCCACCTTGTAGGCGACGAAGAACAGTACGACGGGGAACAGGTCGAAGAGCAGCTTCATGCCCGCAGTATATGATCGCGGATTGTCTGGAGACCGCCGATGGCCGAACGTACCCGAAATCGCCGCAACACCCTCGAACGCCGCTGCCTGCCGAAGTCGCTCAAGCGCCTGTTCAAGGGCTCGAAGACGCCGATCTTCCGGATGCTCGAGAAGGTCAAGCGCAGCTGATCGCCTCGCCCTCCGCCCGGCGGCGGGTCATTGCCCGTCGGACGACTCGAAGCGCAGCGACGCGGAGTTGATGCAGTAGCGCAGGCCGGTCGGGGGCGGGCCGTCCTCGAAGACGTGGCCGAGATGCGCGTCGCACGCTGCACAGAGCACCTCGGTGCGGCGCATGCCGTGGCTCGTGTCCACGCGCTGCGCGATGTTGCGCTCGTCGATCGGCGACCACCAGCTGGGCCAGCCGCTGCCCGATTCGTATTTCCGCTCGGAAGCGAAGAGGGGCGTCCCGCAGCAGACGCAGACGTAGCGTCCCGGCTCGTGGTGATCATAGTATCGGCCGGTGAACGCGCGCTCGGTCGCTCCGCGGCGCGCGATCGCGAATTCCTCCGACGACAGCTGCTCGCGCCACTGCGCGTCGCTCTTCTCGACGCGCGCCGGTCGTTCTTTGCTCGTCATCGATTCCTCCGTCATCGGCTTATTCTAGGCCTAGAATTCCGTCGACCGGCGCGAACCGGGACACCGAGGATCAGGAGACGAGGAAGAGAACATGCAAGGCTTGATGATGGACATGCCGCTGCTGGTGTCGAGCATCCTGCAGCACGCGGCGCGCCACTTCGGCGACACCGAGATCGTTTCGCGCCGGGT
The DNA here is from genome assembly GCA_036406255.1 of Zeimonas sp. Classification (GTDB taxonomy): domain Bacteria; phylum Pseudomonadota; class Gammaproteobacteria; order Burkholderiales; family Burkholderiaceae_E; genus Zeimonas. The sequence continues at coordinate 25,135 of DASWVL010000009.1, forward strand.
CGAAGGCGACCTTCACCGCTACACCTACGCCGACTGCGAACGGCGCTCGCGCCAGCTCGCCGATGCGTTCGTTCGCCAGGGCGTCGGCATCGGCGACCGCGTGGCGACGCTCGCCTGGAACGGCTACCGGCACATGGAGCTCTACTACGCGGTGGGCGGCATGGGCGCCGTGATCCACACGCTGAACCCGCGGCTGCATCCGCAGCAGATCGCGTGGATCATCAACCACGCCGGCGACGTGCACCTCGCCTTCGATCTCACGTTCTTGCCGATCGTCGAGGCCATCTCGGAGCACTGCCCGAACGTCAGGAGCTGGATCGCGATGTGCGATGCCGAGCGGCAGCCCGGCTCGGAGAAGGTCGCGAGCCTCGTCAACTACGAGAGCCTGCTCGAGCAGGGCAGCGACGATTTCGAATGGCCCCAGCTCGACGAGCGCAGCGCCGTCGGGCTTTGCTACACCTCGGGTACCACCGGCAATCCGAAGGGCGCGATGTACACGCACCGGTCCACGGTGTTGCACGCCTACGGCTCGGCGTTGCCCGACGCGATGGGCGCGTCGTCGCGCGATTCGATCCTTCCGGTCGTGCCGATGTTCCACGTCAATGCGTGGGGCATTCCGTACTCGGCGCCGCTGGTCGGCGCGAAGCTCGTCTTCCCCGGTGCGCAGCTCGACGGCAAGTCGCTCTACGAGCTGTTCGAGGCCGAGGGCGTCACCTACTCCGCGGGCGTGCCCACCGTCTGGCTCGGGCTGCTGCAGCACCTGAAGCAGGCCGGCGTGAAGTTCTCGACGCTGAAGCGCACGGTGATCGGCGGCTCCGCCTGTCCGCCGGCGATGATCCGCACCTTCCGCGAGGAGTACGACGTCGAGGTCATCCACGCGTGGGGCATGACCGAGATGTCGCCGCTGGGAACGCTGTGCAAGCTGCAGAACAAGCACCTGAAGCTGCCCGAGGAAGCGCAGCGCAAGCTGCTCGAGAAGCAGGGGCACGTCATCTTCGGCGTCGACATGAAGATCGTCGACGACGAGGACAACGAGCTGCCGTGGGACGGCGAGACCTTCGGCAACCTGATGGTGCGCGGACCGTGGGTTGTCAAGGAGTACTTCCGCGGCGAAGGGGGCGACCCGCTGCACTATGACGCCGACGGCCGGGGCTGGTTCCCCACCGGAGACGTCGCGACGATCGACGCCGACGGCTACATGCAGATCACCGACCGCAGCAAGGACGT
>DASWVL010000010.1:0-11443 GCA_036406255.1 Zeimonas sp.
GTGCAGGCTCCGTGACCGGAGCCGCGAGGGATCATGCCAGACATTGCTCGAGGCCTTTCACGATGGTTTCCTGCGGCAGGTTCCGCCCGATGAAAACCATCCGGCTGCCGCGCTTCTCGCCCGGCTGCCAGCGCCGCCCCGCGTCGGCGCCCATCATCATGTGAACGCCCTGGAACACCGTCTGGCGATCCGAGCCTTTCATGAAAAGGACGCCTTTATACCGTAACAGATCGGGACCGTAAACCTGGATCACGCCGGAGAGGAAATCCTCGAGTTTCACCGGGTCGAATGCCTTCGACGACCGGAATACGAAGGACGAGACCGCGTCGTCGTGCTCGTGCTCGTCGTTTTCGAGGAATGCCGGATCGACCTCGAGCACGGCATTCAGGTTGAAACCGCGGATGTCGAGAATCTCACCGATCGGCGCGTCGCCGAAATGCACCGGCCGCACCGGCGCGCGCGGGTTCATCCGGCGAAGTCGGCCGGTGAGCCGCTCGCGCGTGTCGTCGTCGACCAGGTCGACCTTCGAGAGCAGGATGCGGTCCGCGAAGCCGACCTGCTCCTGCGCCTCGCGATGCTCGTCGAGCTGACGCTCGCCGTGATGCGCGTCGACGACGGTGATAACGGCGTCCAGCAGGTAGTGATCGGCAACCTCGTCGTCGACGAAGAAGGTCTGCGCGACGGGCCCGGGATCGGCCATTCCGGTGGTTTCGACGACGACGCGCTCGAAGGCGATGTCGCCGGCCTCGCGTCGCCGATGCAGGTCACCCAGGATGCGAACCAGGTCTCCGCGAACCGTGCAGCAGATGCAGCCGTTGTTCATCTCGACGATCTGCTCTTCCCGATCCTGCAGCAGCAGATCGTTGTCGACGCCCTCTTCGCCGAACTCGTTCTCGATGACCGCGATCCGGTGACCGTGCTGTTCCCGCAGGATCCGGTTCAGCAGCGTGGTCTTTCCGCTGCCCAGGAACCCGGTGAGGATGGTTACCGGTACCTGCCTGTTCGCCATCGAGCCCTCCTGTTCGGCCCGTGCGCGAGGGGGAAAACGGACCGCCGCGCACCGGGGAGGGCGAAGTGTACAGCCGATCGCCCGGGTGCGAGCGATACCCTCGCAAACGGTGAAAACCGGTGCGCGCGGCTCAGCCGCGGCGGCGCGCGCGCGGGTGTGCGGCGTCGTATACCGCCGCGAGCCGCTGGAAATCGAGCGCGGTATATACCTGCGTGGTCGCGATGCTCGCGTGTCCGAGCAGTTCCTGGACCGCCCGCAGGTCGCCGCTCGATTGCAGCAGGTGGCTCGCGAACGAGTGGCGCAGCACGTGCGGATGAACGTTCGCCGGGATCCCTCGAAGCAGCGCGCGGCGCTTCAGCCGCAGCTGCACCGTGCGGTTCGCGATACGTGCCCCCCGCGCGCCGAGGAACAGCGCGCGCTCGTCGGAGTGCGGATGCAGCGCACGCCATTCGGCACGCACCACGAGCCAGCGTTCGAGCGCGGTGCGTGCGGCGCTGCCCACCGGCACCGTGCGCGCGCGTCCGCCCTTGCCGCGGACCGTCGCCTCGGCGTCGGCCAGATCGATCCAGCCGGTCGACGCCGGCGGCCCCGCGAAATGCCGCACGTCGAGCGAAACCAGCTCCGACAGCCGCAGCCCCGACGAATAGAAGAGCTCGGCGATCGCGTCGTCGCGCACCGCCGAGAACGCATCGTCCGGACCGGCGGGTGTCTCCGCCTGCACGAGCTTCACGGCGAGATCGGGGGCGAGCGCCTTCGGCAGGCGGCGAGGCGCTCGCGGAGCGCGCAGCCCGCGAGCCGGATTCGCCTTCGCGAGTCCGCACGAGGCGAGCCAGTCGAAGAAGCCTCGCCACGCGGACAGTCGCCGAGCGATCGTTCGTGCCGACAGCCCGCCGCGCGCGCTTGCCGCAACCCAGCGGCGCAGGTCGTGCTGTTCGAGCGAGGCCCAGTGCGGTTCGTCGGCACCTCCCTGCGCGGGCCTTTCGTCGGCGCCCCCGCTACCGGCACCGGTGTCCCGGCGATCGGCCGCGAGCGAAGCGAGCGAAGCGAGGTCGATCCGGTAGCTATCGATCGTGCGCGGCGAACAGCCGCGCTCGCCGGCGAGTTGCGCGAGGTACCGCTCGATCGCCGGCGTGACGGGCACGCGCAACCCTATTCGGCGAGCCGGGAGAGCGCGGCGCCGGCGGTCTCGGCGATGCGTTCGAGGAACGCGGTTCCCATTGCCGAGCGGAAGCGCTCCGGATCGGAAGACCCGAGCACGATCAGCCCGAAGGCCTTCGGGTCGACGCCCTTGCGCAGCGGCAGCAACGCGATCGAGTGCGTGGCGGCGCCGCCGTCGGGCAGCCAGGTGGCCGCGTGGAAGTCGGAGTTCGGCCCGCAGAACGGCTGCTTCATGCTGTTGGCCAGCGTGATCGCGTCGACGGCGACCGGCTGCGCGCATTCGAGCCCGACGTAGCCCTCGCGCAGGCCCCAGAGTCGCATCGCCACCTGCGGCACCGAGAAGATCGTGCGCAGGCCGTCGACGACGGTCTCGGGCAAGCGCTGCGCTTCCGGGGCGAGCAGCAGCTGGCGCGTCCAGCGGTGCAGCTTCTCGGCGAGCGCGTCGTTCTCCTGCCCGATCCGCACGAGTTCGGCGAGCCTCATCTCGTGCGCTCGCAGCTTCTCGCGCAGCACCTCGAGCTGGCGCTCGTGCAGCGAGATCGCGCGCCCGCCGTGCGGGTGCGGAACGGTGATCGAGGCGAGCAACTCGACATGGGAATCGAAGAAATCGGGATTCTCGAGGAGGTAGTGGGCGACGTCTTGCGCGTCGCAGGCGTTTCGCGTCATTCGGATTCCGTGTCGAAGAGCGCCGCGCAGTCGATCTCGCCTTCGAAGACCGTCCGCGCAGGGCCTGTCAGGGTGAGTTTCGTTTCGTCCCAGTCGATGCGCAGCAGTCCGCCGCGCGTGTGCACGTCGACCGGAGAGCGCAGCCGCCGCTGGCGAATTCCGGCGAGCGCGGCGGCGCATGCGCCGGTGCCGCAGGCGAGCGTCTCGCCGGCGCCGCGCTCCCAGACACGAAGCCGCAGTGCATGCGTGGAGACGACCTGCGCGAAGCCGGCATTCGCGCCGCGCGCGAAACGCCGCGAACGCTCGATGCGCGGTCCTTCGTCGCGCACCGGCGCTTCGTCGACGTCGTCGACGAACTGCACGGCGTGCGGATTGCCCAACGAGACGAGCGACACGCGGCGCACGCCGTCGCCGACCGGGAGCATCCAGACGACATCGTCGCCCACCGCGTCGGATTCGACGCCGGCGGCATCGAAGCCGACGGCCTGCGGGCCGAAGGCGGGAACGCCCATGTCCACGCGCACGCGCCCGTCGTCCTCGATGGCCGGCTCGATGATGCCCCCGATCGTCTCGACGCGGATCGCGCGCCGTTCGGTGAGTCCGTGATCGAGCACGAAACGCGCGAAGCAGCGCGCGCCGTTGCCGCACTGCTCGACCTCCGCGCCGTCGGCGTTGAAGATCCGGTAGCGGAAGTCGACGTCTTCGCGCGGCGAGCGCTCGACGAGAAGGATCTGGTCGGCTCCCACGCCGAGGTGACGATCGGCGATGCGACGCCATTCGTCGGGCGTGAAGCGCACGCGCTGCCGCACGCCGTCGACGACGACGAAGTCGTTGCCGGCACCGTGCATCTTCGTGAAGCGAAGCTTCGGCCGATCCATCGATCGATTATCGCCGATCGTCGCCGGTGTACAGGCTCGGCTCGCCCGCCGGGCGCGTCTTGAAGCGGCGATGGCTCCACAGGTACTGCGCCGGCATTTCGAGCACGCAGCGTTCGATGAACGCGTTCATCCGTCGGGTCGCCCCGTACAGGTCGTCTCCCGGAAACGACTCCCAGGCCGGATGGAGCCGCACGAGGTAGCCGTCGTCGGTCATTCGCGTCACGCACGGCACGACCACCGCACCGGTCAGTTGCGCGAGCCGCGCGACCGACGTCACGGTCGCCGCCGGCACGCCGAAGAACGGCACGAACAGCGCATCGCGCGCGCCCAGGTCCATGTCGGGCAGGAAATAGAACGGAACTCCGGCGCGCAGCGCACGTACCGCGGCGCGCAGTCCCTCGGTGCGCAACACCATCGACGCGCCGGGCAGGCGGGTGCGACCACGCGTCATCGCGGCGTCGAACACGCGGTTCTTCTGCTTCGCGTACATCGAGACGATCGGCGTCTCGAAGAACATGCGCGCGCCGCCCGCGTCGCAGCCGACGAAATGCGGAGCGAGCAGGATCACCGGACGACCCCGGTGCTTCTCGTAGTGCTCGCCGCCTTCGAGACGGCACAGCGCACGCACGCGAGGCACCGGCCCGTACCAGAGAATGAAGCGGTCGAGGAAGCTGCGCACGAAACAGCGGAAGTGCTCGCGTGCGATCGCGGTTCTCCGCGCCTGGCTCCACTGCGGGAAGCACAGTTCGAGATTTCGCAGCGTCACGCGCCGGCGGTCACCGGCGAGCCCCCATGCGAGCGTTCCACCCATGCGGCCCAGCACGCGCAGCGCCGGATACGGGAGCATCGAGATCGCCCGCAGCAGAGCGAGCCCCAGGTACGTGAGGCCGTCAACGAGCACCGCTCGCCCCGCCGGAAAGCGTCGACCCGGCGGCCGCGTGCGAAGCGGCGCCCACGGGCCGACGATAGCGGTTGTAGCCCCACAGGTACTGCTCGGGACTTCCGAGGATGCACTGCTGCAGTCGCTCGTTCAGCACGTCGGGGCTCGGCGTCTCGCGCATCGGAGCAAGGCGCAGGCGCCAGCCGCGGGGGCGACGCACGCGCTCGCAGACGGCGACGACGACCTGCGCGCCCGTCTGCTGCACCAGTCGCTCGGGCAGCGTCATCGTGTACGCCGGTTCACCGAAGAACGGCGCCCATCGTCCGTCGCCCGCGCTGGGGACCTGGTCGGGCAACAGGCCGACCGCCTGCCGATCGCGCAGGGCACGCAGCATCGCGCGCAGGCCGCCGATCGTCGGCGGCACTGCACGCATCGCGTCGCGCTCGCGGACGAAGGCGACGAGCGGACGCAGCCAGCGCTTCCTGGGCGGCTTGAACAGTACGGTGATCGGCGCGCGAGTCGCGTACCAGCGCGCGGCGACGTCGAATGCGCCCAGATGCGGCGTGACGAAGAGCACGCCGAGGCCGGCGCCTTCGGCCTCGTCGAGCACCGCCAGGTCGGCGCGCGAGCACGAGACGCGCGCGGCGACCTGCGCGAGCGGACGTGTCCACACCCAGGGCAGCTCGCCGATGGTGCGTCCGGCCTCGCCGGCGACGCGCCAGCGCATCGCGAGCGAGTCCAGGCCGGCGCGACGCAGGTTCGAGCGGATCTTGCGCCGATACCCCGGCGACGCCGCGTAGGCGATCCAGCCGAGCCCCGCTCCCAGCGCGCGCGCCGGGCCGAGCGGCAGCCGCCCGACACCTCGCAGCACGGACAGCGCAACGCCGCCGCGTGCGGCACGTTGGGGCATCGGCGGAGTCGTCATCGAGTGGACAGGGGCGCGGCCGTCGGCGAGGCGCGAGCCTACCCTATAATCGGAATGCCGCCGAGTTAACGAGACAACTTGCGGGGCGGCAACGGCGCATCGGGCGTCGAATCAATACCGCTAAAGCGTCGCCGCTTCTCGAAAGCCGGCAGCGCGCCGACAGGAGAGAAGCCTTGACCAGCGAATATCTGTTCACCTCGGAATCGGTCTCCGAAGGCCACCCCGACAAGGTCGCCGACCAGATTTCCGACGCCGTCCTCGACGCCTTGCTCGCGCAGGACCGGTTCTCGCGCGTGGCCGCCGAGACCCTTTGCACCACGGGTCTCGTCGTGCTGGCCGGGGAAATTACGTCGAAGGCGAACGTCGACTACATCCAGGTCGCGCGCGACACGCTGAAGTCGATCGGCTACGACAACACCGAGTTCGGCATCGACTACCGCGGCTGCGGCGTGATGGTCGCCTACGACAAGCAGTCGCCCGACATCGCGCAGGGCGTCGACCATGCCGGCGACGACAATCTCGACCAGGGCGCCGGCGACCAGGGGCTGATGTTCGGCTACGCGTGCGACGAGACGCCCGAGTACATGCCGGCCGCGATCTACTACGCGCACCGCCTCGTCGAGCGGCAGTCGCAGCTGCGCAAGAGCGGCAAGCTCGCCTGGCTGCGTCCGGACGCGAAGTCGCAGGTCACGCTGCGCTACGCCGACGGACGCCCGCAGTCGGTCGACACCGTCGTCATCTCGACGCAGCACTCGCCGGACATCAGCCAGGCGCTGATCCGCGAAGCGGTAATCGAGGAATTAATCAAGCCGGTGATCCCCGAGTCGATGCGACGCGGCGACGTTCGTTACCTCGTCAATCCCACGGGGCGCTTCGTCGTCGGCGGACCGCAGGGCGACTGCGGCCTCACGGGACGCAAGATCATCGTCGACACCTACGGCGGCTCGGCGCCGCACGGCGGCGGCGCATTCTCCGGCAAGGATCCGTCGAAAGTCGACCGCTCGGCGGCCTACGCCGCGCGCTACGTCGCGAAGAATATCGTCGCCGCCGGGCTCGCGCGCCGCTGCCTCGTGCAGCTGTCGTACGCGATCGGGATCGCCAAGCCGACGTCGATCATGGTCACCACGCAGGGCACCGGCGCCGTCGCGGACGAGAAGCTCTCCGAACTCGTCGCCCGCCATTTCGACCTGCGCCCGCGCGGCATCGTGCAGATGCTCGACCTGCTGCGCCCGTGCTACCGTAAGACCGCCGCGTACGGACATTTCGGGCGCGACGAACCGGAATTCTCGTGGGAGCGCACCGACAAGGCCGAGGCGCTGCGCGCCGAAGCCGGCGTCTGACGGGGATCACGCCACACGCCCGGGACACCGACGCGCCTGCCTGCGAAATGACGCCGATCAAGCCGGGCGCGCGTGGGCTCTGCTCCAATGGAGTCATGTCTTCCGCATTGCACGCCGTCGCCCGCCTGATCGACTGTCCGACCGACCGCGCCGGGCTCGCCGCCGAACTGAGCGAGACGCTCGCCGGCGAGACGCGCCTGCCGATGGCCATGCGGCTTCGCCTGGTCGCGCTCGCGGCCCGGCTCGAGGCCGGCGGGCAATGCGAATGTCGCGCCCAGGCAGGCGAGAGTCCCGAATGGATCGAGTCGCTCGCCGGCGCACTCCTGCGCGACGAGGCAAGCGTGCTCGAGGCGCTGGTCGCGCATGCTCCGCGCCTGCGAGCGGCGGCCGCGCGCTCCGCAAGCAGCGCCTGCGGCCTGCCCGCGGCTGCGTTGCTGGAGCTGCTCGAACGCAGGTTGCATTGAGGAAGAGAAGGGGGAAGGGGAAGGGAGAAGGGGAACTTCGGGTCGAGCGGTATACCGCCCACCGCGCTTCGGTTTTCCCCTTCCCCCTTCCCCCTTCTCCTTCTCCTTCCTCAAGGCGCCAGCCGCTGCACCGCCCATCCGCCTTTCGCGCAATCGCGGCGGTAGGCGAGTCGATCGTGGAGTCGTGAAGGACGACCCTGCCAGAACTCCCAGTAGTCGGGGACGAGGCGGTATCCACCCCAGTGCGGCGGCCGCGGCGGATGCAGCCCGAACTTCAGGCCGAACTCGGCGGCGCGGGCGACCAGCGCCGAGCGTGAGGCGAGCGGGCGGCTCTGGTCCGATGCCCAGGCACCCAGTCGCGAAGCGAGCGGGCGCGAAGCGAAATACGCATCCGACTCGGCTGCGTCGACCCGTTCCACCCTCCCCTCGATGCGCACCACGCGCTCGAGCTCGACCCAGTGGAACTGCAGCGCGGCGTGCGGATTGCCGGCAAGCTCGCGCCCCTTGCGGCTCTCGTAATTGGAGTACCAGACGATGCCGCGCTCGTCGAAGTCCTTGATGAGCACGATCCGGGTGGACGGGCGAGCGCCCTCGCCCACGGTGGCGAGCGTCATCGCGTTGGGCTCGGGCACGCTGGCGCCGAGCGCCTGGCCGAGCCACAGACGGAACTGATCGAAGGGATCGGCCGACGCGTGTTCCTCGTCCAGCTCGCCCCGCTCGTAGCTCTTGCGCAGTTCGGACAGCGTCGTCATCGCAGCCAGTGTAGCGCGACGGTTCCACCGAAGAACGGTGGGCGACCTTTCGTCGGCCCGAGGAAGAAACACCGTTGCATCGCCGCTTTTCGCCTTGGCCGGCTCTCCGAGGCACCGCTATGCTCGGCCGATCGTTCCCGGCTGCCTGCGTCATGTCCACGTCCTTCGTTGCCGACCTCGAGGAAATCGTCTACCCATCGTCCTTCGATGCCGACGACGACCACGACCTCGTGCGCATCGACGCGTGGCGCGTGCTGCACGGCATGTTCGTCGCCGAGCTCGATCGCCCCTGGAGCGACACGCCGCTGCCGCAGGGGGGGCTGCTCGTCTCGAACGGCGACGAGCTGGCGGCGATCCGAAAGCACTGCCGGCAGGTTCGCGTCGATCCCGTCCGGTCCGTGCCCGAGATGCTCGACGCAATCAAGGCAGCAGTGGTGCTGTCGAGCGAACACGTGCTGACGCTCGCCGACGAGCCTGCGGCCCCGGCCGCCGCCTCCGGCAGCGAGGAGGCTGCCGTCGGTGCCCCGGCGGAAAGCGGCACCCGCCGTCGCCGCGCGGCGCGCCGACTCGCATCGACGCGGGACGACCTGCAGCCGTCGCCGAAGGCCGAGCCGCGCGACGACGTGCACCCGACGAACGAGGCCCGGGGGCGACTGCGTGCACTGCTGCTGGCGAGCGAAGGCAAGCCGGTGCTGCGCGAGCAGCGCGGCACCGTCGCAAAGCTGCGCAACTGGTTCGCCTCGGGTCATCGTGCCGGGCCCGGCAGGCCGCGCCTCTGCGAGATCGACGAACTTCGTGCGCGCTACGGCGAGACGATCGGCGCCGTCGAGCCGGTCGATCCGACGCCGATCCGCGAGAGCTTTCCGGAGGCGCGCCTCGCGCACGCACGACTGGTCGGCGCGGCCGACGCGCTCGTCGCGCAAGTGCGACAGGGCGGAACACCGGCGCTCGACTCGCTCGACCCGGCGATCGACGGCTTCGTCGCCACGCTGCGGCACGCCCCCGATGCGCTACGCTGGGCCGAGGCTGTGTACGCGCAGCACGTCCCGCGCCCGAACCCCGCCTGTGCGGTCGCGCTGAACCTTGCCTGCTTCGGCCGTTCGCTCGGCATGCCGGCGCAATCGCTGCGCGAAGTGGTGCTCGTCGGATTGCTGCTCGACCTGGGCAAGGCGCTGCTTCCGCGCGACCTGCTCGAAAACCCGGGCGTGCTCGCCCCGCACGACTACGCCCTCGTGCAACAGCACGTGACGATCGGCCTCGACCTGCTCGAGCGCGCCGGCACGCTCGCGCCCCCGGTGCTGCGCGCGATCGCCGAACACCACGAGCGGCTCGACGGCTCCGGCTATCCGCGCCGGCTGCGCGGTGACGACATCGGCCTGCTCGGCCGGATGACGGCGATCGTCGATACCTTCAGCGGGCTGACCGCGGTGCGCGCATACGCGAACCCGCTTTCGGTGGAGGACGCGCTGTCGGCGCTGAACGAGTGGGCGTCGTCGCTGTTCTGTCGCGACCTCGTCGAACGTTTCGTGCTGTCGATCGGCGCGTTTCCAGTGGGCACGCTGGTCGAGCTGCGCGGAGGCGAGGTGGCGGCCGTGGTCGATCGTCCGCGCGCCGAACGGGTGCTGCCGAAGCTCGTCGTGCTGACCGGCGCCGACAAGGGCCCGCTGCGAAGCGTACGCGATCGCACCGGCCGCCAGGATCCGGACGAGGTCTACAGCGGCGCGCAGGTGCGCATCGCACGCGGCCTGCCCGCCGGAGCGTTCGGGCTGCGGTTGCCGGACTACTACGGGCGCACGAAGTAGGGACAGAGGCGAAGGGCCCTCGACCCTTCACCTTTCCCCGCCCCACGGCGGAGCGACGAGCCGGCGCTTGCCGTCGGTCGTCCGCTTCAGCCCAGGTTCTTCGAGACCCGTGCGGTCCCACAGCTTGCAGGTCACCTGCTCGTGCTTCTGGTCGAGCGCCTCGCAGTAGTTCGTGTACTCGCAGACGCGGACCTCGGTGCCGCGGCCGGCACGCACCTTCGTGAACCAGTCGGGATCGGCCAGGCTCTGGCGCGCGAATCCGACGAAGTCGGCCTGTCCGTCTACGAGCAGGCGCTCGGCCTGCTCGAAGCCGTGCACGCCGCCGGTCACGACCACCGGCGTGTCGAAGCCTGCCGCACGCACCGCGACCCGCACCGCCGCGCTCGGTTCGACGTTGCGGCCGTACGGACCGCGCTCGTCCGAGGTCCGATGCGGCATGCATTCATAACCGCTCGGGCCGGTGTACGGATAGGCCGCCGCACCGACGGCCGGCTGGCGCGCATCCTCGAACTTGCCGCCGCGCGATGCCGAGAGGAAATCGATGCCCTCGCGCGCGAAGGCAACGCCGAAATGCACCGCATCGTCGACCGTCGAGCCGCCGTCGATGCACTCCTCGGCCAGGTACCGGCAGCCGACGGCGATGCGATCGCCGATCGCCGCGCGCACCGCGCGCAGCACTTCGAGCGGCAGGCGCACGCGGCCCGCGCGGGTGCGCCCATAGCCGTCGTCGCGATCGTTCTTCGCCGACAGGAACGACGCCATCGTGTAGGCGTGCGCGTAGTGCAGTTCGACGCCGTCGAAGCCCGCGGCGCAGGCGCGACGCGCCGCATCGGCGAACAGGCCGGGCAGCACGCGCGGCAGTTCGCGCACATGCGGCAGGTGCAGGTCGGTGATGCGCTCGCGCGCACCCATGCGCAGTGCCTCGCGTTCGCGTTCGTCGAGCACGCGCGCGAGCGCCTCGGGCGCCAGCGCGAGCAGCCGCTCGCGCACGTCGTCGTCCCGGGCGTCGCTGCCGGCCGGAAAGCCGACCGCCGCACGGTGCGCCTCGCGGATCTCCAGGTGCCTGCGCAGGAACCGCTCGGGGTCCGGGCGGCGCCGGATCGACAGGAAATCGATCAGCTGGATGAAGAGCTTCGTCTCGCCACCGCTCGCGCTGCGCACGGCATCGACGATGCGCCGCAGGCCGGGAACGAAACGGTCGTCGCCGATGCGCAGCAGCGGGCCGCTGGGCATGTCGCGCACGCCGGTGGCCTCGACGACGAGCACGCCCGGGCGGCCGCGCGCGAAGCGCTCGTACCAGTCGACGTTGTCGTCGGTGACGAAGCCGTCGTCGGTCGCGCGCCAGGGCACCATCGCCGGCACCCAGGTACGCGCTGCGATCGACAACGGACCGATCCGTGCCGGCGCGAACAGCGGCGAACTGCGCGCCCGTTCGCGCGTCGGCCACTCGCCGGCACGCGGCTTCCAGACGATCTTCTGGGGAGGACGCCACATGCGCCGAATCGTACCCGCTGGCACGCTCGTCGCTATAATCGACGCGATCCCCGAGGAGCGCTGCAACGGCCCCGG
>DASWVL010000011.1:0-2339 GCA_036406255.1 Zeimonas sp.
GTCCGCCGCGAGACTGCGGGCGAGGTTCGACAGGTCGACGCGCAGCGCGCCGCGCGCGAGGTTCTGCCAGCGCGTGTCGGCCGGCAGGGCGGCGATCTGGGCGCCGAGCCAGTACAGGTCGAGGTGGCCGCCGAGGGTGAAATACACCGCCGCGACGGTCGCTTCCGGGCGGGCGGTGTCGGCCGCGACTTCGACGAGGTCGAGCGCCGAATACAGCTCGTCGAGCGACGCGATGCGGCGCGCGAGCTCTCCGGGCACGCCACGCTCGCAGTAGCGTCCGGCCACGGCGTCGAGTTCGGCGCGGTAGTCGTCGGACACCAGCCCGTACAACTGTTCGGACAGCGCCGCGACGCCGGGCGAGAAGTAGGAGAGCGTCGCTTGCAGGTCGGCAAGCCATTCGCGCCGGCGCAGGAACCACAGAGTGCCGCGCTGCACGAGGCGTGCGCAGTCGATGATCATGGATGTCTGGACCGCGTCGGCGACGAGGTTGTCGAGCGCCTCGATCTCGCGCCAGATCGACACCAGCCCGAAGACGTCGCGCGTGGCCATGTAGGCGCGCACGATGTCCGGCGCCGACGCACCGACTTCGCCCTGCAGGCGGCTGACGAAAGTCGGACCGACGCGATTGATCATGCTGTTGACCACATGCGTGGTGATGATCTCGCGGTGCAGCGGATGCCGCGCGATGTGTGCGGCGAAGCGCTCGCGCAGCAGGTGCGGGAAGTAGTGCGACAGCACGGTGCCGATGTAGGGGTCTTCCGGCACGTCCGAGGCGAGCACCTCGTCGAACAGCTCGATCTTGCTGTAGGCGAGCAGCACCGCCAGTTCGGGCGCGACCAGACCGACGCGCGCCGCGGCGCGTTCGGCGATCTCGTCGTCCATCGGCAGGAATTCGAGCTTGCGGTTCAGGCGCCCGGCGATGCTCAGGCGGCGGATGAACTCCGCCTGCTCGTCGAGCAGCGCCACCCCACGGGTGCGTGTCACCGACAGCACCTGCGTCTGCGCGTAGTTGTCGCGCAGCACCATCGCGGCGACCTCGACGGTCATCTCGGCAAGCAGCGCGTCGCGCTGCTTGCCGGTGAGCTCGCCTGCGGCGACGACGCTGTCGAGCAGGATCTTGATATTGACCTCGTGATCCGAGCAGTCGACACCGCCCGAGTTGTCGATCGCGTCGGTGTACAGCTTGCCGCCCTTCAGCGCGTACTCGATGCGCCCGAGCTGGGTGAGGCCGAGATTGCCCCCTTCGGCGACGACGCGGCAGCGCAGCTCGGCACCATTGACGCGCACCGCGTCGTTGGTGCGGTCGCCCACCGCGGCGTCGGTCTCGTTCATCGCCTTGACGTAGGTGCCGATGCCGCCGTTGTAGAGCAGGTCGGCGGGCGCGCGCAGGATCGCGCGGATCAGCTCGGACGGCATCAGCGACTCGGCCTCGATGCCGAGCGCCGCGCACGTCTGCGGCGACAGCGCGATCGACTTGGCGCTGCGCGGCCACACCCCGCCGCCTTCCGAAATCAGCGCCCGGTCGTAGTCGTCCCATGACGAGCGCGGCAGCGCGAACAGGCGTTCGCGCTCGCGGAACGACACCTCGGGGTCGGGATCGGGGTCGATGAAGATGTGACGGTGGTCGAAGGCCGCCAGCAGGCGGATCTTGCGCGACTGCAGCATGCCGTTGCCGAACACGTCGCCGGACATGTCGCCGATGCCGACCACCGTGAACGGCTGTACCTGCGTGTCGAGCCCGAGCTCGCGGAAGTTGCGCATCACCGACTCCCACGCGCCGCGCGCGGTGATCGCCATCTTCTTGTGGTCGTAGCCGGCCGAGCCGCCCGAGGCGAAGGCGTCGCCGAGCCAGAAGCCGTATTCGGCCGCAACGGCATTCGCATAGTCGGAGAAGCTCGCCGTGCCCTTGTCGGCGGCGACGACCAGATAGGGGTCGTCGCCGTCGTGGCGCACCACGTCCGGCGGCGGCACGACGCGGCCCTGCACGAGGTTGTCGGTGAGATCGAGCAGGCCGTGCAGGTACAGGCGGTAGCACGCGATGCCTTCGCCGAGCACGGCCTCGCGGTCGCTCGGCGGCGGTGGGTTCTTGACGACGAAGCCGCCCTTGGAGCCGACCGGCACGATCACCGCGTTCTTGACGATCTGCGCCTTCACCAGGCCCAGCACCTCGGTGCGGTAGTCCTCCATGCGGTCCGACCAGCGCAGCCCGCCGCGCGCGACCTTGCCGCCGCGCAGGTGCACGCCCTCGAAGCGCGGCGCATAGACGAAGATCTCGTACATCGGCATCGGCTGCGGCAGGTTCGGGATGCGTTTCGGGTCGAACTTGAAGGACAGGTAGG
>DASWVL010000012.1:0-2518 GCA_036406255.1 Zeimonas sp.
AGGAGCTGATCGAGAGCGAGCCGTCCGAAGAGCAGGTCGACGACTTCCTGCGGCGCTTCGAAGGGCTGATGCAGCATCCGCTGGTGCTGCATTGATGAAGCTCGTGCGTCTCGGTCGCGTGAGTGCTTCGTTCTCGCTCGAGGAGTAAGCACCGGCTTCCGGCGTTGCTTCGGCCGCCTTCCCGATCTGCAGGACGCCCGCGAAAGCGGGCGTTTTCGTTGTGCAGCCGGCGTTTCCGGACGCCCGCGGCCCGCGCGCCGGCATGCGGCTTGCGATGCCCGCTCACCGCAACTTCGCTCCTGGGGTCGCCATGCCGGCAGGCGACAGCGGACCGCGCGTCGTCGGCGTCAATCGCACGCAGGACGGTAGCCTGTGCGTCCTCGAAGGATCGACGCTCGTCTGCTGTATCCAGAAGGAACGCCTGACCCGGCGCAAGCACCACTGGGGCAAGCTCGGCGACCTGCGCGACTTCTACCTCGGTGCGATTCCCGAACTCGCCGAGCGTCCGGTCGATGCGCTGGTCGAGTGCTTCTCGTCGGACCGCGAGATGGAACGTCTCGACCAGTACGACGACGAACTGCGCGCCACCCTGAGCTTCTCGCCGGGGGCGAGACGAACGCGCATCTCGCATCATCTCTCGCACCTGTACAGCGTCTTCCCGCCGTCGCCGTTCGACGAGGCGGCGGTCATGATCGTCGACGGGCAGGGCAGTCCCGCGTCGCAGTTCAACGAGCGCTGGCCGGGAAGCGGCCGCGTTCCGGCCCATTGGCGCGAAGTCTCGTCGTTCTATCGAGCGGATCGGTCGGGCGCGGTCGACTGCCTCGACAAGCAGTTGTGGACCGGCGACGACGGCGAACCGGTCGGCCTCGGGATGTTCTACTTCCTGCTGACGCAGGCGATGTTTCCCGGCGAGGGAAACGAGGGCAAGGTGATGGGCCTCGCCCCGCACGGCGATCCCGACGCGTTCGGTCTGCCGCCGCTCGAGGTCGACGGCTTCGCGGTGACGATTCCGCCCGCGTGGCGCGAAATCGTCGCGGTGCGTCCCGGTTTCCGCTACGACCCGAACGACCACTCCCGCTTCGCGGACATCGCCAACCTGGCTGCCGCCGGCCAGCGTGCCTTCGAGGACGCCCTGCTGTGCCTGGCCCGCACGCTGCACGAACGGACCGGTCTCTCGTCGCTGTGCTTCGCCGGCGGGACGGGCCTGAACTGCTCGGCGAACGACCGCCTGCTACGCGAGACGCCCTTCGAAGCGGTCTTCATCCCGCCGGCGCCGAGCGACGCGGGCACCGCGCTCGGCTGCGCCGTCTACGGGCTCACCGCGCTGCTCGGGCAGCGCTGTACCTGGCGCTGGCGTAACGACTTCCTCGGCCCGGAGCCGCGCGAAGCTGCGATCGAAGGCGTGCTCGAAGGCGCCGACGACCTCGTCGTCGAACGCCCCGACGACCTGCCGACGCGTTTCGTCGACGAGCTGCTCGCGACCCGCGTCGTTGCGCTGTACCAGGGGTGCAGCGAGTTCGGGCCGCGTGCGCTCGGCCATCGCAGCATCATCGGCGACCCGCGCGACGGCGTCGTGCGCGATTGGATCAATTCGCAGGTCAAGGAGCGCGAGTGGTTCCGCCCGCTCGCGCCGATCGTGCTGCTCGAGGAAGCCGGTCGATATTTCGACATCCGCCGTCCGTCGCCGTTCATGCAGTTCGCGGCGCCCGTGCACCGCGGCGCCGCCGAGCGCATTCCCGCGGTCACGCACGTCGACGGCACCGCGCGCCTGCAGACCGTGGCGCCCGACGACGACCCGCTGCTGCGCGCGCTGCTCGAGCGCTTCGCCGCGCGCACCGGAGTGCCGGTGCTGCTGAACACGTCGTTCAACCGCAAGGAGGAGCCGATCGTCGAGACGCCGGCGCAGGCGCTCGACTCGTTCCGCCGCATGCCGCTGCACTCGATCGCGATGCCGCCGTTCTTCGTGCGCAAGCGCTCGGCGCCGGTGGCCGTCCGATGAAGCGCCGGCAGCCGGCTCCCCGATTCGTGAACCGCGCGACGGCCTTCGTCCTGATTCGCCGCTGTCGTCTACGGTGGTCGCCGTGATCCGCGGCTATCCGCAACGGCCGAGCGTCATCCCGGGCGAGACGCTGGAACTGTGCGTCGCCACCGACGCACCTGCGTTTCGCGTGGCGTTCCACCGCTGGACCGGGGCTTTCGTGCCGATGCTCGTCTCCGACTGGCTCCCCGGCGAGGACGTGCCCGAGCGCGCGTCCGACGTCGACTGGCGGTGGCCGCCGTACCGCTTCCGGATTCCCGACGACTGGCCGACCGGCGTCTACGTCGCGCACCTGCAGGAGCAGCGCACGGCGTCCGCGAAGCTCGCCCTTTCCGTCTCGATGGACCGCGCGGCCGCGCTCTTCGTCGTGCGCGGGCCGGGGCGCAGCGCGATCCTCTACAAGCTGCCGATCGCGACCTGGCACGCGTACAACTGCACGGGCGGGGCGTGCTTCTATCACCGCCCGCCGCGCTCGATCGA
>DASWVL010000013.1:0-3578 GCA_036406255.1 Zeimonas sp.
CATGTACTTGTCCTCGATGACGACCGAGATCTTGATCTCGCTCGTCGAGATCATCTGGATGTTGATCCCTTCCTCGGACAGCGTCCGGAACATCAGGCTGGCGACGCCGACGTGCGAGCGCATGCCGATGCCGACGACCGAAACCTTCGCGATCTTCGGGTCGCCGATGATCACGCTGGCGCCGATCTCGTCCTTCACCTTCGCGTTCAGGACGTCGATCGCACGCTGCAGCTCGGGCGCCTGCACCGTGAACGAGAAATCGGTCGTTCCGTCGACGCTCTGGTTCTGGATGATCATGTCGACATCGATGTTCGCGTCGGCGATCGCCCCAAGGATCTGGTAGGCGATGCCCGGGCGATCGGGCACCCGCGTGATCGTGATCTTCGCCTCGTCGCGGTTGAACGCGATGCCCGAGATGACGGCCTGCTCCATTTCCGGATCTTCCTCGAAGGTGATCAACGTGCCCGACTTCGCCTCGATCTCGACCGGGATGTCCGGCGGCGTGAGGCTCGACAGCACGCGCGTCCGCACCTTGTACTTGCCGGCGAACTCCACCGAGCGGATCTGCAGCACCTTCGATCCGAGGCTCGCCATCTCGAGCATCTCCTCGAAGGTGACGCGCTCGAGCCGGCGCGCCTCGGGAACGATGCGCGGGTCGGTCGTGTAGACGCCGTCGACGTCGGTGTAGATCAGGCACTCGTCGGCGTTCAGTGCGGCCGCCACCGCGACCGCCGAGGTGTCCGAGCCGCCGCGCCCGAGCGTGGTGATGTTCCCGTCGCCGTCGACGCCCTGGAAGCCGGTGATGATGACGACGCGACCTGCGTCGAGGTCCTTGCGCACGCGCGCGTCGTCGATCGAGACGATGCGCGCCTTGGTGAACGCGCTGTCGGTGCGCACCGGAACCTGCCAGCCGGCATAGCTGACGGCGTCGATGCCGATCGCCTTCAGCGCCATCGCCAACAGCCCCACCGAGACCTGCTCGCCGGTGGCGGCGATCATGTCGAGCTCGCGCCGGTCGGGCTGCGGCTGGATCTCGCGCGCGAGCGCGATCAGCCGGTTCGTCTCGCCCGCCATTGCCGACGGCACGACGACCATGCGGTGTCCGGCCTCACGCCAGGTGGCGACGCGGCGAGCCACGTTGCCGATGCGCTCGACCGAGCCCATCGAGGTGCCGCCGTACTTGTGAACGATCAGGGCCATCGTGCTGTTCGATGCGGGTGCGAGCGACGCCGGGAACGCGTCGGGAGCGGCGCAAAAGGCTTGCGATTATACGGGAGGCACGGGGACGCAGAATGCCGCGCGCGCGTCGTCGGGTCGGTCAGGGTGCCAGTCGATCTCGACGCGCACGTCGCGCCCGTGTGCGAGCGCGAGTGCGGGCACGTCGTCGCCGCTCGGCGGCGCATCGCTCGCGCGCGAAGGCGTCGCGCAACGATCCATCCCGATTCCCGCGACGTAGAGCAGTCGATCGCCGGCGTACAGCGCAGGAAGTCGCGCGCGCAGGTACGGCGCCACACCGCGCTCCTGGAACAGGATCTTCAACCTGCGCCGCGGTCCCGTGGCGCGGGGACGCAGCCGCTCGCCGCTGCGTGCCGCGCGCACCTCGAGCGGCCGTGCCGCGAGCCAGTCGGCTGCAACGGCGTCGGCGCGGGCGGTCGGCGTGAATCGCAGCACGCCGCCCCACCCCGGCACATCGATCTCGCGCTCGCCGCTCCAACGGAACGCCCAGGCTGGCGGCGCCGCGGCCTCGTCGTCGGCGTTCGCGTCGTGCACCGAGATCGCATCGCGATAGCGGCGAAAGCGAAGCCCTTCGTGCCGGAAGTCGGCCGACGCCGATCCGGCGAGCAGCATCTGCGAAACCCACGCAGCGAGCCGCGCGCGGTCGGGCATCGCGACGCCGAGTTCGGCGAACCAGGCGCGCACCGCGCGATCGCGCCGCGCGGCGGGCAGCGCGGCGATTCTGCGCCGGTCGATCGAACGCGCCGCCGGCGCGACGCCCGCCTCGCGAAGGTCGACCTCTGCGCGCTCGCGAAGCGCCTCGCCGCCTTCGCGCAGCCACGCGGCCGATCGGAGCACGTTCTCGCGCAACGACGGCACCGCCTTCGCCAGTTCGGGGATCACGCGCGTGCGCAGCGCGACGCGCAGATATGCGTCGTCCTCGTTCATCGGGTCTTCGACCCAGGCCAGGGCGCGCTCGCGCGCGCAGGCGACGATGCGCTCGCGGCCGACCGACAGCAGCGGACGAAGCAGCCAGCCGCCCGCCCGGCGCTGCAGTGGCGTCATGCCGGCGAGCGCCGCGGGGCCGCTGCCGCGCGCAAGGCGCATCAGCACCGTCTCGAGCTGGTCGTCGGCGTGATGCGCGGTGAGAAGCGCCTGCGAGCCCGTACTCGCGACGGCATCCCACAGGGCCCGATAACGCGCCTGCCTCGCCCATGCCTCGACGTTGACCCCGCGCGGGGGCGGCGCCTGCAGGCGCGTGGCTCCGAAGCGAAGGCCGAGCCGCGCAGCCTCGCGCTCGCAGTGCGCGAGCCAGTCGTCGGCCTGCGGCTGCAGTGCATGATGCACGTGCCACGCGGCCACCTGCTCCTTCGGCCAGCAACGCGCGACCGCGTCGAGAAGTACGGTGGAGTCGACGCCGCCGCTGAACGCGACGACGACGCGGTGCGCGAGGCAGAGCCGGCGCAGCGACGAGGCGACCGCATCGAGCACGGCGTCGGCCGCGCCCGACGAAGGCGCTCGCTCAGCCCTGGTCGAGCTCCTTGAACTTTCCATAGTGGAGGATCCGCTGGTGCCGCTGCTCGAGCAGCCCTTTCGGATCGACGCCCTGGAACTGGCGCAAGGCGTCGGAGAGCGCGCGCTTGAGCAGTTGCGCCATGTGCGCCGGATCGCGGTGCGCACCGCCCACCGGCTCGCTGATGATGCGATCGACCAGGCCGAGCGCTTTGAGCCGGTGCGCGGTGATGCCGAGCGTCTCGGCCGCCTCGGGCGCCTTCTCGGCGCTCTTCCACAGGATCGCGGCGCAGCCCTCGGGCGAGATCACCGAATAGATCGAATACTGCAGCATCAGCGTCACGTCGCCGACGGCGATCGCGAGCGCGCCGCCCGAGCCGCCCTCGCCGATCACCGTCGTGACGATCGGCACGCGCAGCGCCGCCATCTCGTACAGGTTGCGCCCGATCGCCTCGGACTGGTTGCGCTCCTCGGCGTCGATGCCCGGAAAGGCGCCGGGCGTATCGACGAAGGTGAACAGCGGCAGTTCGAACTTCTCGGCGAGCTTCATCAGCCGCAGCGCCTTGCGATATCCCTCGGGCCTCGGCATGCCGAAATTGCGTTGCCCGCGCTCCTTCGTGCCGCGCCCCTTCTGGTGGCCGAGCACCATCACCGGCTGGCCGTTCAGGCGCGCCAGCCCGCCGACGATCGCCGGGTCGTCGGCGAACTCGCGATCGCCGTGCAGTTCGTGGAAGTCGGTGAAGATCGCCTGCACGTAGTCGAGCGTGTACGGCCGCTGCGGATGGCGCGCGACCATCGCCACCTGCCACGGCGTGAGCTTGGCGTAGGTGTCCTTCAGCAGCGCCTGGCTC
>DASWVL010000014.1:0-2484 GCA_036406255.1 Zeimonas sp.
TCGCGCCGAGGCGGCGCTGCGCTCAGCGGCGCGATGTCTGCGGCGCCGAGCAGCGCAGCCTCGGGGTCGGCGCGCGAAGCGCGCTTCGTACCTCCGACTCGCGGCGCCCTGTTCGAGCGCAGCGCGCAAAGCGCGCGCAGCGAGTTGCGCCGCGCGACCCCGAGGCGAGCAGCGGAGGGCAGTCGGTGCGAAGCACCGACCGCCGCAGCGATCACGTCGCCGAGCGCAGCGTCCCGGTGGCGCCCACTGGCGCTGGCGCGTGGCCCACACACGGCGGCAGCGCGCAAGCCCGCCACCGCAACGGCGCGTCCCGCGGCCGACTGCCGCGACGCGCCTTCAGGCTTCGCGGGATTCGATCGCGTCGGCGTCGTGCACGAGATGCATCCGCCGCAGCGTCGGCAGCGACTCGAGGAACTCCGCCAGCTCGGCGAAGGGCAGCGGATCGCAGATCAGCGTTCCCTGCACCTGATCGCAGTCGAGCGCACGCAGCTCGCGCAGTTCGGCGGCCGTCTCGACGCCCTCGACCATCGCCTGCATGCCGAGCTTGGCCGCCATCGCGGTGATCGCCTGGACGATCGCGGCGTTGCCGCGGTCGTCGGGAAGGTTCTCGACAAACGCGCGGTCGATCTTCAGTCCGTCGACCGGCAGGTTCTTCAGGTACGACAACGAGGCGTAGCCGGTGCCGAAGTTGTCGATGACGACGCGCACCCCCAGGCGGCGCAGCTCGCCGATCAGCATCACCGTGCGATCGGGATGCTCGATGAACGCGCTTTCGGTCAGCTCGAGCCTGAGCAGGCGAGGCGGGAAACGCCGCTCCAGCATCGACTCGTTCAGCGCGGAGAGGAAGCCGTCCTCGGCGAGCTGGCGCGCGGAAACGTTCACCGAGACGGCGATGTCCGGATACGCGTCGAGCCCCAGGCGCACGCGGTCGTCGAGCGCGCGGCGAATCGACCACAGGCCGAGCTCGCGGATCGCGCTGCTCTGCTCGACGGCCGGCAGGAACTGGTCGGGTAGCAGCAGCCCGCGCGCCGGATGGCGCCAGCGCAGCAGTCCTTCGAAGCCCACGACGCGACGTTCGCCGATGTTCATGATCGGCTGGTAGTGCAGGTCGATCTCGCTGCGCTGGATTGCCTGCGGCAGCTCGGCGACCAGTTGCAGCTGCTCGGCGCGGCCGTCGGAGACGCCGCCCGCGAAGAACTGGACATCGTTGCGTCCGGCCGACTTCGCCTGGTACATCGCGGCGTCGGCACAGCGGATCAGCGACTGCGCGTCGGTGGCGTCGTCGGGGGCGAAGGCAACGCCGATGCTGGCCGACAGGAAATACGCGCGATTCGACAGCACGAGCGGACGTTCGATCGAGCCGAGGACCGCGCGGGCGAGTGCCTCGATCTCGTCGCGCGTGCCCGCCGGAGAGATCAGCGCGACGAACTCGTCGCCGCCCATGCGACCGACGACATTGCGCGCACCGACCGCCTCGTCGAGCCGTCGTGCGACTTCGATCAGTGCCTTGTCGCCCGCGCTGTGCCCGAGCGTGTCGTTGATCAGCTTGTAGCGGTCGAGGTCGACGTACAGCAGCGCCGCGCGCTCGCCGGCGCGCAGTCGTTCGTCGAGCTGCTGCAGCAGGTGCGCGCGGTTCGGCAGCCCGGTGAGCGCGTCGTGCAGCGAGGCATAGGTCAGCCGCCTCTCGGCCGCCTTGCGCTGCAGGTACAGCGACAGCGTGCGCGAGAGCGTTTCGGCGACGTCGCGCAGGAAGCTCTCGCCACGGAACGCCACCGGCGCGAGGAACAGCAGCAGGCTGTGCGCGCGCCCGTGCTCGTCGCGCAGCACGGTGACGAAGGCCGCGTTCGCGCCAAGTGCGCGCGTGCGGTATCGCGTGGCGAACGACGGATGCGAGGCGAGGTCCGTGATCCAGGCGTCGCGCGCGTCGTGCCAGCATTCGTCCTCGATGCCGCCGTCGTCGAGCGCGATCTCGCGGGGAAGCGCCGCGATCGCGTTCGTGAACGCCGGATAGCCCCAGCGTTCGCGCGCCTGCAGGCCGCGGCCCGCGAGCACCAGATGCACGCCGCCGATCCAGCCGAGCTTGCCGCAGACCGTGATCAGGATCGCCGTGATCACGCGCTGTGGTTCGGTCTGCTCGCGCATGATCGATGCGATGTCGCCCTCCAGCTCGAGCAGGAGGCGCTGCTGCTTCTCGCGTGTGATGTCGCGCCCGACGCCCCGGTATCCGGCGAACTGGCCGTTCTCGTCGTACACGGGATGGCCGCTGAGCGACTGGTGGTGCACGTTGCCGTCCGGATCGATCTGGCTGAACTCGAAGTTCTCGAAGGGCTTGTGCGCCTCGCAGATCGCGCGGTGCGTGTCCCAGTCGGGCGACAGGAAGTCCGTCTCCGGCATCTCCCAGCGACGTCGGCCGACTGTCGAGCGCGCCCAGTTGCCGACGACCGCTCCGAAGGAGTCGGACAGGAACGAGACACGGTGCTGTGC
>DASWVL010000015.1:0-5643 GCA_036406255.1 Zeimonas sp.
CTGCGTGGGCGAGCCCGCGGTGAGCAGCGCCTCGATCGCGCCGTCGGTGAGCAGCGGGCACAGCGCGAACGACAGGTTCGCCGCGTTGAGCATCTCGATGCACGGCGTGGCGACGAGCTTGGGCAGCCCCTGGCCGCCGAACTGCTCCGGGTGCTGCACGCCCTGCCAACCGCCGTCGACGAAACCGCGAAACGCGTCGGCGAAGCCGGGCGAGGTCTTCACCTCGCCGTTCTCGAGCGTGGCGGGCTGCAGGTCGCCGCTCCGGTTCAGCGGGGCGACGACGTTCTCGTTGAACTTCGCGCACTCCTCGAGCACGGCACGCGCCGTGTCGTAGCCGGCGTCGGCGAAGTCGGGAAGCGTGGCCAGCTCGTCGATTCCGGCGAGCTGCCGGAGGACGAAGAGCATGTCTTCGAGCGGGGCGCGGTAGGTCGCCATGACGGCTCCTCAAGCGCGGCGCACGCGATGCGCCCGCGCGCAGTTCGGTTTCAGGTCAGCCCAGTTCCTTTACCAGCTCCGGGACGATCGTGAAGAGGTCCCCGACCAGGCCGTAGTCGGCGACGCCGAAGATCGGCGCTTCCTCGTCCTTGTTGATCGCGACGATGACCTTGCTGTCCTTCATGCCCGCCAGGTGCTGGATGGCACCGGAGATGCCGATCGCGACGTACAGCTGCGGCGCGACGATCTTGCCGGTCTGCCCGACCTGCCAGTCGTTCGGCGCGTAGCCCGCGTCGACCGCGGCGCGCGAGGCGCCGAGCGCGGCGCCCAGCCGGTCGGCGAGCGGCTCGAGCAGCTTGAAGTTCTCGGCGCTGCCCATGCCGCGGCCGCCGGAGACGACGACGCGTGCCGCGGTGAGTTCGGGACGGTCGCTGCGCGCGATCTCGCGTCCGACGAAGCTCGATTTGCCGGAATCGGCGACGGCCTGGACCGGATCGACCGGCGCCTGGTTGCCGCTCGCCTCGACCGCATCGAAGCCGGTGGTGCGCACGGTGATCACCTTGACCGGATCGGCGCTCTGCACGGTGGCGATCGCGTTGCCCGCGTAGATCGGGCGCAGGAAGGTATCGGGCGATTCGACGCCGATGATGTCGCTCACCTGCGCGACGTCGAGCTTCGCGGCCACGCGCGGCAGCACGTTCTTGCCGAACGCGGTGGCGGGCGCGAGGATGTGCTCGTAACCGCCGGCGACCGCGAGCACCTGCGCCGCGACGTTCTCGGCGAGCTGGTCGGCCAGCTGCGGCGCATCGGCGAGCAGCACCTTCGCGACGCCGGCGGCCTGCGCGGCCGCCTGCGCCGCGTTCTCGCATCCGCTGCCGGCGACGAGAACGGTCACCTCGCCGCCGATGCGCTGCGCGGCGGCGATCGTGTTGAGCGTGCTGGGCCGCAGCGATGCATTGTCGTGTTCGGCCAGGACGAGAACTGCCATGTCGTCGTTCCCCTTCAGATCACTTTCGCTTCGTTCTTCAGCTTCGCCACCAGCGTGGCGACGTCGGGCACCTTCACGCCGGCGCTGCGAGCGGGCGGCTCGGCCACCTTCAGCGTCTTCAGCCGCGGCGACGGGTCGACGCCAAGATCCTCCGGCTTGACGACGTCGAGCGTCTTCTTCTTCGCCTTCATGATGTTCGGCAGCGTGACGTAGCGCGGCTCGTTCAGGCGCAGGTCGGTGGTGACCACCGCCGGCAGCGCGATCGAGATCGTCTCGAGCCCGCCGTCGACCTCGCGCGTGACCTGCGCCTTGCCGTCGGCGATCTCGACCTTCGAGGCGAACGTCGCCTGCGGCAGGTCGGCGAGCGCGGCGAGCATCTGGCCGGTCTGGTTGGCGTCGTCGTCGATCGCCTGCTTGCCGAGGATGACGAGCTGCGGCTGCTCGCGATCGACCAGCGCCTTCAGGATCTTGGCCACGGCCAGCGGCTGCAGCTCGGCGTCGGTCTGCACGAGGATCGCGCGGTCGGCGCCGATCGCCATCGCCGTGCGCAGCGTTTCCTGGCACTGCTGCGGGCCGCACGAAACGGCGATGATCTCGGTGGCGACCCCCTTCTCCTTCAGCCGCACCGCCTCCTCGACGGCGATCTCGTCGAAGGGGTTCATCGACATCTTCACGTTGGCGATGTCGACGCCGCTCTGGTCGCTCTTGACGCGCACCTTCACGTTGAAGTCGACCACGCGCTTGACGGGAACGAGGATTTTCATCAGGGGTTCACCAATCGGGGATTCGCGGGGAAAGGGGCGATTATAGGGAGTCGGCGCCGGCTCCCGCCGCAGCGCAGCACCGACGCCGGCGGACGCCGGGGCCGGCCGCGGGTACCCGGCGCCGAAGCAGGCTCAATCCCAGCGCGGCGGGCGCTTCTCGAGGAAGGCCTGCACGCCTTCGAGCGCCGACGGCTCCATCATGTTGCACGCCATCGTCTGGCCGGCGAGCTGGTACGCGCCCTCGACACCCATCTCGAGCTGGCGGTAGAAGAGGTCCTTGCCGAGCGCGATCGCCTCGGGCGGCTTGGCGACGATCCGCTCGACGAGCGCGCCGATCGCGGAGTCCAGCTCGGCGGCCGGCACGACGCGGTTCACCAGGCCGCGGGCGAGCGCCGCCTGCGCATCGATGAACTCGCCGGTGACGAGCATCTCGAAGGCCGCCTTGCGCGGCACGTTGCGCGACAGCGCGACCGACGGCGTCGAGCAGAACAGCCCCAGGTTCACGCCGGACACGGCGAAGCGTGCGGTGTCGACCGCGACGGCGAGGTCGCAGGCGGCGACGAGCTGGCATCCGGCGGCGGTGGCGATGCCCTGCACGCGCGCGATCACCGGTTGCGGCATGCGCTGGATCGACGTCATCAGCCGCGAGCACTGCGCGAACAGCGTGCGGTAGTAGTCGTGCGAAGGCTCGGCGCGCATCTCGCGCAGGTCGTGCCCGGCGCAGAAGGCCTTGCCGGCGGCGCCGAGGACGACGACGCGCACCGAACGATCGGCGGAGATCTCGTCGAGCGCGCGCTGCAGCGACTCCATCAGCGCCTCGGACAGGGCGTTGAACTGCGCAGGGCGGTTGAGCGTGACGCGGGCGACGGGTCCGTCGCGCTCGACGGTGACGAGCGCCTCGCTCGCGCCGTCGACGTTCGCCTGGGGTTGTGCGGACATGGATCCTCCGGGACAAGAATGCGGGACGGTGCACTGCGCGCCGTCGATGCCGGCCGAGGAACCGATTATCGGCGTGCCGACCCGATCGTCCAAACGCGGGAAGCCTCGCACCCGACCGGCGCCGGGCATCCAGTACACTCGATCGCGACCCCCCGAACTTCGTATTCTCCATGCTAGAGCGGATCCAGGCGGTCGCCGCGCAGGTCGGCGAAGTCGTCGTGGGAAAGCAGCCGCAGATCAAGCTCGCGCTCGCGTGCCTGCTCGCACGCGGCCACCTGTTGATCGAGGACCTCCCCGGAGTCGGCAAGACGACGCTGGCGCACGCACTGTCGATCTCGCTCGGCCTGCGCTTCAAGCGCGTGCAGTTCACCAACGACCTGCTTCCCGCGGACATCGTCGGCGTCTCGGTGTTCGACCGCGAGCGCGCGAGCTTCGTCTTCCATCCCGGCCCGGTGTTCTCGCAGGTGCTGCTCGCCGACGAGATCAACCGCGCGTCGCCGAAGACGCAGTCCGCGCTGCTCGAGGCGATGGAGGAAGGCCAGGTGTCGATCGACGGAGAGGCGCGTCCACTGCCGGAGCCGTTCTTCGTGATCGCCACGCAGAACCCGCAGGACCAGATCGGCACCTTTCCGCTGCCTGAATCGCAGCTCGACCGCTTCCTGATGTGCGTCGAACTCGGCTATCCGGACGCGAAGGCCGAACGCGCGCTGCTCGAGGGCATCGATCGGCGCGAAATGCTCGAGCGGCTGCCGGCGAAGATGGACGCTGCGCAACTCGTGCAGGCGCAGCGCCACGTGCGCGAAATCCGCTGCGCGCCCGCGCTGCTCGACTACGTGCAGAACCTCGTCACGTACAGCCGACGCAGCCCGTCGCTGGCCGAGGGGCTGAGTCCGCGCGCGGGGCTCGCGCTGCTGCACGCGTCGCGCGCATGGGCGATGCTCGACGGACGCAACCACGTTCTGCCCGACGACGTGCAGTCGGTACTCGTCGCCGTCGCCGGACACCGGCTGCGGCCGGCCCGGGGCAGCACCGGCTCGCACCGGGCACGTGCCGAGCTGGTCGCCGAGCTGCTGAAGGCGGTCGCGGTGCCGTGAACGCGGGCGCGAGCGCGGACGCCGACGCCGCGAACGCGGGCGCGAGCGCGAACCGCTTCGGCGCGGGCGCGCAGCCGGGCGAATTCCGCATCGGCCGGCGCAACGTCGCCATCGGGCCGAGCGCCGCCGGGCTGCTGTTCGGCGCTGCGCTGCTGGCGATGCTGGTCGCCGCGCTGAACTACCAGCTCACCCTCGGCTACGCGCTGACGTTCCTGATCGCCGGCGTCGCCCTCGTCGGATTGCTGCACACGGTCCGCAACGTCGCGATGCTGACGCTGCGCGGGGCGCGTACCGAGCCGGTGTTTGCCGGGCAGCACGCCGAGTTCACGCTGATCGCACGCAACGCCACGCGCTTCGAGCGCTTTGCGCTGGCGCTGCACGCGCCGGGCATGGCCCGGCCCGAGCACTTCGACGTGCCGGCCGGCGCCGAACAGTTCGTCTCGGTGGCACTGCCCACCGAGCGCCGCGGCTGGATGCCGATGCCGCGCTTCACGCTCGCGACGACCTTTCCGATCGGCATCTGGCGTGCGCGCGTGCGCTGGCAGCCGATGCAACGAGTGCTCGTGTTCCCGGCGCCGGAAACGCCGGCCGCACCGCTGCCGGCCCGCAGCGCCTCGCAGGGCGAGGGCGAACGCAACGGAAGCGGGCAAGGCGACCTCGTCGCGCTGCGTCCTTACACCGACGGCGATCCGCCGCAGCGGATCGCCTGGAAGGCCGTCGCGCGCAGCGCCTCGCTCGATCTGGTGACGCTGCAGCTCGGCGAGGCCGAGTTCGGCGAGACGACGCTCGACTGGGACACGCTCCCGGCGCCGATGGACGACGAGACACGCCTGTCGCGGCTGACCCGCTGGACGATCGACGCCGACGCGGCCGGCGTGCGCTTCGCGCTGCACCTGCCCGGCCTTCGCATCGACGCCGACTGCGGGCCGGCGCACCGGCTGCGCTGCCTCGAGGCGCTGGCCACCTGGTCGCGCTGACCGGCCGCATCCGGACGACGACGATGGCACGTCCCCTGCGATATTCGCTTCGCGCGCTCGGCGGCACGATGGGCGCGCAGTGGGAACGCGAAAGACGCGACACGCTGTTCCTGATGCTGCCGGTGCTGGCGTCGGTGCTGCCGCACCTGCCCTACCTGCCCGTATGGGCGGGCGTCGCCTTCGCCGCGCTCTTCGGCTGGCGATTCGCGCTCGTGCTCTCCGGGCGCTGGCTGCCGCGCGCGTCGGTGCGCTGGATCGCGACGATCGGCTGCTGCGCCGCCGTCTACGCGCAGTACGGGACGCTGTTCGGACGCGAGCCGGGCGTCGTCCTGCTCGTGCTGTTCCTCGGCGTGAAGCTGATGGAGATGCAGGCGCGGCGCGACCTCTTCGTCGTGATCTTCCTGTGCTTCTTCCTGTTGCTCACCGCGTTCTTCCATTCGCAGTCG
>DASWVL010000016.1:0-8879 GCA_036406255.1 Zeimonas sp.
CCTGCGATGCTCGCCGTACTCGCGTACGGCTGCGCTTCTCGGCGCGACCTCGGGCCGCTCGCTACGGTTCCTTCACACGTTCTGAGGCGGCGCGTATACACACCTATTCGCCATCGAAGGAGGAAGCGATGCCCTCGCTGAAGCTTCCCGCGGCGGGCGGCGCACTGCGCCGCTTCACGCTCTCGCAACCGAAGCCCTTCGCGACGCACGCGCGCGTCGCCTTCGACCGTATCGCGTATTCCGCCGCCCACGTCGTCGCCGATCCGCTCGCCGAGGTCGACCCGTGGGTCGGTTGCGCGATCGACTGGGACGCAACGATCGCGTGCCGGCGCAGGCTGTGGTCGCTCGGCCTCGGCGTAGCCGAGGCGATGGACACCGCACAGCGCGGAATGGGCCTCGACTGGCCGACGTCCTTCGAGCTGATCCGTCGCACGCTGGACGCCGCACGGGGCGAGCAGGGCGCCGTCGTCGCCTCCGGTTGCGGCACCGATCATCTGCCCGCCGGCGCGGTGTCGTCGGTCGGCGAGGTGATCGCCGCGTACGAGATGCAGATGGAGGCGATCGAGTCGCTCGGCGGGCGCCTGATCCTGATGGCGAGCCGTGCGCTCGCCGCGTGCGCGAAGTCGCCCGACGACTACGCGCGGGTCTACGACCGGCTGCTGTCGCAGGCACGCGAGCCGGTGATCGTGCACTGGCTCGGCGAGATGTTCGATCCCGCGCTCGCCGGATACTGGGGACACCGCGACGCCGACGCCGCGATGGACGTCGCGGTCGAGATCCTGAACCGCAACGCCGAGCGCGTCGACGGCGTGAAGATCTCGCTGCTCGATCGGAACAAGGAGATCGCGATGCGGCGCCGGCTCGTCCCCGGCATACGCATGTACACCGGCGACGATTTCCACTTCGCCGAGCTGATCGAGGGCGACGAATACGGCCACTCCGACGCGCTGCTCGGCATCTTCGATGCCATCGCGCCGGCCGCTTCGGCGGCGCTGTCGGCGCTCGCCCAGGGAGAGGTCGCACGCTTTCACGAGATCCTCGGCCCCACGGTGCCGCTGTCGCGGCACATCTTCGGTGCGCCGACGCGCTTCTACAAGACGGGCATCGTCTTCATGGCGTGGCTGAACGGCCAGCAGGACCATTTCGTGATGGTGGGCGGACAGCAGTCGGCGCGCAGCGCGCTGCACCTGTCGGAGCTGTTCCGGCTCGCCGACGCCGCGGGTCTGCTGGAGGATCCGGGGCTCGCCGCCTCCCGGATGGCGAACTGGCTCGCCACGCAGGGCGTCGACGCGGCCCTCGAGCGATGAGCGTGTCCTCGCAGGCAGGGGCCGAATCCACACGCACGACCGGGCCGAACCCGCAACCCGAGGCGCCCGATCCCGCACGGCTTTCGCTGAACACGGCGACGGTGCGCGAGCAGTGGAACCTCGCGCAGATGATCGAAGCGTGCGCGCGGCACGGCATTCGCGGCATCTCCCCGTGGCGGGACAAGCTCGCCGAGCTCGGCGCCGCGGAGGCGGCGCGCCGCATCCGCGCGAACGGGCTGTCGGTGAGCGGACTGTGCCGCGGGGGAATGTTCCCCGCCGCCGACGCAGCCGGACGGCGCGCGGCGATCGAGGACAACCTGCGGGCGATCGACGACGCCGCGACGCTCGGTGCGCGCTGCCTGGTGCTCGTCGTCGGCGGCGTGGTGTCGGGCACGCGCGATCTCGACGGCGCGCGCGCGATGGTGCGTGACGGTCTCGTCGAGATCCTGCCGCATGCGCGCGCCAGTGGCGTGCCGCTGGCAATCGAGCCGCTGCACCCGATGTACTGCGCCGACCGCGCCTGCGTGAACACGCTCGACCAGGCACTCGACCTGTGCGACGAGATCGACCCGGTGAAGCCGGGCGAGGCGGCGTCGGGTGCGATCGGCGTCGCCGTCGACGCCTACCACGTCTGGTGGGATCCCCGGCTGGCGCCGGCGCTCGCCCGCGCCAGCGCGGCGCGCCTGCTCGCCTATCACATCTGCGACTGGCTGGTGCCCACGCGCGACCTGCTGCTCGACCGCGGGATGATGGGCGACGGCGTCATCGACCTGCCCGAGTTGCGCGCGCGCGTCGAGGCGAACGGATACCGCGGCGCGCACGAGGTCGAGATCCTGTCGACGCACTGGTGGCAGCGCGACCCGGACGAGGTGCTCGAGATCGTGCGCGATCGTCACCTGCGCTGCAGCTGAGCGGGACCGGCGTCGAGCGCGGCGAGCGCCACGTCGGCGGCGTTTCGTACCGCGACTGCGTCGGCCACCGCGATGCGAAGCCGCCGCATCAGCCACGCCGCGGGGTCCTCCTGCGGCGTCGCCCCGGGCAGTGTGCCCGGATCGGGCGGCGCGTCCGGAACGGCGTTCGTCGACGCGCGATCGAGTGCCTCCTGCAACGCCTGGTCGGCGCGGTGCATGGCCGCGACGCTTTCCGGTCGTTGCGGGGCATCGGGGCGCAGTGCGAGCGACATCCGGATGACCGACAGGTGCGCCATCAAACGCTGTGCGGCTTCGAGCATCGCCGCCAGTTCGGCCAGCGGCGGTCGCACGCCGTGCGGCTCGAAGCGGCTGCGCTGCAACGCGCTGGCGATCATGCCGAGCGCGTCATAGGCCGAGCGGCGCGCCATGCGCTGCGCGACGCCCGCGTGCGGATCGCTGCGCAACGCATGTCCGGCGTACGAACGCAACGCGGCGAGCGCGCGTTCGACCTGCTGCGGCAGCGTGCGCCGCTCCCACGCCGGCAGCACGTAGCTGAACGCCCACGCGAGCGCCGCGCCGAGCACCGTGTCGGCGAGCCGCTCGAAGACGGCGAACGGGGCCAGCGGATCGACCAGATGCGCCTGCAGCAGCGCCAGGACGGTCGCGGCCGCGGCAGTGACGCGATAGCGCACCGTCACGAACGCGTGCGCGACGCCGACGCCGGCGAGGAAGGCGGCGATCATCATCGGCGTCGACCGCAGCCCGCCCAGGAGCATCACCAAGAGGCAGCCGATCACCGTCCCCGAGATGCGATCGTTGCGCCGCGCCAGTGTCTGTTCGAGCGTTCCACGCAGCACGACGGCCACGCCGAGCACGAGCCAGTGCGGATGCGAACTCCACGGCAGGCGCAGGGCGATGAAGTACGCCGCGGTGAGCGCCAGGCCCATTCGCACCGCATGGCGGAACACCGGCGAGCGCAGCGACGCGTTCGCGCGCAGCGCCGACAGCGGCCACGATTCGGCCGCGGCGAATATCCGGAGCTGCGCGCGCGAGAGCGCGAGCGGCTCTCCGCCGCCCCGCATGCGCAGCGCGATCCGTTGCACGCCGGATTCGAGGCGCTCGAGCCGCGCGACGAACGCGGGCAGCAACTGTGCGCGAGGATCGCCCGCTTCGAAGATTCCGTCGAGCAGCGTGTCGGCGACGAACGCTCGCGTCACCCCCGATGCGTGGGGTGCCTCGTGCCGACCCCGCACGGTGCCGGCGCCGGGTCGTGCGACCGCGTCGCGTTCGAGGATGTCGGCGAGTGCGCGCAGCGCGCCGGCCACGCGACCGCGCACCGCTCGCCCGCGCTCGTCGTCGCCGAGAAGGTCGAGATCGAGCCGGCTGGCGAGCAGCAGGTCGCGCACGTCGATCGCTTCGACGAGCATCGCCGTCTCGGCGCGCACGCGCGGCGAATCGGGTGCCGGAAAGAGCAGGTCGCGCGCCGATTGCAGCCTTTCGGCCAGGCGCGTCTCGTCGCCGATCCACGCCGGCAGCGCGTCCTCGAGGCGCGCGGGTGCGGTCTCGAGCAGTGTCGCGCGGCTGCGCAACAGCCGGACGGTCGCGTCGAGCGCCTCGACCAGCGCGCGCGTCCGGTAGGCGCGCTGCAGCAGCGGTACCGAGGCGAGCGTCCAGCCGAGATACGCGACGGCGCCGAGCGCGGTCCAGGCGAGCGGCGCGGCGGTCGAGGCCGCACGCGGTGGCAGCGTCATCGTGAAGATCGTTGCCAGGATCGGCGCGAAGGCGATCGGGCCGGCACGCGGTCCCCACGCCATCGCCATCATCGCTCCCCATCCGATCGCGCCGATGACGAACCCGAGCGCGACGGGATATCCGCGGGCGAGCCAGACGAGCGCGCTGGCGAGGCACGTCAGCAGCGCAGCCGCGAGCACGCGGCGCGCGGCGCCCGTCCTCGTCGCCGGCACGTCGGCGAGGCTTGCGCAGACGGCACCGCCGGTGGCGACCTGGGCGAGCGCGTTGCCGGCGAACGCGCTGCAGACCGTGTGGATGAGCGCGACGCCGACGGCGACCGAAGCGCCGTTGACGATGTGCGCGGGCACGCGCGACGGCAGCCGACGCGTGCCTGGCCACGCGACCGCAGCTTCGCGCCCGGCTTCTCCGCCGGCGCGCGTCGCTGCGGAAGAGGCGTGCTCGTCGGTGCGCGGCGCGCTCAGCGCCCGGCCTCGTCTTCCATCGCCGGCTCGTAGCGGCCTTCGCGTGCGCGCGCGTTCATCCGCGCGCGATGCACGAGCGCACGCTGGGCGGCCTGTGCGTTGCCCATGTCTCCGCGCCATGCGGCGAGCGCCGGTTCCTGCAACGCCCTCGCGTACGAGAAGCTGAGCACCCAGGGTTGCGGCCCGAGCCGGTTCATCGCGTCGAGGTTCGCGGTGGCTTCCTCGGGGGTCTGGCCGCCCGACAGGAAGAAGATGCCCGGAACCGCCGCCGGCACCGTTCGGCGCAGCACGGCGACGGTGCGCCGGGCGACCTCGTCGGGCGCCGCCTTCGTCGCGCGCTTTCCGGCGAGCACCATGCTCGGCTTGAGCAGCATGCCTTCGAGCCGGACGCGCTGCTCGTGCAATGCGTGGAAGACCGCGTGCAGGACGTCCTCGGTGACTTCGCCGCAGCGATCGATCGTGTGGTCGCCGTCGATCAGCACCTCGGGCTCGACGATCGGAACGCAGCCCTCGTCCTGGCAGATCGCCGCGTAGCGGGCGAGGGCGTCTGCATTCGCCTTCACCGCGAGCCGGCTCGGCAGCACCGGAGAGACGTTGTAGACCGCACGCCATTTCGCGAAGCGCGCGCCCTGTTCACGGTAGCGCTTCAGCCGTTTCGCGAGCCCGTCGAGCCCTTCGGTAATTTCGTCGTCCGGCGCGTTCGCCAGCGGCACCTTGCCCGCGTCGACCTTGATGCCCGGAACGATGCCGCGCTGCTCGAGCAGTTGCGGGAACGGCGTGCCGCCGTCGGCGCGCTGTCCGAGCGTCTCCTCGTACAGGATGACGCCGCTCACCGCGTCGGCGAGACCGGGGGCGGCCAGCAGCACGTTGCGCCAGGCACGCCGGTTCGGCTCGGTCGATTCGAGGCCGATCGACGAGAAGCGCTTCGCGATCGTGGGGTTGCTCTCGTCCGCCGCCAGCAGGCCCTTCGGCGGCTGCACCAGTGCAGCGACGGTTCGCTGCAGTTCGGCGATCGAATCCATGCGCGTCTCCCCGGGTGCGTCGACCCGATTCGTTGCGTCGCTCACTCGCTTCGCGGCTTTGGCTTGACAGCCTACGGCACGGCTCACTACGATCAAGTAACAGGTTACTTGCTTGCGGGGTTTCCCGGATGGGTCAATCAATCAGCGACGCACGCGCCCCGCAGGCGCGTCCGTCCGGCCGACGCGATCGCTGGCTGGTCGCCGCCGCCGTGCTGGCGATCGTCTTCGGCCTGGCGACGATCCGCGCCGGGGCACGCGTGCTCTTCGGCGTGCCGGATGCCGTGGCTGCGGCCGGCAACTACGTGCCCTTCGTGCTGTGGTTCAACTTCGCCGCCGGTTTCCTCTACGTCATTGCCGGTGTCGGCTTCTGGCTGCATCGACGCTGGGGCTCCGTGCTCGCCGCGGCGATCGCCGCCGCGACGCTGGTCGTCTTCGCCGCCTTTGCCCTGCACATCGTCACCGGTGGCGCGTGGGAGCCGCGAACGCTTGCCGCGATGACGCTGCGCAGCGCCGTATGGATCGGACTCGCGCTCGTGGCCGCGCGCAGGATCCCGAAAAACTGAAACGGGAACTTTTTCGCGCTCCGCTCGTTGCAGCAGGAAGCGGGGCGCATCGGGCGCTGGCGGCACGGGGAGGCGTGCGTTGAATACCGACGACGCCGGGCTGGCGGCGCGCGCGCGAGACGGTGACTCGAAGGCGTTCACCGAGCTGGTTTCGCGACACCAGGATCGCGTCTTTCGCTTCGTGTTCCGGATGACCGGATCCCGCGAGGAGGCGATGGACATCACCCAGGAGACGTTCATGAAGGCGTGGCAGGCGATGCCGCGCTGGCGGCCGGAGGCGCAATTCGGGACCTGGCTGCTGCAGATCGCGCGCAACGGTGCCCTCGATACGCTGCGCCGGCGCAACGTCGTCGGCTTCGAGCCGCTCGACGACGACCTGCCGATCGCCGATCCGGCTCCGACGCCCGAGGAGCGGGTGCATGCCAGGCGGCGCATCGAATCGCTCGACGTCGCATTGCGCGCGCTGCCGGTGGAGCATCGCGAAGTGCTGCTGCTGCGCGAGGTCGAGGATCTGTCCTATGCGGAGATCGCGCAGGCGCTCGGCATTGCCGAGGGGACGGTGAAGTCGCGAATCGCGCGTGCGCGGGCCGCACTGCTCGATCGCTTCGCGCCCGGCGCAGGAGAGACGCAATGACGACTACTTGTCCTGGAATCGAGGCGCTGTCCGCCTATGCGGACGACCAGGTCGCGCCTGCGCAGCGCGCGGCGATCGACGCGCATCTCGCATCGTGCGCACGCTGTGAGGCCTGGCTCGCCGAGCTGCGCGCGGCGCAGCGCAGCCTGCGCGCGCTCGCCGACGAGTCGCTGGGCTTCGATCTTTCACAGGTCGTGCGCGGGCGCATCGAATCGTTGCCGCGTCCGGCGGCGCCCGCGTCGGCGCCCGGCAGGCGCGGTTGGCGGTGGATCGTTCCCGCCGGTCTCGGCGCGGCGGCTTCGGTGTCGCTCGGGCTCGTGCTCGGCATGGCGCTCACCGTTCCGGCGACGCTGCCCCGGCCCGTCGGCGGCGCGCTGGAAGTGTTCGCGCCGGTGGCGCCGGGCGGGCTGTGCGCCGGCGCGGGTTCGTGCCGCGGTCCGTCGACGGAAGGCATCCGATGAGCCGGAACACGCTGCTGCGCATCGCGCTGGCGCTGTCGCTGCTGGTCAATCTCGGCGTTCTGGGCGCCGTGGGCTGGCGTGCATGGCAGGCCGGCGAGGCGGGTCACTCTGCCGATTTCCCCGGCCTGGTTCGCCATCTCGACCTCGACGAAGCACAGCAGCGCCGCTGGCGCGAGGCCGAGGCCGGCTTCCTGGAGCAGTTCCACGGCGCAGCCGGGGAGATCCACGCCCGGCGCAACCGCCTGATCGACGCGATCTTCGCTGCGACGCCCGACGCGCAGGCGATCGAGGCCGAACGATCGGCGATCGCCGATCTGCAGGCGCAGCAGCAGAAGCTCGTCATCGAGCAGCTGCTGCGCGAGCGCGAGTTGCTCGACTCCGACCAGCGCGAGCGGCTGCGCGAACTGTTGCTGCAGCAGCCGGTCGGTGCATCCGGCGTCGAGGAGCTGCACCAGGGTCGCTGAGCGCGGGACCGCGACCCGGCTGTTGCGGGAACTTTCGCGTCCGTTCTTCGTTTCAACTCGGGAAGCCGCCGCATCGGGGGCCTCGCAACGAAACGGAGAGAATGATGAAACGCAATTTCCCGCGCCTGCTCGCCGCCGGTGCCCTGGCTGCCGCCGGCTCGCTCGCCTTCGCCGTGCAGGCGGCCACACCCGCGCAGGCGGCCGGACAGGGCCCCGCCGAGGCCGTGCATGCGCATGAGCCCGCGGCCGACACGAACGCGCATTCGCACGGACATTCCGGCGAAGCGCCGGCGCTCAAGCTCGATCACGGCCGCAAATGGGCGAGTGACGAGGCATTGCGCTCGAGCATGTCGCGCATCGGAACGGCGATCGACGCGAAGCTGCCCGCCGTGCATTCCGGAGCGATGAGCGCGGCGCAATACGATGCGCTCGCGCACGAGATCGAAGCGCAGGTCGCGAACATCGTGCAGAACTGCAAGCTCGAGCCGGCGGCCGACGAGGTGCTGCACGCGATCCTCGCGACGCTGCTGGAGGGCAACGAGACGATGCAGGGGAAGAACCCGGCAGTGAAGCGCAGCGCCGGCGTCGTGCAGGTGGTCGAGGCGCTCGAGCAGTACGGCGATCACTTCGAGCACGCCGGCTTCGACGCGCCGAAGGCGGGGCACTGACCCGCGACGCCGCCGGCGACCCGATCGTCGACGACCGGGTCGCTGATCGTTCGAGCGGCGGTCGGCGCCTGTCGCGCCGACCGCCTGCGTTCAGTCGACGGTGCCGACGATCACGCTCGAAGCCTTGAAGAGCGCGGTGACCGGCTTGCCCACGGCCAATCCGAGTGCGCTGGCGCTCTCCTTCGTCACGATCGCGGCGATCGTGCCGCCGGCGGGCAGATCGACGACGACTTCGCTGTTGACCGCGCCGGGCTCCAGGCGCAAGACGCTGCCTTCGAGACGGTTGCGCGTGGACATCTTCGCGCCCTGCACGTCGACGGCGAGCAGCACCGACGACGCCTTGACGAGCGCGAACGCTTCGCGCCCGGGCGCCAGGCCCAGGTTCTGCGTGCTCTCGCGCGTGAGGATCGCGACGATGCGCTGGCCGCCCGAGATCTCGATCTCGACCTCGTCGTTGACCGCGCCGGAGTGCACGGCGGCGATCTTCCCGACGAACTGGTTGCGGGCACTGGTCTTCATCAGGTTCAGCCTCCGGAGCAGTTGCAGGTCGTCGGGCATGCCGCGCGTGTACTTCGACAGCACGTCGAGGAAACGGCGGTGCTCGGCCTCGATCAGCCGGAAGTTCCCGATCAGGCG
>DASWVL010000017.1:0-13531 GCA_036406255.1 Zeimonas sp.
GGCCCGTACGAGCACCTGTGCGGCCCTGCTTTCGACCATGCGACCGCGTGCCAGGTTCGCCACCAGCAGCGCGGCGACTTGCTTGCGGTTGCGCTCGGCAGCAGCGCGCAATGCCTCGGGGGGCGAGTCGGGGGTCAGTTCGTCGGACATGGGTTTCCTCACGGAATGCGCCGTGCGAGATCGACGGCATGGGTTTTCGAGTAGCCGAGCCAGCGCAGCACGCGCTCGGCCAGGCGACGACGGAAAGCGGGCGAGCGCACAAACAGCCGGCGCAGCGTTTCGAGGGTCTCTTTCACGGGTTCAGTTCAGAACTACGGGATTAGCGAAGGAAGGGAGCGCGCCCGGGTTCCGAGCTGTGCCCGCCAGAGGCCGAAGCCCCGGGGAGTCCTCGCGCGCGCGCACGAGAGATTCCGGGTTAGCGATAGAGCAAGACGAGTCGCCCGGGCTCCGGGTTGCACCCGCCAGAGATCGACGCCCAGCACCCGGCCTGCGCATGCAGTCGTCCTCGATCTCATGCCGGCGCCGCTCGGTCGGCATTCGTTCAAGCAGCGCAGCGAGCCGGTTCGATTCGCGCTCGGGATTGAAGAGCAGCGCGACGACGATCGACCAGCGAGCGTCGGCCTTCTCGGCGAGCTTTTCGGCTGTGCGGCCGGCGTCAGACAAAGGGTGATGCAGGTCTGCACCACCCTTTGACGATCCGCCGATCGCGCCGCCGACCGCCATCCGCTCCCGCGCTTTGCGTTCCTCATACGGCTTCATCGCTGCCGGATCGGTAACGGCGCTAACGCCACTCACGGCGCTAACGGTGCTCACAGCCCTATGCCCTCTCACCCCTAACGCTCCTGCTCGGGGGGAGATAGGGGTGTTAGAACCGTTAGGGGTGTGAGGAGAGAGAAGAGTCAGGGACTCACGCATGAGCGTTCTCGATACCGCGATACCGGCCGTCGATCCCGCGATCTACCTGCCCATCGCGCACCATGGCGTGCAGCAGGTAGCGCACGGCATCCTCTCGCTTGCCGATGGCCTTTGCGATCTCCACCGGCCGCATGGCGCCCTCCGCGAGTGTGTCGAGGACCTCGCGTCGCTCGGCGGAGATACGGACCTTCCACGCATCGCCGACCCACTGCCAGCGGCAAGACTCACGATCGAACCGCACCGCGAACGCGCCTTCTTCTTCGAGGTCGCGGCCGATGAGGTGCAACTCGGCTTCGTCGCTTCCTCTGGCGCGCTTGAGAATCCATGCGCCATCAGCCGCACCGCCGATACCGAGCGTGCCGCTCACGGAATCGAGCGGATCGTCGGACTCGGCCTTGCGTGTGTGGTGCACGAGCAGAATCGACACTGAGCGATCCGTCGGCGGCTTGAGCATCGAAACATCGGTGTAGTCGACGCTGTATGCCGTCTCGCGGCCCTCGGTCATGCCGCGCAGCTTGGTGAACACGTCAATGACGACGAGTCGCGCGTTCGGATGCGCCTTGATCCATTCGTGAATCGCCACTGCCCCCTCGATGCCGCGCGGCCAGTCCGTGGCGTATTGCAGATCGCCCAGGCCCGCGCCGGTTGCGCCGAGCTTCGAGAGCCGCGAGTGCATCCGGCGATCGTTGTCTTCGAGCGCGAGATACAGCACGTCGCCGCGTTCGACGCCGCGCCCGAATATCTGTCCGCCAGTTGCGCAGGCGATCCCCACGTCGAGTGCAAGCCATGACTTGCCGACCTTCGGCCGCGCCGCGAGCAGCATCAATCCCTCGGGAAGCAAACCGGGAATCAGCCAGCGAATCGGCGCGAAGTCCCGCGAGAGCAGTTCGGCCGCCGTCTTGATGATGGGCAGTGCCGGTGCGCGTTTTTTTGCAGCCGCATCAACGGCAGCGCGCGCGCGAGTGATGACGTCATCCATTCGCGCACCCCGCCATTGAGAGAGCCGACGCCATGCGCCCGGCGAGCGTCCAAAGGTGTAGCCGCATCGCCCCGGGCTCGGTGCGACCCTCGGCCACGTCGGAGACGATGACGGCAGCCTCGGTAACGTCGTGCGCAATCGCGATCAATGCAGTGCGCGGCGCAAGGTTTGTCTTGCGGCGACCGGCATCGTCTGTGATGCGCTCGGGGAATAGGTCGGCGAAGTCCAGGCCGACAGCATCGAGCACGTCGAGTGCGGAGCAGCCCCCGAAGTCGTGAATGAGCACCCGGCCGTCGGCCGCTTCCTTGATTGCCAGCGACGACTTAGACGAGCTGTCATGCGCCGGGCAGCAGGCGACCCATTCACTCGGGCCGGTTTTGCGCACGCGATCAAGACGCGAGAGCAGGTTGTCGACGCTCATCGCGGCACCTCCCGCAGTGCGCGCGAGGCGATGCGGTGCGCCGAGAACCATCTGCGCCAGGCACTGCACGTCGGGCACGTCGTCGCACCGCTGGTCAGGCGGATGTGCTGCCCGCAGTGGATGCACGCGCCGAAGTCCGGTTGTTTGCGCCGCTCGGCGGGCTCGGCGATACTCGCGCTGCGTTGTGCTTCCTCTGCGGCCCCGGCGAGTGCGACCTCGCCGCCCGCGCCTCTCTTAGCTCGCATCGCGCACCCCTTCGAGCAGAGCCGCTTGTATTGCCGCTGCGAAGGCTCTCTGCCGTTCAAGCGACGCCATCCGCGCGATCGAGAGTTGCTGCGCGAGACCGTCGGCCTCGATCGGTTCGCCAGAAGCGATGCGCGCGAGGAACAGTTTGGCGAGCGCGAAGCCGGCGTCGTGCTCGTCGCGCGTGTACGGGTGCACGGCGTTCATGCCGACACCTCACGATGTCGTTCAAGCCACTGCGAGAACGCCTGTTCGTCGATCAGCACCCGGCGCCCGACGCGCACGATGGCGCTATCGAGCCCGTTCCGCTTGCTGTTGAAAACGTGCCACCGAAGCGCGCCTTCGGTGAAAGCCGGGTTGCGCTCTGCGAGTTGCCGCAGGGTGCGAAGCCGCTCCGAAACCATGAGGACCTCCGTCGAATCGGTTTATCCGACACGGCGAGGGTCTTCATCTGTTGCCTTCGCCGCGATTGATTGCTCAATGCGGCACAGACTAGGAAACGGGTTTCACGGGTTCGCTAACCCGTGAGATTCAAGAGCCTTTCAAGGCCTTCCGTTCGTCGGCGGCGATGTTGCAGAAGGTGGAGTATTCGACTTTTTCGATCTGCTTCTGCTCAGGGCGTGACGGCTTCTCGAGGTAGCGGCCGGTCCGGTTGTCGAAAGCGGTCCATCCCCGCGGCAGGCGAGCTTTGACGAGATCCCAAAGGTCCGCGTTCTTCAACGTCGGATCGTTCTTGAGCAGGCGGCGTATTGCCTTGCGAATCGGGCCGACGGCACCGAGCTTGCGCCCGCCCTCGAACTTGCGACCTCGGCGGGCCAGGGGCACCATGTCGCGCACGAGCAGCACGTTTCGCCACGACAGTTCAGCTTCGCGCAGCGCCTGCAGTTCGTCGTACGTTGCGTTGCGGTCGTCTAGCAGGTGCGCGAGATCGGCGAGGTGTCGCCTGATCTGTTCGGCGTGCAGCTGGATCGCTGGCGAGGACTCCTTCGCGATCGATCGCAGATTCGCTTCGAGTGCTTGAAGGCGCCCCCGCGGACTACCGGCATCCGCCGCGGCACGAAGCGCCTTTCGGTCGTCTGGCGTCAATCGCTTTGCCAGGTCAATGTTCCAGCGCTCGGCGACGAACACCCCGTCTGTTACGCGCTCCGTCGTGAAGGCGTTGTGCCTGGGCTTGCTCATGACTTCTGCGGCGCGATCTTCGCCGCTGCCTGTTCGAGCCGCTCGCGCACATGGTCGTCGGACAGGTGTGAGTACCGCTTCACCATCGCCAGCGTCTTGTGCCCGGTGACGGTCGCGATATCGAGCAGACTGGCGCCGCTCATGGCCAACTGTGAGGCGACGTTGTGCCGCGTGTCGTGAAACCGGAAGTCCGGGAGCACGTTCTGCACCTCCCGCCAGTCGAAGCGGAAGTTGTGCGGGAACAGCTTCGCCGTCTGGTCGATCGGGCGCACCTTGCCGTATGCCTTGATCGCCTCGGCCAGCACGGCCGGCATCGGCACTGTGCGGTCGGTGCCGTTCTTCGTGTTGCGGAACGTTACCCGGTTGTGGCGCAGGTCGATGTCGCGCCATTCGAGCCCCTCCACTTCGCCGCGCCTGGCGCCGGTGAACAGCGCGAC
The DNA here is from genome assembly GCA_036406255.1 of Zeimonas sp. Lineage (GTDB taxonomy): Bacteria > Pseudomonadota > Gammaproteobacteria > Burkholderiales > Burkholderiaceae_E > Zeimonas. Next base: position 4,175 of record DASWVL010000017.1, read on the forward strand.
GCGCACGAACAGGCGGAAGTCGTGCTTCGGATTACCGTCGCGATCGAGGCGCGCATCGACGGCTTCCAGCAACTTCTCGACTTCCTTCTGCGTGAGGAAGCGCACCCGGCCGTCGGGCTCCTTGAACCGCTTCACGGCCTTGCACGGGTTGCTGTTGATCCATCGCAGCGTGCGCTCGGCGTACCCCAGGATGCGGGAGAGGGTGGCGACGTAGCGGTTCACTCGCTGCGGCGTGCGGACCGGTTTGCCCTCGTCGTCCTTCTCATCGCGCAGCTTGTTGCGCTTCTTCTCGATCGTTTCGGGATCGAGCCGCGTGAGCGACACTGCGCCGAGCTCTGCTCGCCACCACAGGGCGATGTTCCGCACGTTGTTCTGGTCGGTCTTGGAGAGCTCCGGCAGCCGTTCCTCGATCCACTTGTCGATGGCGTCGGCCAGCGGCCGCATGACCTGCTCGCGCGACGGGATCGCGAAGCCGCGATCGGCGCGTGACTCGATCTCGCGCGCCCAGGCTTGTGCGTCGGTACGGCGTGAGAAAGTCTTTGACAGCGGAAGTTCGCCCGCGCGGCGAATCTTCACCCGATAGCTGACTGTCCCGTCTGCTGCCTTGCGCTTCTCGATCGCGGCCATCTGCACTGTCCCACAGTTGTCCCACGAGTTAAGAGGGTTCGTGAGGTTCCCGCGCTAAGTGCTTGTTTTCGTTTGGAGGCGGAGGTCGGAATCGAACCGGCGTACACGGCTTTGCAGGCCGCTGCATGACCACTCTGCCACTCCGCCGGGAGAGCAGGCCGAACCGTGCGAACGAGCGGTTCGTGAACCGAAGAGGGGAAGGGACTGGAGCGGGAGACGAGTCTCGAACTCGCGACCTCAACCTTGGCAAGGTTGCGCTCTACCAACTGAGCTACTCCCGCGCGAAGCCGACGATTATAGCGGGCGCGCTTGAAGTGTCAATTCGACAGAATCCGCGTGAACCGGGATCGACGGCCGCAGCTTGCGACGGCCGCGGCTTTGCCCGCGCGGCCGTCGCGGCTGCAATTGTCAGGCACGCATCGGCGTGACTTTCGCACCTTCGAGTGCGACGCCGGCGGCGAGGCCCGCATTCGTCATCACGAAGGCGATGACCGGTTGCTGTGCCGAGGCGGTGTCGATGCGGCCATTCGCGCCCACCTTCGCGACGGCCACGCTCGCATCGACGCCGGCCGTCCAGCCATTGCTCGCCTGGAAGTGCTGCAGGGTTTCGGGGGTCATGAACAGGTAGATCGCCGCCTGCGACTGCGCGCCGGCCTGCAGCCCGATCGACCCCGCGTTGACGGTGTAGTAGCCGAGCGTGCGTCCGCCCTTGCCGAGCAATGCGCCGTCGCCGTGCGCGCCGCCGATCCCGAGGCTCACGCGGATCACCGACGGGAAGACGAGCACGCCGCTGGCGCGTTGCACGAGTTCGCGCGAGCCGGGCGTCGTCTCGTACAGTTTCGTCAGCGTGGCATCGACGGCTGCGTCGATTTCGCGGCGCTTCGCGGCCGCGGTGGAGCTGCCGGTCGGGCCGGTCGTCGTGCAGGCGGTGAGCGCGCCGGACGCGAGGACGAGCAGCCCCAGCGTGGCGCGTCGTCGGGCGGCGAATGCGATCGGTTCACGTTTCATGTTGTCTTCTCCGGTGCGTTGCCGAAAACCGATGCGCGGCAAACGGCCGGCCCGCCGACCCTGGGGCGACCGTGACGCCGGGCGTGGGCGTCGGGGTGCTACGAGCGCGTCGGCCGGTCGTCCTGCACGGTCTCCTGCCGGGCCTGCGCAGCCCGTTCGAGCGCGGAGACGATCGCGTCGGCGCCTTGCGCGCCGCGCACACCGATGCGACGGTCGACGAGGAACAGCGGCACGCCGCTGACGCCGCGTTCGCGCAGTTCGTGTTCGGCGCGCGCGATCGCATCGAGTGCGCTGCGGTCGTCGATTGCTTCCGCCGCCGTGGCGCGCGGCATGCCGGCCCGTTCGGCAACGGCGAGCAGGTTCTCGCGCCGGCTCAGGTCGACGCCGTCGACGAAATAGCTGCGAAACAGCTCCTCGACCATCGACTGCTGCCGTTGCGCAGCGGCGATCAAGGCATGCGCGGCCAACGTGTTCGGTTGCCGCGCGATCCGTTCGAAGTCCATCGCGAGGCCCACCGATTCGGCCGCTGCCGCCACGCGCGCGTACAGCCGCTTCGTGTCTGCGCTGCCGAACTTGCGCAGCAGATAGTCGTCGCGCGCGATCCCCTCGGGCGGGACGTCCGGGTTGAGCTGGAACGCGTGCCAGGCGATCTCGACCGTTGCATCGCCAGGCTGCCGCGACCAGCGTTCGACGGCGGCTTCCAGCTGGCGCTTGCCGATGTAGCACCACGGGCAGACGACGTCGGAGATCACGTCGACGGTGATCGGATTCCTGTCCTGCGTCATCGTGTGTCACCCTGCCATGGTCGGTTTCCCTTGTGGGGAACACCCATTGTCGCCGACGTCGCGCGCGTACCGCGTCGCTTCGCACGGATCGGCGCTCGGGGCGCCTCGGCGACGCGCAGCGAATCGAGAACGTCGAGCAGCGCCCGGGCGCGCGCCCGCGTTCCGTCCGGCTCCTGCCCGGTACACTGCGCAGCGGCGCCCGAGTGGTGAAATCGGTAGACACAAGGGACTTAAAATCCCTCGGCCGCAAGGCCGTGCCGGTTCGATTCCGGCCTCGGGCACCACCCCTCGGACGTCGGTTTTTCTTACGAACCCGTCCGTGTACCGATCCACTCGGCCCGGAATCAACGGCTTACCGGAAATTGGCCCGCAACTTGCGTCGGTCGGAACGCCGTGGTTCGAACGATTCGAACCTCTGAACAAAAACCGGGGGGATCTGGAGTGCTGAAAGAGTGCATTCCCGGATGCGGCTGGGGAAGCCGCATTCTTTCGGGATTCCTGCTGTCGTTGGGGTTCGTTGCCTGCGCAAACGCCATTCCGAATGGCACCAGGACCAGCGACTACGCCTACGTGGGCGCAGTTTATTTCGGGGGCTATTGGGGATCCGGCGTATTGATCGCACCCGGCGTCGTGCTCACCGCCGGACACGTGGTGGAAGACGCCAACGATTCGCGCACTACGCCTTTTTTCCTCCGGGGAGCAGATCCGCTCAGCGATCCCGGTGTCGTCGGCTATTTTTCGTACACGGTTCTGCACCCGCTGTACGAGACGGGCGATTTCGACCAATACGACATCGGCCTGATATTCCTCAGCGGCTCGGTCGGACTGGAGGAATACGTCGCGCTGTCGTCCGAGCCGGGTCTCGCCCTGCGAAGCGAAACGGTCGATATCGTGGGCTACGGGAGCGACCTCGTGCGCAGCAAGACCACGAACCGGATCAACGACGCATTGACGACGGAAGCCTTGCTCTACGTGGTCGGTGAATCGGGAGTCGTGGAACCGGGCGACAGCGGCGGCGGGCTTTTCGTCGAGCGCGACGGGCAGAAGCGTCTGGCGGGCATCACCAGCTGGACGACTGGAGAGATCTCCGCATTTGCCTCCGTCAGTTACTACCGCGACTTCATCGACGAGCACGTTCGCGGGGTGGCCTGGCTTCCGGCGAGTGCCGTCACGCAACCGGGTACCGCATCGCTCGTCGGACTCGGGCTGCTGGGCCTTTGCATGAACCGAAAGCGGACGACTGCCTGAAACTCGTCCGATTTCGTCGGACCCGGCGTTCGGCTCGTCAATCCCTTCGCGACCTGCGCGTGGGCCGGGTTTCCTTGCGTCCGGCGCCGGGAAGGGCCTTCAGGCAGTCAGAGCCGGATCCATCCCCTGCGCGCCGCGTGATGCGCGAGCACGCCGAACGCCACCGCCAGCCCCGCATGCCACATCGCGATCCCTGCGGTTGCCAGCACGACGTAGCGATCGGCCTTTTCGCCGCCCGGCTCTCGGCTGCCGAGCGCGAGCTGCAGCCCGGCGACGAACAGGATGCAGCCGAGCACGGCGGGCGGAACGAGCGCGAACAGCGTCGCCACCGACTGCGCGAAGAAGAGCCCGAGCACGAGCAGGGTCGTGCCGAAGATCACCGGCGCACGTCCGCTCCTCGCGCCGAAGCGCGTCTGCGCGGCCATTCCGCCCGCGCCGTGGCACAGCGGGATCCCGCCCAGCATGCTCGAGAAGACGTTCATCAGGCCGGTGGAGAAGGCGACCGTGCGCGGCGTCGTCGGCCGCGCGGGAAAGCGGCGGTTGTTCTCTTCGACGATCGCGATCAGCGCGTTGCCGAAGGTGAGCGGCAGCTGCGGCAGCGCGAGCAGCAGTACGCCCAGCTCGATCGCATGCCACGACAGCTGCGGCCACGCGAACGCCGGAGGCGTCACGGTGGGCAGCCAGCGAACGGCCTCGAGCGGCGGTGTCGCGCCGAAGGCGAGGCTGGCGAGCGCGCCCCCGCCGAGCAGTACGAGCATCGTCGGCACCGCCGGCCGCGACAGCAGCACGAGCGCGATCGCGAGCGTGAGGGCCGCGGCCCACGGCTGCGCGGTCATCGTTCGCAGTCCTTCGAGCATGAAGCCGAAGCCGAGGCCCATGACGACGCCGAGCAGCGCCTCGCGCGGAATCCATTCGCTGAACCGTTCCGCCAGCCCGGTGATGCCGAGCGCAATCCAGACGAGTCCCGTGAACAGACCCGCAGCGACGACGACCTCGGGCGTCATCGTCACTCCCGCCTGTGCATAGAGGATCGCCGACGCGCCGATCAGCTTCATCGGCTGCACGGGGAAGGGCGTGCGAAACCACAGGCCGGCGGCGATCGACGCCAGTCCGATCGGAACCAGCACCGATTGCGGCGCCATGCCGATGATCGCGAGATACGCCGTGACGAAGGGGACGAGGACGCCCAGGTCGCCGAAGGCGCCCGAGGTCTCCGACAGCCACTCGCGACGCGACGGCGGGCGATGCGAGGCGAGCGTCGCGTCGGGGTCGGGCAGCTGCGAATCGTGCGAGTGCATCAGCGCGTCGCCGACGCGCGCAGCAGCGGCTCGAGCGCGGGCCAGACGGTGTCGAAGAGCAGCGGCTGTGCGTCCTCGGTCGGATGGATGCGATCGGGCTGGAACCAGCGCATCTCGCCGGCGATCGGCGCGAGGAAGAACGGGACCAGCGCCGTGCGGTGGCGCTCGGCGACGCGGGGGAAGATCGCCGCAAACGCGTCCGCATAGGTGGGGCCGTAGTTCGGCGGCACCTGCATGCCGAGCACGAGCACGCGCGCTTTCATGCGGACCGAAGCGCCGACGATCGCGTCGAGGTTCGCTTCCGTGCTGCGCAGGTCGAGCCCGCGCAGCGCATCGTTGCCGCCCAACTCGACGACGACGATCTGCGGCTCGTGCCTGCGCAGCAGCGATTCGATGCGGCTGCGTCCGCCGGCGGTCGTCTCGCCGCTGATGCTCGCGTTCACCAGCGACCACGGCGGTTGCCGCTCGCGCAGGCGCTCGGCGGCTCGTTCGACCCACCCGCTGCCGCGGCGTAAACCGTATTCGGCCGACAGGCTGTCGCCGAGCACGAGCACGGTGCCGGCCGAGGCGACCTTGCCCGAGGAAGACGAGGCGTCGGCTCCCGAACCGGGTACGGGTAGACTCGCGGCGACCGCGGCGCTCGTGGCGAGAAGCGTTTCGACGAAGCGGCGGCGACTTTCACGGAACGGAAACATGGACGCCATTATCGTCGAGCACCTGGGCAAGCGCGTTCGCGACGCGGACGGCTGGCTGACCATCCTCGACGATCTGTCGTTCACCGTTGCGGCGGGCGAGACGGTGGCGATCACCGGAGCATCGGGCTCGGGCAAGTCGACGCTGCTCGGTCTGCTCGCCGGCCTCGACCTGCCGAGCGAAGGGACGGTGACGGTGTTCGGCCAGTCGCTGTTCGCGCTCGACGAGGACGGCCGGGCGGCGTGGCGCGCGCGTCACCTGGGCTTCGTGTTCCAGTCGTTCCAGCTGCTGCCGCAGATGACGGCGCTCGAGAACGTGATGCTTCCGCTCGAGCTGGCCGGCGAGCGGCGGGCGGCGGTGCGGGCCCGCATGCTGCTCGATCGCGTCGGCCTGGGCGATCGGCTCGGCCACTATCCGAAGACGCTCTCGGGCGGCGAGCAGCAGCGCGTCGCGCTCGCACGCGCCTTCGCGCCCGAGCCGAAGCTGCTGTTCGCCGACGAGCCCACCGGCAGTCTCGATGCGGCGACCGGCGCGCGCGTAATCGACCTGCTGTTCGAGCTGAACCGCGAAGCGGGCGCGACGCTGCTGCTCGTCACGCACGACCCCGACCTCGCCGCGCGCTGCGCGCGGCGTATCACGCTGCAGGCCGGCCGCCTCGTCGAGCATTCCGATCGGCCAGCGCTTTCCGTATCCGCGTGATCAGCGGCTGAACCGTGCGGTGGGCGTCGCCGGCGGGCGACGCCTGCGTTGCGCCACTCGAGGCGGGCGCCTCGCCTGGGTCGAGGGCGAGCATCGGCTCGATGTCGGCTGCGAGCACCTTGCCGAGCTCGACGCCCCACTGGTCGAACGAGTCGATCTCCCAGAGCCATCCGAGCGCGGCGGTCTTGTGCTCGTAGAGCGCGATCAGCGCGCCGAAGGTGGGCGCATCCAGCGTTTCGAGCAGCAGCACGGTCGACGGCCGGTTGCCCGGCGTGCCGCGATGGCGCGCGAGCCGCGCGTCGGGATCGTCGGACTGCCGTCCGCAGGCGAGCGCCTCCACCTGCGCGAGCGCGTTTGCGAGCAGCGCGCGTCCGCGATGTTCGTCGTCGCGGTCGCGCGGCACGACGACGATGAAGTCGACCGGATGCACGCTCGTTCCCTGGTGCAGTGCCTGGAAGAACGAATGCTGCGCGTCTGTCCCGGTCGAGCCCCAGATCGCCGGCACCGTCTGCCACGGCACCGCCTCGCCGTCGCGGCCGACGCGCTTGCCGTTGCTCTCCATCTGCAGCTGCTGCAGGTAGGCGACCAGGCTGCGCAGCGCATCGCTGTACGGGACGACGACTTCGGTGCCGCCGTCGAGCGCGAGCCGGTTCCACAGCGAGACGAGTGCCATCAGCACCGGCGCGTTGCGTTCGAGCGGCGCCTCGCGGAAATGCCGGTCCATCGCGTGCGCGCCGTCGAGCATCGCGCGGAAGTTCGCGCGGCCGATCGCCAGCACGATCGGCAGGCCGATCGCCGACCACAGCGAGTAGCGGCCGCCCACCCAGTCCCACATCGGGAAGATCGCCTCCAGCGCGAGACCGAAATCCGTGGCCGCGGGCACGTTCGACGTGACGGCCACGAGATGGCGCTGCAGCGCGTCGCGCTCGATGCCGGCGTCGGCGAACCACCGACGCAGCGCCTGTGCGTTGCGTGCCGTTTCGGTGGTATGCCAGGACTTCGACGCGACGATCGCCAGCGTCGTGTGCGGATCGAGACCGACGGTTGCCCGCGCGAAGGAATCGGGGTCGACGTTCGACAGGAAGCGCACCTGCAGTCGTCCCGCTTCGTGCGCGAGCGCCTCGCAGGCGAGCTGCGGGCCGAGATGCGAGCCGCCGATGCCGACGTGCACGACGGCGTCGATCGGCGCACCCGTGGCTCCTCGCCAGCGGCCGTCGCGCACCGATTCGGCGAACGAGGACATCCGCTCCAGCGTTTGCGCCACTTCGGCGGCGACCGGGTCGTCGCCGTCGGCCGCATCGACCGGCCGGCGCAGCGCGACGTGCCACGCCGGCCGGCGTTCCGTGAAGTTGACCGGCACACCGGCGAACATCGCGTTGCGCTGTCCTTCGAGATCGACGGCGCGCGCGAGTGCGAGCAGCGAATCGAGCGCGGGCAGCGGCAGCCGGTGCCGCGTGAAGTCGGCGTGGATGCCGGCGGCCTCGACGACGAGGCGTTCCGGCCGCTCGGGTTCGTCGTGCAACAGGCGAACGATCGATGCATCGCGCATCGTGCCGGCGAGGCGATGCACCTCGTCGCGTGCGCTTTCCTTCGAAGTCATCGGAAACCCTCCGCGGAGCGAAGCCCCGCGGCCGCGCTCCGGATCCATTCGTGCAGTTCGGCGGCGCTCAGGCCGTCTGCCGTACCGTGCACATGCGCCCACGCTTCGCCCGCCTTGCCGTGCAGCCATGCGCCCAAGCAGGCCGCGTCCTCGGCGTCGAGCCCGCGGGCGAGCAGTGCGGCGCACGCACCGGCGAGCACGTCGCCGGTTCCCGCGCTGGCGAGCGCGGGCGAACCTGCGTCGACGATCGACCAGCTTCCTGCGGGCGACGCGACGACGGTACCGGCGCCCTTGAGCAGCGCAACGCAATTCAGCTTCGCGGCCAGCGCACAGGCCGCGCCGATGCGATCGGACTGGACGCGAGGCACGTCCGTGCGTAGCAAACGGGCTGCCTCGAGGGGGTGGGGCGTGGCGACCGTTCGGCGCGCTTCGTTGCGCGCGGCCAGCGAGAGCGCGAGTCCGTCGTCCGCGGCGATCACGTTCAGCGCGTCCGCATCGAGCAGCAGCGCGCGCGCGCCGTCGATCGCGCGACGAAGCGCCGCGCGCGCGGCGTCCGAGTCGCCGAGCCCGCATCCGATCGCGATCGCATCGAAGCGCTGGGTGTCCGCGTCGGCGGCCACGCTCATCCATTGCGGCTGGGCGGGGTCGAACAGCTCGCCTGCCGGGGTGCCGACGTAGATGCGTCCGACGCCGATCGCCTGCGCCCCGCGTGCGGCGAGCAGCACGGCGCCGCGCAGTCCGGGGGCGCCGCCATAGCAGAGCACCGACCCGAAGCTGCCCTTGCTCGTGTCGCAGGCGCGCTGCGGCAACGCGGTGGCCTGCGCTGCGGGTCGATCGAACAGTCGTCCGCGATCCTTCGGCGGCACGCGACCCAGGGCAGCGCTTCGCTGCCCGGCGCCGATGCCGAGGTCGGCAATCCGCACTTCCCCCGCATGATCGACCGCAGCGGCGGTTCGCAGCCCGGGCTTGTCGGCGATCATCGTCACCGTCACGCGGGCGCGCACGGCGGTCGACCCGAGCCGCGCACCGGTATCCGCGTCGATGCCGCTCGGCACGTCGACGGCGACGACCGGCCATCGCCGTTCGGCGATGCGCGCGCACATCGCGGCGATCCTCTCGTCGAGCGGGCGCTGCAATCCGATGCCGAACAGGCCGTCGATGACGATCGGTGCGAGGGGTGCCGCGAAGATCGGCTCCCACGCCTCGGCCGGCTCGATCGGGAAGCCCCGTTCGCGTGCGCGCCGCCAGATCTCCCCGGCGTCGCCGCCGGGCGTTCGCCGCGCGTCGAGAGCGATCGCGCGCGCGGAGAAACCGCAGGCGCGCAGGCGCAGCGCGGCGAGCAGCGCGTCGCCGCCGTTGTTGCCCGGTCCGACCCAGGCGACGATCGGCCGGCCGGCCG
>DASWVL010000018.1:0-2464 GCA_036406255.1 Zeimonas sp.
CCGGTGGCGAGACGACGGTCACCGTGCGCGGCCAGGGCCGCGGCGGACGCAACGTCGAGTTCCTGCTCGCGCTCGCGGTCGCCCTCGACGGCGAACCGGGCGTGTATGCGGTCGCGGGCGACACCGACGGCGTGGACGGCCTCGAAGAGATCGCCGGCGCCTTCGCCACCCCCGACACCCTCTCGCGCGCCTGGGCGCAGGGCATCCGCCCGCGTGATGCCCTCGCGAACAACGACGGCCACGGCTTCTTCGAAGCGTTGGGCGACTCGCTCGTCACGGGCCCGACGCTCACCAACGTCAATGATTTCCGCGCGATCGTCGTGCTGTAACGCCGACGCCGCACCATGACTCATCAGGAGACAACGGCAATGAAAACCATCAAGGCCCTCACCCTCGACGACGTCAAGCGCATCGCCGCCGCAGCCGAAGCCGAGGCGCTCAGGAACGGCTGGGCCGTCACGATCGCCGTGTGCGACGCCGGCGGCCACGCGCTGTGGCTGCAGCGCCTGGACGGTGCGCCGCTGTCGAGCGCGCTGATCGCCCCGGAAAAAGCGCGCACCAGCGTGATGGCGGGCAAGCCGAGCAAGGCGCTGGAGGATATGATCAACGGTGGCCGCTTCGCGGCGCTGGCGATGCCGGTGGTGCCACTGGAAGGCGGCGAGCCCATCGTCGTCGATGGCGTAGTGATCGGCGCAGTCGGCGTGTCGGGCGTCAAGGCCTCGGACGACGCGCAGATCGCGCGCGCGGGTATCGCCGCGCTGAACCAGTAAGACACAACAACAAGGAGGAGACACCCATGAGACGCCACCGCCAGTCGCGCATCCTCGCGACGCTCGGGCCGTCGAGTTCCAGCCCCGAGCGCATCCGCGCGCTGGTCGAGGCAGGCGCCGACGTGTTCCGCCTGAACTTCAGCCACGGCGCCCACGCCGACCATGCCGAACGGTTGCGCCAGATCCGCGACATCGAGCGCGAGGTCGGCCGCCCGATCGGCATCCTGATGGACCTGCAGGGACCGAAGCTGCGCATCGGCAAACTCGCCGCAGGCAAGGTCATGCTCGCGGCCGGCAGCCGCTTCCGTCTCGACCTCGACGCGACCGAGGGCGATGCCACGCGCGCCAACCTGCCCCACCCCGAAATCTTCGCCGCGCTCGAAACCGGCACCGAACTGCTGCTCGACGACGGCAAGCTGCGCCTGCGCGTGGAGGCCTTCGGCCCCGACTTCGCGGACACCACGGTGCTCGTCGGCGGCCCGCTGTCCGACCGCAAGGGCGTCAACGTGCCCGGCGTCGTGCTGCCGATCTCGCCGCTCACGCCCAAAGACCTCGCCGACCTCGACTACGGCCTGTCGCTGGGTGTGGACTGGGTCGCGCTGTCCTTCGTGCAGCGCCCCGAGGACGTCCGCGAGGCGCGCGAGATCATCGGCGACCGCGCATGGATCATGGCCAAGCTGGAAAAACCGGCCGCGATCGAACGCCTCGACGAGATCGTCGCGCTCGCCGACGGCATCATGGTGGCGCGCGGCGACCTCGGCGTGGAACTGCCGCCGCAGCAGGTGCCCATCCTGCAGAAGCGCATCGTCCGCGCCGCCCGCGCCGCGGGCAAGCCGGTCGTCGTCGCGACGCAGATGCTCGAATCGATGATCAGTACCCCGGTGCCCACGCGCGCCGAAGCCTCCGACGTCGCTACCGCGATCTACGACGGCGCCGACGCCGTGATGCTGTCGGCGGAATCCGCCTCGGGCCAGTACCCGATCGAGGCCGTCACGATCATGGACCGCATCATCACCGAGGTCGAGCAGGATCCCGAATGGCGCGCGGGCCTCGAGGCGAGCCACACGCCGGCTGCCGCGAACACCCCCGAAGCGATCTGCTGCGCACTGCGCCGCGTGACGGCGCTGCTGAACCCGGCGGCGACCGTCGCTTACAGCGCGAGCGGCTTCAGCTGCCTGCGCGCGAGCCGCGAACGCCCGAGCACGCCGATCCTCGGCCTGACGCCGCAACTCGCGACCGCCCGCCGCCTCGCCCTCGTGTGGGGCGTGCATCCGGTGCCCTTCGAGGACGTGCATGACGTCGCGGAGATGGTCGAGCACGCGAGCGCAGCGGTCGTCACGCACGGTTTCGCGCAACCCGGCGACGACGTCGTGATCATCGCCGGGCTGCCCTTCGGGCGCAGCGGCAGCACCAACCTGCTGCACGTCGTAAAGATCCCGAAGTAACCCCTGCCGGTAGCGCCCCGCAGGCCGTTCCGGACCGGGACGGCCTGAAAATGCGTCACATTTCGACTACATCCATAGGAGGGCGACACGCCCGATCCTGAAAGGAGGAGTCGATGAAAGACGCAACCGTGCTCGTCGCGCGCATTCTTCTCGCGTTCATGTTCATCATCGCCGGCTGGGGCAAGCTCGGCGCCGGCTACGCCGGCACCCAGCAGTACATGGCTTCGATGGGTGTCAGCGGCGCCCTGC
>DASWVL010000019.1:0-3298 GCA_036406255.1 Zeimonas sp.
CTACACCGAAGTGTGCGATCCCGCGACCTTCGAGCGCGTGCCCTACGGCGAGCGCGGCACGCCGGTGTACACGCACCTGGAGCGCACGTCGCAGCCGATGATCCGCCTCGTCTCGGGCGATCTCGCGCGCTGGACGAACGATCCGACGCCGTGCGGACGCACCTACCCGAGCCTGCCGCAGGGCATCTTCGGCCGCATCGACGACATGTTCACGGTACGAGGCGAGAACGTCTACCCGAGCGAAATCGATTCGGCGCTCAGCCGGCTCGAAGGCTACGGCGGCGAGCACCGCATCGTCATCACGCGCGAGGGGCAGATGGACGAACTGCTGCTGCGCGTCGAGCCGACGGCCGACCTGGCCGCGCGGGGTCGGGAGGCCGCCGAGGAATTTCGCACGCGCATCGCGTCGTCGGTGCAGTTGATGCTCGGCCTGCGCACGATGGTCGAAGTGGTCGAGCCCGGCACGTATCCGCGCACCGATTTCAAGGCGCGACGCGTCATCGACGACCGCGAAGTCTTCCGCCGCCTCGCCGATACGCTGCACGGCGACGGGGGCGTGCGGTGAAGGGGCGCGTAGCGGCTTCCTCCGACGCACTCGTCGAGCGCGCGCTGCGCAGCGAGCACGCGGCGATGGCACGCCTGATGACGCGAGCCGAAGCGGGCTCGCCCGAGTGCCGCAGCGCCTTCGCGCAGCTCTACGCGAAGACCGGTCACGCGCACCGGATCGGCATCACCGGCGTGCCCGGCAGCGGCAAGTCGACGCTCGTCTCGGTGCTCACGCGCCGGCTGCGCGAGCAGGGCAAGCGGGTCGGCGTCATCGCGGTCGATCCGTCCAGCCCCTACTCGGGCGGCTCGATCATGGGCGACCGGATCCGGATGTCCGAGCATGTCGGCGACGACGGCGTGTTCATCCGCAGCATGGCCACGCGCGGTGCGCACGGCGGCATGGCGCGCGCGTCGCTCGAGGCGGCCGACGTGCTCGACGCCGCCGGCTTCGACTACGTGATCGTCGAAACGGTCGGCGTCGGCCAGGCCGAGGTCGAGATCGCGCGTGCCGCGCACACCGTCGTCGTCGTGTCCGCTCCGGGGCTCGGCGACGACATCCAGGCGATCAAGGCGGGCATCCTCGAGATCGCCGACGTGCACGTCGTCAGCAAGTGCGACCGCGCCGATGCGAACCGCACGGTGAGCGACCTGAAGACGATGCTTGCGATGGGGCTGTCGATCGGCCCGAAGGCCGAGTGGAACGCGCCGGTGGTGCCGACCAGCTCGGCGCGCGGCGACGGGTTCGACAAGCTGATCGACGCGCTCGCGCGCCACGCGCAGCATCTGCGCGGATCGGACGCCGGGCGCGAGCGACTGCGGCGCATCGCCGATTTCCGCATGCTCAAGACCGCCGAGGACCTGCTCGGCGAACGTTTCCGCGCCGCCCGCGGCGGCGAGCTGGCCGCGCTGTCGGCGCTGCTCGCCGAACGCCGCATCTCCCCCTACCAGGCCGCGGAGCGACTGCTCGCCGGCTTCACTGTCTGAGGAGTTTCGCATGACCCGTCGATCCCCCGATCCCGCCGCCGCGCATCCGCTCGAAGAGCAGGTGCGCGACTGGGAGCGCAACGAAGTCGCGTCGTTCCTCGAGCGGCAGAAGGAGCGCAAGGAGCAGTTCTTCACCTTCGGCGGACTGCCGGTCAAGCGCACCTACACGCCGCTCGACCTCGAAGATGCGTCCTTCGACGACATCGGACTGCCCGGGCAATACCCGTTCACGCGCGGGCCGTACCCGACGATGTATCGCAGCCGCAACTGGACGATGCGCCAGATCGCCGGCTTCGGCACCGGCGAGGATACGAACCGGCGCTTCAAGTACCTGATCGCGCAGGGCCAGACCGGGCTGTCGACCGACTTCGACATGCCGACCTTGATGGGCTACGACTCCGACCATCCGATGTCGGAGGGCGAAGTCGGTCGCGAGGGTGTTGCGATCGACATCCTCGCCGACATGGAGGCGCTGTTCGACGGCATCGACCTCGAGAACATCTCGGTGTCGATGACGATCAACCCGAGCGCGTGGATCCTGCTGGCGATGTACGTCGCGCTCGCGCAGAAGCGCGGCTACGACCTGAATAGGCTGTCGGGAACGATCCAGGCCGACATCCTGAAGGAATACATGGCGCAGAAGGAGTTCATCTTCCCGATCGCGCCGTCGGTGCGGCTGGTGCGCGACTGCATCACCTACTGCGCGCAGAACATGAAGCGCTACAACCCGATCAACGTCTCGGGCTACCACATCTCCGAAGCGGGTTCGTCGCCGCTGCACGAGGTGGCGTTCACGATGTGCAACCTCGTCACCTACGTCGAGGAGGTGCTGAAGACCGGGATGAAGGTCGACGATTTCGCCCCGCGCCTGGCGTTCTTCTTCGTCTGCCAGACCGACTTCTTCGAGGAGATCGCGAAGTTCCGTGCGGCGCGGCGCGTCTACGCGAAGATCATGCGCGAGCGCTTCGGCGCAAGGAAGCCGGAGTCGATGCGCCTGCGCTTCCACTGTCAGACGGCGGCGGCCACGCTCACGAAGCCGCAGTACAAGATCAACATCGTGCGCACGACGCTGCAGGCGTTGTCCGCCGTGCTCGGCGGCGCGCAGAGCCTGCACACCAACGGCATGGACGAAGCCTTCTCGATCCCCACCGAGGAAGCGATGAAGATCGCGCTGCGCACGCAGCAGATCATCGCCGAGGAGGCGCACGTCACCGAAGTCGTCGATCCGATCGGGGGGTCGTATTACGTCGAGCACCTGACGAACGAGTACGAGCGGAAGATCTTCGAGATCCTCGACGAGGTCGAGGCCAACGGCGGAACGATCAAGCTGATCGAGGAAGGCTGGTTCCAGCGGCACATCGCCGATTTCGCCTACGAGCAGGCGCTCGACAAGCAGAGCGGCGCGAGGCCGGTGATCGGCGTGAACCGCTTCCACGAGCCCGACGAGGTCGCCGACATCGAGACGCACCCGCACGACCCCACGGCGGAGAAGCGGCAGATCGAGCGGTTGCAGCGCAACCGGCGCGAGCGTGACAACGCGCGCGTGGCCGCGCTGCTCGACGAACTCGTCGGCGTGGCGAAGGACGAGAACCGGAACATCCTGCCGGTGACGATCGAACTGGTGCGGGCGGGCGCGAGCATGGGCGATATCATCGAGCGGCTGAAGACGGTCTGGGGCACGTACCGCGAAGTGCCCGTGTTCTGACGACCACCGGCTAGACGACGAGTCCGAACGACACGAAGCCATGCGCACGAACGCGACCCCGCT
>DASWVL010000020.1:0-3299 GCA_036406255.1 Zeimonas sp.
CGCACTCACGACGCGCGAGCGGCACGAGGTCGACCTGTCGTCGCACATCCGCGGCTGGGGCTCGGACCTCGATCGGTCGACGCGCCCCGGCGTTCCCCGCGACAAGGCGCCGGAGATCGGGCGCGAAGCGCTCTACCCGCCGATCGAGCAGCAGGTTCCCGCGACGACGATCCACAAGTCGACGGAGCACGCGCGCCTGACGCCGGTGTTCGGCACGGCCTGCCCGCCGTCGGGACTCAGCGGACGGCTGCGCGATTTCGCCTACCGCTTCAGCGAAGGGCGACTCGTGCACTGGATGACGCTGACGCTGGCCGATCGCGTCGACGTCGCTTCGGGTCTCGCCAGCGACCTGGCGCGCGGCCAGGTCCCCGACCTCGTCCGCGAGACGGGGCTCGCCACCGAGTGGCGATACAACCGCGCGGGGCTGGCGAGAAAGGCGATGGTCGCTGGCCTGTTCGTCGCGGTGTACGCCGTGTACGCGCGCGGCCAGCGCTCGACGCACCGGGCGACCCGGGCGCGGCCAGGGCGACCGTTGACACGCTGACTGGAACGCCTAGCATTTCCAATCGACTAGACCGATCGGTCTAGTCCGATCGACGCGATCGATCCTCGCGTCTGCCAGGAGTACCGATCATGCGAGTCCCGAAAGACCAGGTCGACGTGCGCATGCAGATCCCGGGCGCAATCCTCCGCCAGCGCACCGGATTCGGCGAGATGAACGGATCCGGGGGCATCAGCGGCGAATACTTCACGCTGGCCGCCGGCGTCGACACGACGCCACTGTTCATCGGGCTGGAAGGCAATCTGTGCCAGTGCCCGCACTGGGGCTTCGTCCTGCGCGGGAGGCTCACGACGACGGATGCGTCCGGAGCACGCGAGACGGTCGAGGCGAACGACCGGTTCTACTGGCCGGCGGGTCACAACGTGCGGGTCGACGACGACGCGGAAATCGTGCTGTTCAGCCCGCAGGAGGCCCACACTCACGTGATCGATCACATGATCGACAAGGTGAAGGGCTGAGATGGCGGGCTGCGCGCCGCGCCCGTGCGCGCGGCGCGCCGTCGCCGCGAACGATCGATGGCGCACTCCACCAAGCAACGCCTGCTCGACCGCGGCATGGCCCTGCTGCTGCAGCACGGCTACAACGACCTCGGCATCCAGGCCCTGCTGTCGGCCACCGGCACTCCGAAGGGATCGTTCTATCACCACTTCCGCGACAAGGAAGACTTCGCGCTGCAGGTGATCGACCAGTACATGCGCGCGGTTCATGCCGGCCTCGACGCCTGTCTCGGAGAGCACGCGCGCCCGCCGCTGGAGCGCGTGCGCCGCTTCTTCGAGACGACGCGACAGGCGTACGAGGGCGAGGGCTACCTGGGCTGCCTGCTCGGCGGCCTCGGACAGGAACTCTCGGGCGTGAGCGAAGTGTTCCGGCAGAAGATCGACTGGTGCTTCTCGGAGATCGCCGAGCGGCTGGCGGCATGCCTGGAAGAGGCGAGACGGGCGGGAGACGTTCCGGCCGATGCCGACCCGCGCGAGATGGCAAACCGACTGGTCGACTGCTGGGAAGGAGCGGCGCTTCGCAGCCGGTTGCGGCGCGACCCGGCGCCGCTGGACGCGATGCTCGACTTCTGTCTGGGGACCCTCGCTGCCCGGATGATCGCCCCTCCGGTGACCTGAAGCGCCGGCTGCGCCCTGCCCGGCCGGCCCGCCCCGCGCGATCGTCGTTGCTTCAACGCGGCCGTCGTCGGAGCTAAAGTGCAAGGCGGTCGGCGATCACGTGCTCGTCGCCGGTGCTCGCCAAGCGGGGTGTCCATGTACACGATCGTTCGCCACGAAGTGTTCTCGGAGAACGCGTTCCTGTGGCAGGTCCGGGCGCCGGACGTCGCCCACGCCGCCCAGCCGGGGCATTTCGTGATGCTGCGTCTGTCCGAAGGCGGCGAACGCATCCCGCTCACGGTCGCCGACTACGATCGCGAGCGCGGCACCGTGACGGTCGTCGTGCAGGCGCTCGGCAAGACCACCCGCGAGATGCGCGACGACTACGTCGAGGGCGACAGCTTCGACGACTTCGTCGGCCCGCTCGGCCTGCCGCAGCACATCGAGCAGGTCGGCCACGTCGTGCTGGTCGGCGGCGGCCTCGGCGTGGCGCCGATCTTTCCGCAGTTGCGCGCCTTCAAGCAGGCGGGCAACCGCACGACGTGCATCGTCGGCTTCCGCAACAGGGACCTCGTCTTCTGGGCGGACAAGCTCGCCGAATACGCCGATGAACTGATCGTCTGCACCGACGACGGCAGCATGGGACGCCCGGGCTTCGTCACCGAGGCGCTGAAGGACCTGCTCGACCGCGGGAAGCCCGACCTGGTGGTAGCGATCGGCCCGATGCCGATGATGCACGCCTGCGCGGAAACGACGCGACCCTACGACGCGAAGACGATGGTCTCGCTGAACACGATCATGGTCGACGGCACCGGAATGTGCGGATCGTGCCGGGTGACGGTGGGCGGCGAAGTGAAGTTCGCCTGCGTCGACGGGCCCGACTTCGACGGGCACCTGGTCGACTTCAGCGAACTGCACGCGCGCCAGAAGCGCTTTCGCAGGCAGGAGGCGTTCGCCAACGAGGACGCAGCGCACGTCTGCAGCATCGAGCAGAAGCTCTTCGTCGAGGGCAAGCGCACGTACAAGAAGTTCTCGGCGCTCGAACGTCACCAGGTGAGGATGCCCGAGCGCGACCCCGCCGAACGCGCGCAGAGCTTCGCCGAAGTGAACCTCGGCTACGACTACGGGGCGGCGCTGCGCGAGGCCGAGCGCTGCATCCAGTGCATCAAGCCCACGTGCATCGACGGCTGTCCGGTGAGCATCGACATCCCGCGCTTCATCCGCCACCTGATGGTGCGCGACCTCGAAGGCGCCGTCGGGGCGATCCACGAGTCGAGCATCTTTCCGTCGGTGTGCGGGCGCGTGTGCCCGCAGGAAAGCCAGTGCGAAGCGCAGTGCGTTCTCGTCAAGGCGAAGATGGAGCCGGTGGCGATCGGCCGGCTCGAGCGCTTCGTCGGCGACAACGCGAAACCCGCCGCGGTCGTGCCGCCGCGGTTCGAGACCTCGCTGGGCAAGGTCGCGATCGTCGGCTCGGGGCCGGGGGGCCTCGCCGCCGCCGCCGACCTCGTGAAGTACGGCGCCGAGGTGACGGTCTACGAAGCGCTGCACGTGGTCGGCGGCGTATTGCGCTACGGGATTCCATCGTTCCGGCTGCCGCGCGAGATCATCGACCGGGAAGTGCGGCGCCTGCAGGACTGCGGCGT
>DASWVL010000021.1:0-14465 GCA_036406255.1 Zeimonas sp.
GTCGTGCCGACTCGCCCGCGCCCCCGCTGCTACACTCGTTCGCCAACCCCGTCACGCCATGAAGTTCTGCTCGGTCTGCGGACACGAAGTCGAATCCCGCGTTCCGGCCGGAGACAACCGGCCGCGCTTCTGCTGCGCGCAGTGCGGAACGATCCACTACGAGAACCCGAACATGGTCCTCGGCACGGTCTGCTCGTGGGAAGACCGCGTGCTGCTGTGCCGGCGGGCGATCGAGCCGCGCTACGGCTTCTGGACGCTCCCGGCCGGCTTCATGGAGAACGGCGAGACGACCGCCGAAGGCGCCGAGCGCGAAACGGTCGAGGAGGCCGGGGCACGCATCGAGCTGGGTGCGCCGTTCGCGATGCTCGACGTGCCACACGTGAACCAGGTGCATCTGTTCTTCCGCGCGGCACTGCTCGACGCCTCCTTCCAGCCGGGCCCCGAGAGCCTCGAGGCGAAGCTGTTCCACGAGGACGAGATTCCGTGGGACTCGCTGGCGTTCCGCAGCGTCGTGCAGACGCTTCGCTGGTACTTCGCCGACCTGCGGGAAGGAACGTGGTCGATGCACACGGGCGCCGTCGGCCCGCGTCGCCCGCCTTCCTGAATCATGGAGGGTTCCCGCAAATGCATCGTCGCAATTTCGTGTTCGGTTGCGCCGCCGCGGCGGCGGCGGACCCGGTCGCGCACGCCACGCGCGCCTGGGCCGCGCAATCCGGTTCGTCGGCAAAGCCGCGCGCGTGGCCGCGCGCACGATTGCTCGCCGCGGACGGCCGACCACTGAAGGCCGCGTCGATCGAGCCGCGCACGGCGCTGGTGTTCCCGTACCCGTTCGTCGGCACGCCGGCGTTCCTGATCGATCTCGACAAGCCCACCCAGCGTTCCGTCACGCTGGAAACGAAGGACGACGAGCGCTACACGTGGGAAGGCGGCGTCGGGCCGAAACGTTCGATCGTCGCGTTCTCGGCCATCTGCGCGCACCGGATGGCGTACCCGACGCGCGAGATCACCTTCATCAACTACCGCGACGAACCGTCGGCCGTGACGAAGCGCGCGCAGGTGATCCACTGCTGCTCGGAGCACAGCGAATACGACCCGGCGGCGGGGGCGCGCGTGCTGTCGGGCCCCGCCACGCAGCCGCTCGCCGCGATCGTGCTCGAGCACGACACGTCCGACGACGCGCTGTACGCGGTCGGCACGCGCGGCGGCGACCTGTTCGACGCGTTCTTCGACCACTTCGCGATGAAGCTCGCGCTCGAGCACGGCGGCGACGAGCATCGACCCGTCGGCGACTCGACGACGGCGCTGCCGATCGAGCGCTATTGCCGCCAGCTGATGCGCTGCAGCTGAGCGCCTGCGAACGATCGTGACACGCTCGCCGCGTCGCGTGCTCGCCTGGCTGGGGCCGGGCGATCCGCTCCCCGATCCGTCGTGCGCGTGGCACGTACCCAACGGCCTGCTCGCCGCGAGCGCGCAGCTGTCGGTGGAGCGCCTGCTCGAGGCCTACCGTCGCGGAATCTTCCCCTGGTACACCGACGGACAGCCCGTGCTGTGGTGGTCGCCCGATCCGCGCATGGTCCTGCACCTGGACGAGCTGCGCATCTCGCGCTCGCTGCGCAAGACCCTGCGCGCCGCGCACCGCGATGGGCGCTGGCGCGTCACGCTCGACGTCTGCTTCGATCGCGTGATGCAGGAGTGCGCGGCGCCGCGCGACGAGCAGGACGGAACGTGGATCACGGATGCGATCCGCGCCGGATATGGCGCGCTGCACCGCCTCGGCGTCGCGCATTCGGTGGAGGTGTGGAACGCGCAGCGGCTCGTCGGCGGGCTGTACGGCGTGTCCGTCGGACGCATGTTCTACGGCGAATCGATGTTCGCGCGCGAGTCCGATGCATCGAAAGCGGCGCTCGTTTCGCTCGTGCGGCTCCTCGCGGCGCACGATTTCAGCGTGATAGACTGCCAACAGAGCACCCGTCATCTCGCGTCGCTCGGTGCACGCGAACTTCCACGCACGGCGTTTCTCGAGAGGGTCGACGAACTCGTTCGGCAGCCCGGGCCCGACTGGCGAACGATGCGCATCGAACTGCCGCACGCATGACGCACCTGAAGGAACTGCCGTTCTCGGCACTGCAGTTCTACGCCACGGCACCGTACCCGTGCAGCTACCTCGCCGGGCGCCAGGCCCGCTCGCAGGTCGCCACGCCGAACCACCTGATCAACGCCGACGTCTACGGCGACCTGGTTCGTGCAGGCTTTCGACGCAGCGGCATCTTCACCTACCGCCCCCATTGCGACGGTTGCCGCGCCTGCGTGCCGGTGCGCATTCCGGTCGGCTCGTTCGTTGCCGACCGCAGCCAGCGCCGCGCGCTGAAGGCGCACGCCGGGTTGCGCACGCTGATCGCGCGACTCGGCTTCTCGCCGGAGCACTACGCGCTGTACCTGCGCTACCAGGCGAGCCGCCACGCCGGCGGCGGCATGGACCAGGACAGCCGCGAGCAGTACGCGCAGTTCCTGCTGCAGAGCAAGGTCAACACGCGGCTGGTCGAGTTCCGCGACGACGACGGCACGCTGCGCATGGTCTCGATCATCGACGTGCTCGACGACGGCCTTTCGTCGGTCTACACCTTCTTCGACCCCGACGTCACGTCGGCGAGCTACGGCACGTACAACATCCTCTGGCAGCTCGAGCAGTGCCGCCAGCTCGAACTGCCGTACCTGTACCTCGGCTACTGGATCGAAGAGAGCCCGAAGATGTCCTACAAGGCACGCTTCCGGCCGCTCGAGTGCCTCGACGACGGCATCTGGGTACGGCTCGAGGAACGCGCCGCACACGCACCGCGATGATTCCCTACGCGGTCGCACGTCCGCTGCTGTTCGCCCTCGACGCCGAAACCGCACACGAACTCACGCTGCGCGCGCTCGACGGCGCCGGTCGCTTCGGCGGCATCCGAGCGCTCGCCGGCTGCCCCGTCGAGGACCCGGTCGAAGTGATGGGCCTGCGCTTCCGCAACCGGGTCGGGCTTGCCGCCGGGCTCGACAAGAACGCGGCGCACGTGGACGCGCTGGCCGCGCTCGGCTTCGGCTTCCTCGAGGTGGGCACGGTCACCCCGCGCCCGCAGCCCGGCAATCCCCGACCGCGCCTGTTCCGGCTGCCGCAGCGCGAGGCGCTGATCAACCGGATGGGCTTCAACAACGACGGCGTCGACGCGTTTGTCGCGAACGTCGCGCGCGCACGCTACCGCGGCGTGCTCGGCATCAACATCGGCAAGAACGCCGATACGCCGCTCGAGCGCGCGGCCGACGACTACCGCATCGGGCTCGAACGCGTGTACCGGCATGCGAGCTACGTGGCGGTGAACGTCTCGTCGCCGAACACGGCGAAGCTGCGCGAGCTGCAGTCGCACGATGCACTCGACGAGCTGCTCGATGCGCTTCGAACGCGCCGCGACCAGCTCGGCCAGGCGCACGGAAGGACAGTTCCGCTCGCGCTGAAGATCGCGCCCGATCTCGACGAGGCGCAGATCGAGGCGATCGCCGGCTTGCTCGTGCGGCACCGGATCGACGCGGTGATCGCCACCAACACGACGGTCTCGCGCGACGCCGTGGCCGGGCTGCCGCACGCGGCACAATCCGGCGGACTCTCGGGCGGCCCCGTGTTCGAGGCCTCGAACCGCGTGATCCGCGCGCTGCGCGCGGCACTGCCCCGCGGCTACCCGATCATCGGCGTCGGCGGCATCCTCTGCGCCGACGACGCGCGCGCGAAGCTCGTCGCCGGCGCAACGCTCGTGCAGCTCTACACCGGGCTCATCTACCGCGGGCCGACGCTCGTCGGACAGTGCGCGCGCGCTTTGCGCGACGCGATGCGCGTTGCCGAACCGGCGCCGGTGCACACGGAGGCTTGACGCCGCAAAAGCGTCATTCTAGATTCCGCTTTCGGCGAACGAGCCCGTCACGCGGCCAGCGCCTTCGCTCACCGGAGCAGCGAAATGTCGGACAACCCCCTGCGGATCCTCAGCGAAACCACCTACCCCTTCGATGCGCGCGGCGTCGCGCGGCGCTTTCGCCACTCGGCGATCTTCGGTGCGCTCGGCGCGCTGCAGCCCGGCGAGACGATGCGCTTCATGAACGATCACGACCCCCTGCCGCTGCTCGACCAGATCATCGACCGCTTCGGCGAGCACATCGAGATCCAGTACGTGAGCCGCAACCCCGGCGAGATCGTGATCGACTTCACGATCCGCTGATCGCCTGCGGATGCCTGTAGCGCTGCTCGAGCTGTACCCGCAGATCCGGCTCGCCCACATCGGTTTCGTCGTCGCGAGCGGCACGCTGTTCACCGCCCGGGCGATCTCGACGATTGCCGGGGCACGCTGGAGCGCGTCGAAGGCCGCGCGCCGCGCGAGCTGGCTGATCGACACCGGCCTGCTCGCCGCGGCGCTGCTGCTGCTGTACGTGCTGCGGCTCAACCCGTTCGTCGTGCCCTGGCTGGCGGCGAAGATCGCGCTGCTGCTCGTCTACATCGGGCTCGGAACGATGGCGCTGCGGCGCGCGCACTCGACGACGTCGCGCATCGCGTGGTCGATCGCCGCGCTCGCGTGCTTCGCGATGATGGTCTCGATCGCGCGTGCGCACGATCCGCTCGGTGTATTGCGGGGCTGGATCTTCCCCTAAGCCTCCGGCCGACGCCACAGCCAGATCGCCACCGCGGCCATCATCGCCGGCACCGCCAACTTCAGCCACAGCGGCACCGACATCAGCGCGAGCACGCTGCCGCTGGCGAGCATCATCGTCGAGGCGAACCATTTGGCCCTGCGCGGCACCGCCCCGTGGTCGCGCCAGCGGCGGATCGCCGGACCGTGACGAGGATGCTGGAGCAACCAGGTCTCCAGCCGCGGCCATCCTCGACTGCCGGCCCAGGCCGCGACGATCAGGAACGGCACCGTGGGCAGTACGGGCAGCACCATGCCGAGCAGCGCCAGCGCGACGCAGGCGAGCGCCAGGATCCGCCACAGCGTCGTTGCGACCGATCGGGGAATCACTGCGCGCAGGGACTCGATCAGCGATCGGCGTCGTCGGCCGGCATCAGCCCGGCGTGCACGAGCGCGCTTCGCGGCAGGCGGATCGGCTGGCCATGCGGCGTCCTCTGCGCGGCGATCTGCCACGACTGGCGCAGCGATGCGAGCGAGAGCGGATCGGCAAGGCCTTTCTCGAGCAGCAAGCGCTCGAGCGCGCTCAGCCAGTGTCGATAGTAGGTGCAGCCGGCGTCGGGATCGCCGGCACTCTGCGCTTCCGCAATGGCCTGCGACAGGTACCGCGCCCATTCGGACCAGGTGAAGCATCCTCGCTCGTGCAACGTCAACGCGAGCGCGAAGGCGTGCGCCTGCCAGGGTTCGGCGAACACCGGTTCTCCCGCGTCGCGGGAGATCGGCGGCAGCGCCGACGCGTCGGCCATGTCCCGAATCGTCATCGTCCGTCGTCGTCCTCGCCGTCGGGGCGCTCGAGGTACGGTTCCCAGCAGTCGACACAGACGGTGTCCGCGCTCGTGTCGGGCCCCCACAATTCGCGCGCATCGAACTGCACCGTGTAGAGCCAGGTGGGTTGCTCGCCGAGCCCGTTGCCGTTCGCATCGGGATAGACGTGCGCGCCGTGCACGGCGACGACGAGCCCGCGGCAACCGCGTGCATAACGGGGAAGACGCGTGTGGCCGAGCGGATTCGCCCGCTGCGTGCGCACGCGATCGCCGACCGCGAAGCGCGGCGTACCCGCGATCGCGCGCTGCGTCGGAGAACCGTGGGCGAGCGCAGCCGCCACGTCTTCGGCAGCCAGGCGGCGCGCGATCGTCTTCGGCGGGTGACGCGGCCTGCCGTCGGCCAGCTCGTCGGCGCTGGCCAGCCCACGTTCGATCAGCAGCCGCTCGAGCCCGGCGAGCCAGATCTCGTAATAGCTCGACGCGAGGTAGCGCGCGGGCGGCATCGACTCGCGCGCGGCGCGCGAGTCGTCGAGCGTCCAGCTCCCCGTCGCCCCCATCGCCAGCGTCAATGCGAAGGCGCGTCGCTCCCATTCGGCGTGAAACGGCGGTTCATCAGCCTCGGGCCGCACGGCGCCGAAGGCCTGCATGCCGCCGAGATCCTGCGCGCCGTTCACGGCTGCGCCGGGGCGCGCGCGACGCCCGTCCCGATCATCGAATCGCGCGTGACCAGCGAAGCCAGGCGTTGCGCATCCCAGCCCTCGGTACCCTCGGGCCGCATCGGAATCACCAGGTAGCGCAACTCGGCGGTCGAATCCCAGACGCGGATCGCCGTCGATTCCGGCAGTCGAAGCCCGAAATCGGCGAGAACGCCACGCGGATCGAGGACGGCGCGTGCGCGGTAGGGCGCCGACTTGTACCAGACCGGCGGCAGGCCGAGTACCGGCCACGGATAGCACGAGCACAGCGTGCAGACGACGAGGTGATGCGTGTCGGGCGTGTTCTCGAGCGCCTGCATGTGCTCGCCCTGGCGACCGGCGTAGCCCATCGATGCGATCGCGGCGGTGGCGTCGCGGCGCAGCCAGTCGAGGAACGCAGTGTCGGTCCAGGCGCGGGCGACGACCCGTGCACCGTTGTGCGGCCCGATGCGGTGCTCGTAGGTTTCGATCAGCTCGTCGAGCGCCGCCGGATCGACGTAGCCCTTGGCAACGAGCAACGACTCGAGTGCGCGCACGCGCAGGTCGAGTTCGGACAGGTTTTCGTGCGAGCCGCTCACCGCGCTCTCCGTAACAAGGCGTGCAGGAGTGCTTCGCTGCGAGTGTACCGAGCGCAACGATTCGGCGTGTACCGCGACGATGCGAGCGGCCCCAGGCCGTGATTCATGTGTGATTTCCTGTTTCACAATGCAGGATACGCTGGCGCATCGTGCTACTCTTGCGTCCCAGGCCGCTCGGAAAACGAATCGCACCGATGCCCCGCCCCCGAATGTCCCCCAATGAAGAGGGTCGCACCGCGATCCAGGTGATCGAGCGCCTCGTCTCGCTGCTCGACGCGCTCGCCGAACAACCCGACCCGGTGAGCCTGAAGGAACTGTCTCTGCGCACCGGCCTGCACCCTTCGACGGCCCACCGCATCCTGAACGACCTCGTCACCGCACGTTTCGTCGATCGCGCCGAACCCGGTTCGTACCAGCTCGGCATCCGGCTGCTCGAGCTGGGCAACCTCGTCAAGGCGCGGATGAACGTGCGCGACGCCGCGCTCGGACCGATGCGCGAGTTGCATCGCGCCACCGGGCAGACGGTGAACCTGTCGATCCGCCAGGGCGACGAGATCGTCTACATCGAACGCGCGGTTTCCGAGCGTTCGGGAATGCAGGTCGTGCGCGCGGTCGGCGGGCGCGCGCCGCTGCATCTCACGTCGGTCGGCAAGCTCTTCCTGGCCGCCGACGACGCGCGCGTCGTGCGCGCGTATGCCGCGCGCACGGGGCTGGCCGGCCACACGCGCAACAGCATCACCGATCCGGCGCGCCTGGAACGCGAGCTGGCGCTCGTGCGCGCCCGCGGCTACGCGCGCGACAACGAGGAGCTGGAGCTGGGCGTTCGCTGCATTGCCGCCGGCGTGCGCGACGACGCCGGCAAGCTCGTTGCGGGACTGTCGATCTCGGCGCCGGCCGATTTCATCCAGGACGACTGGATCGAGCAGCTGTGCCGCACCGCAGACGGAATCTCGTCCTCGCTCGGCTACGACGCGGACGACCGGGCCGCTTCCTGAGAGTCCCGCAGGAGAAACACTAGACGCTGTGCGCGCCCGGCTCGCGAACCGGCTGCTCCGGCTCGCCGTCCGGATGCACGACGCGCTGTACGCCGTCGGCGCCGAGACCTTCGATCCATTCCCGGATGCGCACCGCATCGCTGACGCGCGCCGTTCGCTGCGCGGCATCGAGCAGCACCAGCACGACGGGCCGCGCCCCGATGAGCGTCTGCATGACGACGCAGTTGCCGGCCTCGGAGATGAAGCCGGTCTTCTGCACGCCGATCTCCCAGTCGCTACGGTTCACCAGGCGATTGGTGTTGCGGTAGTTCTCGGTGCGATACCCGGTGTCGACCGAAAGCGCGCTCGCAGTGGAGTACTCTCGGATCAGCGGGTAGCGCGACGCGGCCTGGACGAGCACCGCGAGATCGCGCGCGCTGGAGACGTTGCTGCTCGACAGCCCCGTCGGCTCGACGAAGCCCGAGCTGTTCATGCCCAGCTCCTGCGCCTTGCGGTTCATCTGCGCGACGAAGGCGGCCATCCCGCCCGGATAGTTGCGCCCGAGCGCGTGCGCGGCCCGGTTCTCCGACGACATCAGCGCCAGGTGCAGCAGCTCGTCGCGCGTCAGGCGCGTGCCGGTTCGCAACCGCGAGCGCGTGAAGCGCTCGGTATCGACGTCGGCCTCCGAGATCTCGAGCATCTCGTCGAGCGGCAGCTTTGCGTCGAGCACGACGATGGCGGTCATCAGCTTGCTGATCGACGCGATGGGGAGCACTGCGCGCGAGTTCTTCTCGAACAGGACCTCGCCGCTGCGCTGGTCGAGCACGAGCGCGACGGCCGATTCGAGCGACAGCGGATCGTCGACGTCGTGCAGCCCGAATGCGTGCCCGATCGACGGACGCGGTTGCGACGCGGCCCGGACGACGTTGGCGGAGCGGGCGCGCGCTGCGGCCGTCGTCCGTGCGCGAGCGTCGGCGAGCGCCTTCGCACGCTTGGCTGCCGTGGCGCCGGAGCGGCGGGAGGCGGCCGTCCTGCGTGTGCTTGCAGGGCCCTTCCTCGCCGTGGTCTTGCGAGCCGACCGGGTGGCCGCCGCCTGCTTCTTCGCCTTGGCCGGTTCGGCGCTCGTGACGGCGCGTTTGCCGGACGCGGCGGCGGTCAGCGGCTGCAATACCCCAGCGAAACCGAAGGAAATCAAGAAAGCAACGCACACGCGTCGCCAGCCCCGCCGCGATCCAACCGCCATTTGCCGTCTCCGGAAACCCGCACTTCCCCCGAGTCGCGAGTCTACAGAAAAGGCAAAGAATTGAGGTACTTGGAGTTGAACCTTGAACTGCTTTCTCGATAATCGGTCGCTTTTTAGCGACGGATGGCGCTTTCGGCCTTGACAAGTCCTCCCTTTGGTAATTCCGGTTCCGCCAGCTTCGTTGCAGTGCAACAAAAACTTCTTGACATCCGGACCGCGCACCGTACACTTGCATTTGTTGCGTCGCAGCAAAAGTGCCGGCGGCGCGCTTTCCCTGCCCCGAAAACGCCCCCGAAACCAGGAGCTGACGAATGATCACGAACCCCGAACAACTCGTGCAGATGCAGAAATCGGCACTCGAAGCCTTCCAGAACGCCACCGCCGCGTCGATCGCCGGCTTCGAGAAACTCGCTGCGCTGAACGTGCAGGCGACGAAGACCTCGCTCGAAGAATCGACCGAAGCCTTGCGCTCGCTCGTCGAAGTCAAGGACCCCAAGCAGTGGGCCGACCTCGCGACGACGTCGGTGCAGCCGACGACCGACAAGGTCGCCGCCTACTACAAGCACGTCTACGAGATCGCCAATGAAACCGGCAGCGAACTGGCTCGACTGTTCGAGCGCCAGTACGCCGAAAGCAACCGGCAGATCTACGCCGCGATCGACACCTTCGCGCGCAACCTGCCGGCCGGCAGCGAAGGCGTCGTCACGCTGATGAAGCAGGCAGTCAGCGCGGCGAACACGACGTTCGACCAGCTGAACAAGGCGACCAAGCAGGCCGTCGAAGTCGCCGAGGCCAACATGAGCGCCGCCGCGAAGAGCTCGTCGGCCGCCGCCGCCACCGCCGCGGCCCGCGCCGCGCAACCGCAGCGCAAGGCCGCCTGACGGTCCGGGCGCGGCTCGACCCGAAACCCGGCCGTTCGGCCGGGTTTTTTTTTCGCCCGCGATTTCGGCGCTCAGCCCGCCTCGACGGCGGCGGGCGCCTCGTACCGCGCCATCTCGTCGACCCAGCGTGCACGCGCCGCCCCGAGGCTGCGCGCCTTGACGTGGCCGAAGCCCCGGATCTCGTCGGGAATCGACGCGATGCGGATCGCCGCCGGCAGGCGCTGGGCATCGAGCGTCTCGAGCAGCCGGTCGATCGTCGACTCGTAGTCGGCGATGAGCTGGCGCTCGGTGCGCCGCTCCTCGGTGCGCCCGAAGGGATCGAACGGGGTTCCGCGCAGTCGGCGCAGCCGCGCGAGCACGGAGAACGCGTTCATCATCCACGGGCCGTATTCGCGCTTGACGAGCTCGCCCTTCGCGTTGCGCCGCGCGAGCAGCGGCGGTGCGAGGTGGAAGCTCAGACGAAAGTCGCCCTCGAACTGCTCGTTCAGGCGATCGCGGAACGAGGCGCTGGCGTACAGCCGCGCAACTTCGTACTCGTCCTTGTAGGCCATCAGCTTGAACAGGTTGCGCGCCACCGCCTCCGTGAGCGCGAGCGCCCGGTCGCCGACCAGCGCCCGCTCGACGCTGCGCACGCGCTCGACGCGCGCGCGGTAGCGCGCCGCGTAGCGCTCGTCCTGGTAGTCGGCGAGGAAGTCGACGCGTCGCGCGATCGTCTCGTCGAGCGACGACGACAGGCGACGCGACACCGGTGTCGGCGCGCTCTTCTCGCCGGCCAGGCCGGCCGCTGCTTCGACGCGCGCCGGGTCGAGCGCCGCCGCCCGCCCCCAGGCGAAGGCGGCACGGTTCTGCTCGATCGCCACGCCGTTCAGCTCGATCGCACGATCGATCCCCGCCGCCGACAGCGGAACGAGTCCGCGCTGCCACGCGTAGCCGAGCATGAACAGGTTCGACGCGATGGCGTCTCCGAGCAACGCCGTCGCGAGCCGCGTCGCGTCGACGAACTCGGCGTTCGCCGCACCGACCGCGTCGGCGATGGCCGACTGCATGCCGGTGGACGGGAACTTCCAGTCGGGGTCGCGCGTGAAGGCGGCGGTGGGCGTTCCCGCAACGTTGGTGACGACGCGCGTACCGCCGCTCATCCGCGCGAGCGCCTCGCGGCCGGCCGTGACGACCAGGTCGCAGCCGAGCACCGCGTCGGCGCCCGCCACGCCGATGCGCGGAGCGTACAACGCGCTGCCGGCCTCGGCGAAGCGCACGAAGCTCATGACGGCGCCGTTCTTCTGCGCCAGGCCTGCCATGTCGAGCACGGTGACCTGCCTGCCTTCCAGGTGCGCAGCCATCCCGAGCAGTTGCCCGATGGTGACGACGCCGGTACCGCCGATGCCGGTGACGAGCAGCGAATACGCAGCGCCGATCTCCGGCAGCGCGGGCGGCGTCAGCGGAACGTCGGGCAGCGCGGCAGCCGAGCGGCCTGCGCCCCCCGAGCCGGGCCGCGACGCACGGCGCACGCGGCCTCCGTGCACCGTGACGAAGCTCGGACAGAAGCCGTTCACGCAGGAGAAGTCCTTGTTGCACGAGGACTGGTTGATCGCCCGCTTGCGCCCGAATTCGGTCTCCACCGGCTCGATCGACACGCAGTTCGACTGCACGCCGCAGTCGCCGCAGCCTTCGCACACCGCCTCGTTGATGAACACGCGTTTCGGTGGGTCGGGGAACTCGCCGCGCTTGCGCCGACGCCGCTTCTCGGCCGCGCAGGTCTGGTCGTAGATCAGCACCGAAACGCCGTCGTAGTCGCGCAACTCGCGCTGCACCTCGTCGAGGCGGCTTCGGTGATGCACGTCGACGTCGGCCTCGAAGTAGCCGGACGGGTACTTGTCGGGCTCGTCGGTGACGACGGCGATGCGCCGGACACCTTCGGCGCGCACCTGCTGCGCAATGC
Organism: Zeimonas sp.; assembly: GCA_036406255.1. Lineage (GTDB taxonomy): Bacteria > Pseudomonadota > Gammaproteobacteria > Burkholderiales > Burkholderiaceae_E > Zeimonas. The sequence continues at coordinate 11,778 of DASWVL010000021.1, forward strand.
GCTGCGGCGTCAGCGCTCCGTCGTGGCGCTGCCCGCCGGTCATCGCGACGGCGTCATTGAACAGGATCTTGTACGTCATCCGGGTGTTCGTCGCCACCGCATGGCGCAGCGCGAGCGACCCCGAATGGAACCAGGTGCCGTCGCCGATGTTCTGGAAGACGTGCTTCGTCTCGCTGAACGGCGCGAGCCCCACCCACGTCATCCCCTCGCCGCCCATGTGCGTGAAGGTGGCGGTCGAGCGGTCCATCCACTGCGCCATGTAGTGGCAGCCGATGCCGGCAAGCGCACGCGATCCTTCGGGCACGCGCGTGGACGTGTTGTGCGGGCAGCCCGAGCAGAAATACGGAATGCGCTCGATCGTCTCGAAGCGACGCGCGGGCGCGCGCTCCCGCGCGTCCAGCTCGCCCAGCCGCGCGTCGATCCGTACGCGCACCGTCTCGGCGCGCGTTCCGCGCGCGTCGTCGGGCGCATCGCGCCAGCGGGCGAGGCGCTGCGCGATCAGGCGCGCGCAGAACGCCGGCGTCAGCTCACCATAGTCGGGCGTGAGCGCGCCGCCTGCCTCGTCGGTCTTGCCCACGACGCGGGGCCGCTCGGCGAACCCGTACAGCAGTTCCTTGAGCTGCGTCTCGATCAGCGCGCGCTTTTCCTCGACGACGAGCACTTCCTCGCAGCCGTCGACGAAGGCGCGCACCGCCTGCGGCTCGAGCGGCCATGGCATCGCGACCTTCATCACGCGAAGTCCCAGCGCACGCGCGGCCGCCTCGTCGATGCCGAGGTCGGCGAGCGCCTGCATCACGTCGAGCCAGCTCTTGCCGCTCGAGACGATGCCCAGGCGCGCAGCTTCGCCGTCGGCGCGGCCGAAGACGTTGCGGTCGAGCCGGTTCGCCCGCGCGAACGCGAGCGCAGCGGGGATCTTGAAGCGCGACAGGCGCTCCTCGAGCTTCAGGAACGGTTCCTCGGGCCAGCGCAGGTTCAGGCCGCCGGCAGGCAACGAGAAATCCTCGGGAAGCACGATGCGAAGGCGATCGAGCGAACCGTCGACGATGCCGGCCGATTCGATCGTGTCGGTGACGCACTTCATCGCGACCCAGAGGCCGGAGAAGCGCGACATCGCGAAGCCCTGCAATCCGAAGTCGACGTAGTCCTGCACGGTGGCCGGCGCGAGCACCGGGATCGATACCGCCTGGAACACGAAATCGGTCTGTGCGGCGACCGTCGAAGACTTCGCGCCGTGATCGTCGCCGGCGAGCGCGAGCACGCCGCCGTGGCGCGCGCTGCCCGCCTGGTTCGCATGGCGGAACACGTCGCCGCTGCGGTCGACGCCCGGCCCCTTGCCGTACCAGATCGAGAACACGCCGTCGTAGCGCCCGCCGGGCAGCGCCTCGATCTGCTGCGTGCCCCAGATGGCGGTGGCGGCGAGGTCTTCGTTCAGCCCCGGGACGAAGCGGATGTGGTGTGCATCGAGATGCGTGCGCGCCTTCTCGAGCGCCTGGTCGTAGCCGCCGAGCGGCGAGCCGCGATAGCCGGAGACATAGCCCGCGGTGCTCAGTCCGGCGGCGACGTCGCGCTGGCGCTGCAGGATCGGCAGGCGCACCAGCGCCTGCGTGCCGGTGAGATAGACGGTGCCTTCGGTGGCGGCGTACCGGTCGTCGAGCGACGCACGCCGCAGTGCCGGTTCGACAGGAGCATTCATCCGGGACTCTTCCTCTTTCCTCGAACTGCCATCAACGGATCTCGCCGCCGAGCGCCTGCACGCCCGCGCGCAGCGTGTCGAAGGCCGCGTCGACGGCCGGCGCGGGCCCGCGCACGCCCAGCTCGATGTGCCTGCGCCCGCCGTCCTCGCCCACCGAAGGAAGGCTGAAGACTCGCACGTCGCGGTAGTCGCGTTCGATCGCTTCCATCAACGGCGTGACGGTCGACTCGGCCAGCCCGAAGACGAGGAACGAACGCTCGCCGCGCGCGTCGCGGTGGAAGTACTCGGTGAAACGCGTATCGAGCACGGCCTCGATCATCGGCCACGCCATGACCGGGAAACCCGGCACGAAGTAATGCCGCGCGACGGCGAAGCCGGGAATCCGGTTGAACGGGTTCGGCAAAATCTCCGCGCCCGCCGGGAACTCGCCCATCTTCAGCCGCTGCCGGTTCTCGGGCAGCGAGAGGTCGGCGCTGCCGCCGCTCTCGGCGGCCATCTCGGCAATGCGCTGCGCGATCAGCTCGGCCGCCTGCGGGTGCAGGACCAGCTCGACGCCGAGCGCGGCCGCAGCGGCCTGGCGGGTGTGGTCGTCGGGCGTGGCGCCGATGCCGCCGCAGCAGAAGACGACGTCGCCGCCGGCGAAAGTGCGACGCAGCAGCGCCGCGATCCCGGCGCGGTCGTCGCCGATGAAATGCGCCCAGGCGAGCGCGAGGCCGCGCCCGCGCAACATCTCGGCGACGCGCGCGAAGTGGCGGTCCTGGCGCTTGCCGGAAAGAATCTCGTCGCCGACGACGATCAGTCCGAAACCCATGCGGGGCGCACCTCCATGGCCGAGCGGCGCTGCCGCAGCAGCGCGAGCGAATAGTGGGCAAAGGCCAGCGCGGACAGCACCGGCGTGATCAGGAACAGCGGCGGCACGTAGTTCAGCAGCGTGACGAGAAGCGCCAGAAGGAGATAGCTGCGCCGGTGCTCGGCGTTCGACGCGCCCCGCTCGC
>DASWVL010000022.1:0-3715 GCA_036406255.1 Zeimonas sp.
GCTGCTCGCCCGCGTCGGAAAGAAGGGCGAGTTCGTACAGGGCATGCGGGTGACCGACGCCGAGACGATGGACATCGTCGAGATGGTTCTCGCCGGGCAGGTGAACAAGGAGATCGTCGAGCTGATCAACACCGCCGGCGGGCGCGCGGTGGGTCTCACCGGCCAGGACGGCGGACTGATCCGCGCGCGGCGGATGCGCCTGCCGTCGAAGGACAAGCCCGACGAGCCGATCGACATCGGGCAGGTCGGCGAGATCTCGCAGATCGACCCGGGAATCATCCACACGCTCACCGCCAACGGCTTCATTCCCGTCATCGCCCCGATCGGCTCGGGCGCCGAGGGAGAGACCTACAACATCAACGCCGACGTCGTCGCCGGCAAGATGGCCGAAGTGCTCAAGGCCGAGAAGCTCGTGCTGCTCACGAACACGCCCGGCGTTCTCGACAAGAGCGGAAACCTGCTCACCGGGCTCACGCCGCGGCAGATCGACGCGCTGTTCGACGACGGGACGATCTCGGGCGGCATGCTGCCGAAGATCTCCTCGGCGCTCGAGGCGGCGCGCGGCGGCGTGAACTCGGTGCACATCGTCGACGGACGCATCGACCACTGCCTGCTGCTGGAGATCATGACCGACCACGGCGTCGGGACGATGATCCGCAGCAGCTAGAGAGAGAGCGTCGAGCGCGCCGCTTCGCATGCAGCCCGTCTGGCTTCTCGACCTCGACAACACGCTGCACGACGCGTCGCCCGCGGTGTTCCCGCGCATCCACCGGGCGATGGTCGAGTTCGTCGCGGCCGAGCTGTCGTTGAGCCACGAAGAGGCCGACGCGCTTCGTATCCGGTACTGGCACCGCTACGGCGCGACGCTGCTCGGCATGGTGCGCCACCACGAGATCGATGCGCACCGCTTCCTTCGCGAGACGCACGCATTTCCCGATCTCGAGCGCATCGTCCGGCTCGACCGTCGGCTGGTCCAGGCGCTGCGCAGGCTGCCCGGGCGGCGCGTCGTCGTCACCAACGCTCCGCTCGAGTACGCGACGCGCGTCGTGCGCGCGCTCGGCATTGCCGCGTACATCGAGTCGATCGTCTCGATCGAGGCGATGCGCTTCGCCGGGCGCTTCCAGCCCAAGCCTTCGCGCGCGATGCTGCGACGTCTCGTCGCGCGGCTGCGCGTGCCGGCATCGCGCTGCGTCCTGGTGGAGGACACGCCCGCGAACCTCGCTGCAGCACGATCGATCGGCATGCGAACGATACTCGTCACGGGCACGACCCGCCGCTCGCTCCGTCCGGTCAACCGGCTGCGCGCCGGGTCGTCTCGGCGCATCGGCCTTCAAGTACAATCGGTCGCTCATCTGCAGCGCAAGGCGACTTGGGGCGCAGTGTGAATACGCCCTGGCGCAGCGCATCGACCATCATGAACGATTCGACGACGGCCGCGCCCCGACAGGCTCGCCCGAAACGGGGCGAGCGGCGCCTGCAGATCCTGCAGACGCTTGCCGCGATGTTGCAGGAACCGGGTGGCGATCGCGTCACCACTGCCGCGCTCGCCGGCCGGTTGCAGGTCTCCGAAGCGGCGCTGTATCGGCACTTCGCGAGCAAGGCGCAGATGTTCGAAGGGCTGATCGAGTTCATCGAATCGACGATCTTCGGCCTCATCAACCAGATCACCACCCAGCACGACGACGACGGCATGCGCCAGCTGCGCGACATCGTCGCGATGCTGCTGTCGTTCGCCGAGAAGAACCCGGGCATGACGCGCGTGCTGATCGGAGACGCGCTGGTCACCGAGGACGGCCGGCTGCAGGACCGCATCAACCAGCTGATCGACCGCATCGAGGCTTCGCTGAAGCAGGCGTTTCGCGTCACCGTCGCGCAGGGACGTCTTCCGCAGGACACCGACGCGGCGGCGCGCGCGGGCATCGTGCTCGCCTATGTCCTCGGCCGCTGGCTGCGTTTCGCGAAGAGCGGCTTCCGCCGTCCGCCCGCCGAGCTGTTCGAGCAGCAGGCGCTGTTCCTGATCGCCTGAGCGAACGCGCGTGGAGTTCATCTGGCTCACGCTCACCGCGATCGTGCTCTATGTGCTCGCCGATCGCATCCTCGACGCGATGGAGCGACGCGTCGGACGCCGCTTCGAGCAGCGCTCGCTGATTTTCTTCGGGCTGATCCTCGGCCTGGCGCTTGTCGCTTTCGCGCTGATCCGGAACCTGTTCGAGGTCGGTTGAGCGCGCGTTCTGGTATCATCCTCAGGTTGCGGCGATCGACGCCGCTTCGTCGGCGCCGTCGCCAGTCTCTGCGCCGCATCTTCCCGGCATTCGCCGTTCCGAAGTTCCACCCCTGATCCGTCTGCCCGCGACTGGCGTCGCAAAGCACGATGCGCAACGCGTCGTGCCGACAGGCCGATGTCGCTGGAGTTCCATGTCCTTTTCCGCACTGGGCTTGTCCGAAGCCCTCGTCCGCGCCGTGTCCGAATGCGGCTACGACGCTCCCACGCCGATCCAGGCGAAGGCGATTCCCGCCGTGCTCGCCGGCGGCGACCTGCTCGCCGGCGCGCAGACCGGCACCGGCAAGACCGCCGGCTTCGTGCTGCCGATCCTGCAGCGACTCGCCGCGAGTCCTGCGCAGCCGCGCGGCGCGCGGCCCATCCGCGCGCTGATCCTGACGCCGACGCGCGAACTTGCCGCGCAGGTCGAACAGAGCGTCGTCGACTACGGCCGGCACACGCCGCTGACGTCGACCGTCGTGTTCGGCGGCGTGAACATCAATCCGCAGATCGACCGGCTGCGCCGCGGAGTCGACATCCTCGTCGCGACGCCGGGTCGCCTGCTCGACCATGCGGGCCAGCGCAGCGTCGACCTCTCGAAGGTCGAGGTGCTCGTGCTCGACGAAGCCGACCGCATGCTCGACATGGGCTTCATCCACGACATCCGTCGCGTGCTGAAGCTGCTGCCGCCGCGGCGGCAGAACCTGCTGTTCTCGGCCACGTTCTCGGACGAGATCCGTGCGCTCGCCGACACGCTGCTCGACCGGCCGGCGATGATCGAGGTGGCGCGCCGCAACGCGCCCGCCGAGAGCGTCTCGCAGCGCGTCCTGCCGGTCGATCGCGCGCGCAAGCGCGAGTTGCTGTCGCACCTGATCCTCGAGAACAACTGGTTCCAGGTGCTCGTGTTCACGCGCACGAAGCACGGCGCGAACCGGCTCGCCGAGCAGTTGTCCCGGGACGGCATCCCGGCGCTGGCGATCCACGGCAACAAGAGCCAGAACGCACGCACGCGCGCACTCGCCGAGTTCAAGGCGGGAACGCTGCAGACGCTGGTGGCGACCGACATCGCTGCGCGCGGACTCGACATCGTCGAGCTGCCGCACGTCGTCAACTTCGACCTGCCGAACGTCGCCGAGGACTACGTGCACCGCATCGGCCGCACGGGCCGCGCCGGCGCCGAGGGCGAGGCGGTTTCGCTCGTCTCCCCCGACGAGAACGGGCTGCTGCGCGACATCGAACGACTCCTGCGGCGCGAGATCCGGCGCGAGACGATCGCCGGCTTCCAGCTCGATCCGAATGCGCGCAACGAACCCGAGGTCGACGATCGTCCGCCGCGACCGCCGCGCGGCGGGCAGCGTCGCGCCGGGGGCGGGCAGCAGCGCTCGATCCCGTCGTCGGGGCACCTGCGCTCGATGACGGCGCCGGGGCAGCCGCGCACGAGCGCGTCATCCGGGC
>DASWVL010000023.1:0-7409 GCA_036406255.1 Zeimonas sp.
ACGAACTGGCCGAGGCCCGGGTGGAACGGCACCACGTGGTAGTCCTCGAGATAGACCTCGATGAAGGTCTTCCAGTTGTAGTCGCACTCGTGGATCTCGACGTGGTCGAGCCGGTAGTCGGTGAAATCGAACTCCGGATGCGCGCCGATGCCGGCGAGGTCGGCGCAGACGTCGCGCGGGCCGCGAAAGAGCAGCCCGTTCCAGCGCTGAAGCGGCGTGCGTGCGAGATCGAGGCACGGAGACTCGTCGAAATGCGGCGCACCGAGCAGGCGCCCGGACAGATCGTAGGTCCAGCGGTGCAGCGGGCAGACGATGTTCGATGCGTTGCCACGTCCGTCGAGCATCATGGCCTGGCGGTGACGGCAGACGTTCGACAGCAGTTCGACGCCGTTCTCGCCGTGGACCAGCACGCGTCCGCCGTTCTCGGCAGGAAGCACGCAGTAGTCGCCGGGTTCGGGCACCATCCGCTCATGGCCGACATAACCCGGGCCTTGGCGGAACAGCGTCTCCGTCTCGTGCGCGAACAGCGCTTCGTCGAAGTAGGCGGATACCGGCAGTTGTGTGCGCGAGCGCGCGAGCCGGTCGAGGCGGCCCACGTCGGACATCGAGTCTTCTCCTGATCAGAGGCGTCGGCCGGGGTCGGACGAGCGCAGAAGGATACCCCGATCGCGCCGCGGGGCGGCCGATGGCGTCCCCTGCACGGCAGGCATCGGCGTCTCGCACGACGGCGGGGAAACCGAAGTAAAATCAAGCCCTTCATGGAACCCTCCACCCCCGAATCCTTCGAGCGTGCGCTCGGCGAGCTCGAGCAGATCGTCCAGCGCATGGAGAGCGGCTCGTTGTCGCTCGAGGAGTCGCTCGGTGCGTACCGCCGCGGCGCCTCGCTCGTGGCGTGGTGCCGCAAGTCGCTCGCCGACGTGCAGCAGCAGGTGCGCATCCTCGAAGCCGACCTGCTCGAACCCTTCGATGCGAGCGCGGAAGCGCCCGACGCGGGCGTCGACCCTTGCCAACCCACCGAGCCGCGCGAGCCCGGTTCCCCGCGCGCGAGTCGATGAGCGCATCGTTCGCGGTCGACGCCGCACGCGCCGCCGGCAGGATCGACTCCGCAGCCACGGTCGACAACGCCTCCTCCTTCGATGTCTGGATCGGAGAGCGCCGCGCGCGCATCGAGCACGCGCTCGAGCACGCGCTCGCGCCCGCCGACGCGCATCCTGCGCGCCTGCACGAGGCGATGCGTTATGCGGCGCTGGGCGGCGGCAAGCGCATTCGCGCGCTGCTGGTGCACGCGGCGGGCGAAGCCCTCGACGCGCCGCCGGCCGCGCTCGACTGCGCGGCCAATGCGGTCGAGCTGATCCACGCGTATTCGCTGGTGCACGACGACCTTCCTTGCATGGACGATGACGTGATGCGGCGCGGCCGGCCGACGGTGCACGTCGTCTACGGCGAAGCGCTCGCGATGCTCGTCGGCGACGCGCTGCAGTCGCTCGCCTTCGAATCGCTCGCCGCAGCTGCCGAGCAGGGGGTCGACGCGCGCAGCACGGTGTCGATGGTCGCCGAGCTTGCCCGCGCCTCCGGTTCGGCCGGCATGGCCGGCGGCCAGGCGATCGATCTCGCGTCGGTCGGTGTAGTACTCGACGCCGATGCGCTCGAGGACATGCACCGACGCAAGACCGGCGCGCTGCTCGCCGCCTCCGTGCGGCTGGGCGGGGCCTGCGCGCCGCGTGCCGCGCGTTCGATGCCGGTGCTCGCGCGCTATGCCGAGGCCGTCGGGCTCGCCTTCCAGATCGTCGACGACATCCTCGACGTCGAAGGCGATTCGCGGACGCTCGGCAAGACGGCCGGCAAGGACGCCGACGCCGACAAGCCCACCTACGTGTCGACGATCGGGCTGGACGCCGCCCGGGCGCTCGCCGGGCGGCTGCGCGTGCAGGCACACGAGGCGATCGCACCGCTCGGGCCGCGCGCCTGGTGCCTGGCCGCGCTGGCCGATCGTATCGTGCTGCGCCGGGCGTGAACGAGACCGCACGATGCACGAACACGATTCCGGGGCGACGTTGCTGTCGACGATCGACGATCCGGCGGCGTTGCGCAAGCTCGATCGAGCTTCGCTCGATCAGCTCGCGCTGGAGCTGCGCGCGTTCGTCCTCGACTCGGTGTCGCGCACCGGCGGGCACCTGTCATCGAACCTCGGCACCGTCGAGCTGACGATCGCGCTGCACTATGTCTTCGACACGCCGCGCGACCGGCTGATCTGGGACGTCGGCCACCAGAGCTATCCGCACAAGATCCTCACCGGGCGCCGCGACCGCATGGGCACGCTGCGCCAGCTCGGCGGCGTCTCCGGCTTTCCGCGCCGCTGCGAGAGCGAGTATGACGCCTTCGGCACCGCGCATTCGTCCACGTCGATCTCGGCGGCGCTCGGCATGGCGGTGGCCTCGCGCAACAAGGGCGAGGGAGTCGGCCCTTCGCGTCGCCGGCACGTCGCGGTGATCGGCGATGGCGCGATGACTGCCGGAATGGCGTTCGAGGCGCTGAACAACGCGGGCGTGACCCCCGACATCGACCTGCTCGTCGTGCTCAACGACAACGACATGTCGATCTCGCCGCCGGTGGGTGCGCTGAACCGCTACCTTGCCCGTCTGCTGTCGAGCCGCTTCTACACCAAGGCGCGCGATGTCGGCCGTGCGATGCTGCAGAACGTGCCGCCGCTGTTCGAGCTGGCCAAGCGGCTCGAGGAGCACGCGAAGGGCTTCGTCGTTCCGGCGACGCTTTTCGAGGAGTTCGGCTTCAACTACGTCGGCCCGCTCGACGGGCACGACCTCGACAGCCTGATTCCGACGCTGCAGAACCTGCGCGAATTGCGCGGCCCGCAGTTCCTGCACGTCGTCACGCGCAAGGGCCAGGGTTACAAGCTCGCCGAGGCCGATCCGGTGCTCTACCACGGCCCGGGCCGATTCGATCCGCACGAAGGCATCCGCAAGCCGCCCAAGCCATCGCGTCCGACGTACACGCAGGTCTTCTCCGACTGGGTCTGCGACATGGCCGCGCTCGACGAGCGGCTGATCGCGATCACGCCCGCGATGCGCGAGGGCTCCGGGCTCGTCGAGTTCGAGAAGCGCTTTCCGCAGCGATATTTCGACGTCGGCATCGCCGAGCAGCACGCGGTCACCTTCGCCGCCGGACTCGCCTGCGAGGGGATGAAGCCGGTCGTCGCGATCTACAGCACGTTCCTGCAGCGCGGCTACGACCAGCTCGTGCACGACGTCGCCCTGCAGAACCTGCCGGTCGTGTTCGCGCTCGACCGGGCCGGCATCGTCGGCGCCGACGGCGCGACGCACGCCGGCGTCTACGACTACGCCTACCTGCGTTGCGTGCCGAACCTCGTCGTCATGGCACCGTCCGACGAGAACGAATGCCGGCAGATGCTGTACACGGCGTTCCGCCACGACGGACCGGCCGCGGTGCGCTATCCGCGCGGCGCGGGCACCGGGGCGGCCGTCTCGAAGGACCTCACGGCGATGCCGATCGGGCGTGCCGAGTTGCGCCGCCGTGGCCGGCGCATCGCGCTCCTCGCCTTCGGGACGATGCTCGCGCCCGCGCTCGCGGCGGGGGAAGCGCTCGACGCCACCGTCGTGAACATGCGTTTCGTCAAGCCGATCGACATCGAGCTGTTGCGGGAACTCGCCGCCTCGCACGATGCTTTCGTTACGATCGAGGAGCACGTCGTGATGGGCGGCGCGGGCAGCGCCGTAGCGGAGGCGCTCGCCGCCGAAGCGATCGTCCGCCCGCTGCTGCAACTGGGGCTGCCCGACCATCACGTCGAGCACGGCGACCAGGCGCAGTTGCTGCACGCCGAAGGGCTCGACGGCTGCGGAATCGAGCGCGCGGTCCGCGCGCGCTTCGACGAGCGGGCAGGAATGGACAAGGCGCCGCGGCTCGTGGCAAGCCGTGCCGGTTGAGCGCGGCGCAGCGGGCACGGCCGCCTTCGTGGAGGATTCGATGAACTTTCGGGACAGCGACGCGATGCTCGGCCTCGAGCTGGTCGACGTGCAGGGCGGCGCCGACCAGCGACAGCTGCCGATCCAGCGCGTCGGTGTGCGCGACATCCGTTATCCGCTGCGTTGGCGCAGCGCCGGTGGCGAGCAGCCGAGCGTCGGCGAGTTCGGCCTGTACGTCGCGTTGCCGGCCGATCGCAAGGGCACGCACATGTCGCGTTTCGTCGCGTTGCTCGAAAGGCGCCTCGCGCCCGCCGAACCGGCGCTCGACGTCGAGCGCACGATCGCGATGCACGCGCAGATGCTGCAGCTGCTCGATGCCGACAGCGGGCGCATCGAGCTGTCGTTTCCGCTGTTCGTGCGCAAGACCGCGCCGGTGTCGCAGGTGACGAGCCTGATGGACTACCGGATCTCGCTCACCGTCGACGGGTCGGCGACCGCGGCGCGCGCGACGCTCGTCGTGCAGGTGCCGGTGACGAGCCTGTGCCCGTGCTCGAAGGAGATCGCCGACTACGGCGCACACAATCAGCGCTCGCACGTCACGGTCTCGGTGCAATCGTCGATGCCGATCGAGCCCGAGGAGATCATCGCGCTCGCCGAGGCTCACGCATCGAGCGAGCTGTACGGGTTGCTCAAGCGCGTCGACGAGAAACACGTCACCGAACGCGCCTACGAGAATCCGAAGTTCGTCGAGGACCTGGTTCGCGACGTCGCCGGGGCGTTGCGCGGCGACGAACGCATCGAACGGTGGTTCGTGGAAGTCGAGAACTTCGAGTCGATCCACAACCACTCGGCCTTCGCGCGCATCGAGGGCTGAGGAGGAAGGGAAGGGGGAAGGGGGAAGGGGAAAAGCCACACCCGGCGCAGTCGGGGCTGTTCCCCTTCTCCCTTCCCCCTTCTCTTGCTACTGCGCCCGCTCCGCGAGCAGTGCGGCGAGCTGCTTGTCGTCGAGCACCGGCCGCACCTGCAGCTCCATCAGGTCGACCCACTGAAGCTGGAAGCGCGCCAACGCGGCCTGGTCGTCGCACTGGCTGATCGTCACACCGGTATGCGAGCCGGGATCGTGCCAGCGGCCGAGCAGTTCGACGCCCTGCGGAATCTGGTTGCCGATGTGGCCGAAGCGGTCGATGGCCTCCTCGAGTTTGCCTGGAAGGATCCGGTAGAGCGTCATGAACAGCATGCTGTGCTCCTGGCTGGCACCGGGAATGTGCCGCGCGCGGGTGCCGAGCGCGTGGCCGGGCCACCATGATCCGCCCGGGCAGCGTCGTCAATTCCCACGAACGGCGACCCCTTTCGGGCAAGCGAAGCTCGTGCGCAAGAGAAAAGACCCGGTCGCCATGGCGACCGGGTCCGGCCGAAAGGGAAGGCCGTGCCGCGAAGGCCGTGCGCGCTCAGGCTTCGACGGGCACCGCGGTGCGCAGCGTCAGTGCGGCCGCTGCGACCACCGCCGCGACGCGCCCGATGTCGCGCAGCTGCACCGTGGTCCAACCGGCCTTCTGCAGCAGCTCGTAGTGCGAGCGCACGCAGAAATGGCACTTGCCGACGATCGATGCGGCCAGCGCGAAGGCTTCGAATCGCTCGCGCGCCACGCCGCCGTGCGTCGCGTAGGCCTGCATGCGCAGCTCGGCGCGTTGCGTACGCAGCTCCGGGTCGTCGGCCATCTCGACGTACGGGTACCAGACGTTGTTCATGCCCATCAACGCGGCGGCCGACAGTGCCGCGTTGGCATCGCCTTCCTCCAGCGGCTCGCGCAACGCCTCGACCAGCTCTGCGCTGCCGGCCGCGTGGGCGGCGGCCAGCGCGCAGCCGAGCGCGTCGGCCGGCGCGAGGCTCGAACGCTGGACGACGGCGTCCAGGTTCAGCCGGAGGTCCTTCGCGAAATCGGGGATCCGCGAGCGGATCGCTTCGAGCTTCGTCGTCATCACCGGCCTCCGCTCAGAGCGTGTCGCCGCCGACCGCGCGGTTGCACGGGCACAGCTCGTCGGTCTGCAGGCCATCCAGGATGCGCAGCGTCTCTTCCGGGTTGCGGCCCACGTTCAGGTTGTTCACCGTCACGTGCTGGATCGTGTTGTCCGGATCGACGATGAAGGTTGCACGCAGCGCGACGCCTTCGTTCTTCTCGCGGATGCCGAGCTGGTCGACCAGCGAGCCGGTGGTGTCGGCGAACTGCCACTGGTTCAGGTTCTTCAGGTCGGGATGCTCGCGGCGCCATGCCAGCTTCACGAACTCGTTGTCGGTCGAGCCGGCGAGCACGACCGCATCGCGCTCCTCGAAGTTGCCCACCAGGCGGTCGTAGCCGACGATTTCGGTCGGGCAGACGAAGGTGAAGTCCTTCGGGTAGAAGTAGAGGATCTTCCACTTGCCCGGGAACGATTTCTCGGTGATCTCCTCGAAGGCACTGACGCCTTTCTCTTCGGGCTGGTTGAACTTCGGCTTGACGCCGACGACGCGGAACGCTTCGAGCTTGTCGCCTACGGTCTTCATCGAGTGACTCCCTTCTTCGGTGGTTGCCGCCGGGCAGGGCGCCCGACGCGATGAAGGGATTCTCGATGCCGTCGCGTGATCAGTCCAACGAATAAAAATTATCTTGATGATCGAATTATTCGATCTTTATCGTCGCCCCGACGCTCGCTTCCCGAGATCTCGCACCGCCCTCGAAGGCCGGCGGCGGACCCTGCACCGCGAGCGTTCCGCTACGGCCGGCGACGCTGCCGACGTTGACGCGATGCGCCGGCAACGCAGCTGTGCCGAGCGACGCCGCGAGCCCGTCGAAGCCGACCAGGCGCCGAAGCCCGGTCGCAGGGCCCGGCGGATCGCTCGACCGGTGTGATCGGGACCGAGGCTGAAGAGGAAGGTCGCCCGCGCCTCGTGTGGCTCGAGCGCGTCGAGCAGCCGCGGCACGCCGTCGCGCGTTCCGCGCCGCATGTCGACGTCGATCTTCAATGCGAGACGTCGCATGGCGCAGCTTCGTTCAGCGATCGGGACGCCGACATCCGGCCGCGGTGGTGCGTCAGGAAGAAGGTCAGCCCCCCGTCGAGGCTGAGGAACTGCGCGTTGGCGACGATCCAGGCGGTGCCCGCGGCGACCGCGGTGGCGAAGGCGCACGCGCGCCGGCCCCACAGCACGCGCATCGCGGCGGTCGACATCCAGTACCCCAGCGGAGGCTTCTCGAAGCAGAGGAAGCCGTTCAGGTGCGGCGTGATCCGGTCGCCGGTCGCGCAGCATCTCCAGCGCGATGCTCGCGTAGCGTCCCGCGGCCCGTGAGCGGGCGTCAGTCGCGGAAGTTCGTGAACGCCAGCGGCACGTCGGTGATCTCCTTCTTCAGCAGCGCGATCGCCGACTGCAGGTCGTCGCGCTTGGCGCCGCTCACGCGCACGGAGTCGCCCTGGATGCTCGCCTGCACCTTCAGCTTGC
>DASWVL010000024.1:0-2676 GCA_036406255.1 Zeimonas sp.
CCCGCCCGAGAGCCGCGTGCCGCGCTCGCCGACCGACGCGTCGAGCCCTTCGGGCAGCGCGCACACGACGGCGTCCAGGCGCGCCGCCTCGAGCGCCGCCCAGATCTGCGCGTCGTCGACCGCGTCCTCGCGACCGAGCGCAACGTTCGCACGCACGGTGTCGTTGAAGAGCACGACCTCCTGGCTCACCAGGGCAAACTGCCGGCGAAGGTCGGCCAGCCGCAGGTCGGGCAGCGCGACCCCGTCGAGCAGGATGCGCCCGTGCGCCGGGTCGATGAAGCGCGGCAGCAGGTTCAGCAGCGTCGACTTGCCGGCGCCCGAAGCGCCGACGAGCGCGACGACTTCGCCCGCGCGGATCTCGAGATCGATGTCGCGCAGCGCGTCGTGCGCCGCCGTGGGATAGCGGTAGGAAACGTTCTCGAAGACGAGACGCCCGTGCACGCGCCCGATCGACACCGTTCCGACGTCGGCCTCCTCGCGCAGGTCGAGCAGCGCGAACACCGATTCGGCCGCCGCGAGCCCACGCTGCAGTTCGGCATTGACGTCGGCCAGGTGCTTCAGCGGCGCGAGCAGCATCAGCATCGCGGTGACGAACGAGACGAAGCCGCCGACCGTCGTCTGCTCGTTCATCGACTGCACGAGCGCGATCGTGATGACGATCGCCACCGCGATCGCGGCGGAGAGCTGCGTGATCGGCACCGTGGCGCTGCCGGCCACCGTCATCCGCATCGCGAAACCGCGCAGCTTCTCGACCGTGCGCGAGAAGACCTCGCCCTGCGCGCGGTAGCCGCCGAAGATCTTGATCACCTTGTAGCCGTGCACCGCCTCTTCGACGACGCGCGTCAGCTCGCCGGTGTACTGCAGGCTCTGGCGGCTCAGCCGCCGCATCCGGCGGCTGTAGACGGTGACGACGACGGTCATCACCGGGACCAGCATCAGCGCGACCAGCGTGAGCTTCCAGTTCAGGTACAGCAGCCAGCCGACGAGCCCGAGCACGACGATCGTGTCGCGAACGAGCACGGTGAGCGCTCGCGTGACGGCGGCGGTGACGTTGGTCACCTCGAAGACGATGCGCGAGATCAGCAGGCCCGACGCCTCGCGCTCGAACTGCTCGGCGGGCAGCCGCATCACGCGCTCGAACATCTGCGTGCGCACGTCGACGAGAACGCTGTTGGCGACCCAGGCGAGCGCATAGCTGCTGGTGAAGGTGGCCGCGCCCCGCACGACGAAGATCGCGATCAGCGCGGTCGGCACGAACCACAGCGGGAAATCCGACTTCTCGACGAAACCCTCGTCGAGCAGCGGCTTCATCAGCGCGGGGAACAGCGGTTCGGTGGCGGCGGCGACGATCATCGCCGCGAGCGCGACGAGGAAACCGACGCGGTACGGTCGAGTGAAGCCGAGCAGGCGACGGTAGATCGCAAGGCTCGAGCGGCCCTCGTGCGCCGCGGCCGGACCCGGCACCGAACGGGGCCGCGCCGCGCCGTGCGACCTGCCGTCGGCACCCGGCTTCCCCGCGGCGCTCAATACTCGACCTCGGCCGCGAGCGGACGCAGCATCGAGCGGATCGCGCCGATCAGGTCGTCGTGCGGCCGCACGCGCCAGTTCGGCCCCAGTTCGACCTCGCAGGCAGCATCGCGGTTGCCGTATTCGACGACGACAGGGATCGCCGGCGTCTCGTCGCCGGCGGTGACGAAGGGCTCGATCGCGCCGCGCAACGCGCCGCCGTCGGCCCTGCGCGTGCCGAGCCGGATGCGCAGCCGCTTGCCGAACTCGCGTCGGGCGCGCTCGAGGTCGAGCAGCCGCTCGGCGACGACGCGCTGCCCGCCGCTGTAGTCGTCGCGCGAGCACGTGCCGAGCACGACGACGAGTTCGTCGTCTCGGATTAGCCGCCGGTTCGCCTCGTACAGTTCATTGAAGACGCAGACCTCGATCGTCGCCGTCGCGTCGTCGAGCGTGACGAAGGCCATCTTCCCGCGACGCGTCATCTGCGTTCGCTGCGCAGCGACGATGCCGGCGATCCAGACCGGCTGCGCAGCCGGCTGCACGTCGGCCAGTCGCAGGCGCACGAAACTGCGCACCTCGTCTTCGTGCGCGTGGAAAAGATGGCCGCTCAGGAAAAGGCCGAGCGCGGCCTTCTCCTCCTGCAGCCGTCGCCGCTCGCTCCACGCCGGCGCATCGATCCATTCGGGCGCCGACGGCAGGCCCGTCTCGTCGCCAAACAGGCTGACCTGGTCGACGGCGGCGCCCGCCGCCTCGGCCGCGTCCATCGCGCGTCCGACGTTGGCGAGCAGCCTCGCACGATCGGAATCGAGCGAATCGAATGCACCTGCGCGCACGAGCGCCTCGATCGCGCGGCGGTTGACGATGCGGCGGTCGACGCGCGCGCAGAAGTCGAACAGGTCGGTGAACGCTTTCTCGCTGCGCGCGCGCAGGATCTCGACGACCGCACCCTCGCCGGTGCCCTTGATCGCGCCCAGCCCGTAGCGGATCGTGCGGCCGCCGACCGGCTCGAAGCGATACTGCGACGCGTTGACGTCGGGCGGCAGCAGCTCGACGCCGTTGGCGCGCGCGTCGTCGACGAAGAGCTTGACCTTGTCGGTGTCGTCCATGTCGGCCGACAGCGTCGCCGCCATGTACTCGGCCGGATGGCAGGCCTTCAGCCACGCGGTGTGG
>DASWVL010000025.1:0-7733 GCA_036406255.1 Zeimonas sp.
AAGCGGATCCGCGCCAGGTTCAGGAATTTCGGAGCCACCCCCGCCGCTCCGCTCATCGGTTGCCGGGGCATCGCGCTTGGCCTCCCGTCAGGTAAGACCCATCTCGAGCCGGGCGGCTTCGCTCATCATGTAGCGCGTCCAGGGAGGATCGAAGACGAGTTCGACCTTCGCCTGATCGACGCCGGGAATCTTCAGCAGCTTCTCGCGCGCCTCGTCGCACAGCAGCGTGCCCATGCCGCAGCCGGGCGCGGTGAGCGTCATCTGCACGTCGAGCCGGAAACGGTCGTTCTCGAGCGCCGACGCGAAACACGTGTAGACGAGACCCAGGTTGACGATGTCGATCGGTATCTCGGGGTCGTAGCAGGTGGCGAGCACCTTCCACGCGGCGGCCTCGACCGCCTCGGCGGTGGGCGTATCGCCGGCGTCGAGATCGGCCACCGGCGCGACGACACCCGGCTCCAGCCCGAGCGCGTCGGCGTCCTTCTCCTCGACGCGATAGAGGTTGCCGCCGACCATCACCGTGATCGTTCCGCCGAGGCGCTGGGTCACCTGGGCGAGCTGGCCGGCGGTGAGCGTCTCGGCCGTGCCCCACGGCACCGCGACGGCAGGGCAGTCGCGCGCGAGCGTCAGTTGACGCGAGTCTGCGTACCGGTTGCCCACTAGAACATGCCCATCTCGAGTCTTGCGGCTTCGCTCATCATGTAGCGCGTCCAGGGAGGATCGAAGACGAGTTCGACCTTCGCCTGATCGACGCCGGGAATCTTCAGCAGCTTCTCCCGGGCCTCGTCGCACATCAGCGTGCCCATCCCGCACCCGGGCGCGGTCACGGTCATCTGCACGTCGAGACGATAACTGCCGTGATCGATGGTACTGCAGACGCAACTGTAGACGAGCCCGAGGTTCACGATGTCCATCGGAATCTCGGGGTCATAGCACGTGCCGAGCATCTTCCACGCGGCCGACTCGATCAGCTCGGGCGTCGGCGCCTTGTCGTTGAACAGCTCGGCGACTTCGGGCAGGATCAGCGGCTCGAGCCCGAGCGCTTCGGCATACTGCTCTTCGACCCGATACAGGTTGCCTTCGACCATCACCGTGATCGTCCCGCCCAGGCGCTGCGTCACCTGCCCCGGGCGTCCCGCCATCAGCGTGATCGACGTTCCCCAGGGAACTTCCACGGCGGGACACGACTGCTCGATCGTGAACTCCTGCGGTTGCCCGTGTCTGCTGCCCATCGCTCGTACCTCACTCGGTTTTCGCCTGCTCGCCGTGACCGGCGAGCGCATTGTGCAGGGTGTGCCAGGCGAGCGTGGCGCACTTCACCCGCACCGGAAACTCGCGCACGCCCGACAGCGCGATCAGCTTGCCGAAGTCGCGTCCGGGCGGCTGCGCGTCGGTCAGCAGCGTGTGGACGTCGCGAAACAGCGCTTCGATCTCGTCGATCGACCGTCCCTTCACCGCCTCGGTCATCAACGACGCGGAAGCGGTGGAGATCGCACAACCGTGTCCGACGAAGCTCACGTCCTCGACGCGCCCGTCGTTCACCCGCAGGTACACCGTGAGCTGGTCGCCGCAAAGCGGGTTGTGCCCGTCGGCGTGCCGGTTCGCCTCGGGCATCCCGTGAAAATTCCGCGGCTTGCGGTTGTGATCGAAGATCACTTCCTGGTACAGCTCGCGAAGATCGCCGCGCGAACTCATCGTGCTCCCCTGGCTTTGCTCATCTGCCTTCGCTCGTCTTCCCTGGCTCGCCTGCCTTCGCTCATCTTCCTTCGAACAGATCCTGCGCCCGCCGGATCGCGGCGACCAGCGCGTCGACGTCGGATTCGTCGTTGTACAGCGCAAGCGAGGCGCGCGCCGTTCCGGGAATGCCGAAGCGCTGCATCAGGGGCATCGTGCAATGGTGACCGGCACGGATCGCGACCCCTTCGGTATCGAGGATCGTGCCGAGATCGTGCGGGTGGATACCCTCCACCGTGAACGACAGGATGCCGGCCTTGCCCGGCGCCGTTCCGATCAACCGCAGCCCGGGAATGGTCTCGAGCGACCGCGTGGCGTACGCGAGCAACGAATGCTCGTGATCGGCGATGCGCTCGACGCCGACGTCGCGCAGATAGTCGATCGCGGCACCCAGCCCCACCACGCCGGCGATGTTCGGCGTTCCCGCCTCGAAGCGCTGCGGCGCGTCGGCCCAGGTGCTCGCCTCGAAGCTCACGGTGCGGATCATGTCGCCGCCGCCCTGCCACGGCGGCATCGCCTGCAGCAGTTCATGGCGGCCGTACAGCGCGCCGATCCCGGTGGGCCCGTACACCTTGTGCCCGGAGAACGCATAGAAGTCGCAGCCGATCGCCTGCACGTCGACCGCCGTGTGCGCAATTGCCTGCGCCCCGTCGACCAGCACGACGGCACCCGCGGATCGTGCGCGCCGCGCCAGCGCCGCGACGGGGTTGACCGTGCCCAGCGCATTCGAGACGTGCACCAGCGCGACGAGCCGCGTGCGCGGCCCGAGCAACGCGTCGAAGGCATCGAGATCGAGCGCTCCGTCGTCGCCGATCGGCGCCACGCGAAGCACGGCTCCCGTGTGCGCGCAGGCGAGCTGCCACGGGACGATGTTCGAGTGATGCTCCATCGTCGTGATGACGATCTCGTCACCGGCCTTCAGGTTCGTGCGCGCCCAGCTGTGCGCGACGAGATTGATCGCCTCGGTGGTGCCGCGCGTGAACACGATCTCGTCGCTGCGCGCCGCGTTCAGCAGCGAGCGCACCCGCTCGCGCGATTCCTCGTACAGGTCGGTGGAGTGCTGCGACAGCCAGTGCACGCCGCGGTGGATGTTGGCGTTCGACTGCCGGTAGTAGCGCGCCTCTGCCTCGATCACCACTTCGGGCTTCTGCGTCGTCGCGGCGTTGTCCAGGTAGACGAGACGCCGGCCGCGAACCGGACGCGCGAGGATCGGAAAGTCGGCCGCACGTGCGGGGACGCCCGCGCGAGACGCCTCGTCGGGCGCAGCGACGCGCGTGCCCTGCATTGCCAGGTTCATCGCAGCTCCTCCAGCGCCCGGTCGAGCACCGCCCCGCCGGGCAGTCGGGCGAGCAGCGCGGCGCGCGCGCGGCGCTGCAGCGACGCGATGCCGATCCGCGCAAGCGATTCCGCGGCGAAGGCCCATGTGAGCAGGTTCCGTGCGCGCTCCTCGTCGATGGCGCGCGAGCGCAGGTAGAACAGCGCCGACTCGTCGATGCGCCCGACCGTTGCGCCGTGTGCGCACTTGACGTCGTCGGCGTAGATCTCGAGCTCGGGCCGCGCGTCGGCTTCGGCCTGGCGCGACAGCAGCAGGTTGTCGGTGCGCTGCACGGCATCGGTGCGAAGCGCTCCGGGGGCGACGACGATGCGCCCGGCGAACACGCCGCGACCGGCATCGTCGAGGATGCCGCGATAGAACTCCCGGCTCGTGCCGTGCGGCTCGGCGTGATCGATCACCGTGTGGTGGTCGACATGGCGCTTGCCGTCGACGTGGTACAGGCCGTTGAACAGCGCTTCGCAGCCGGTGCCGTCGAAACGCGTGACGATGTCGTTGCGCGCGAGCCGCGCGCCGAAGGACAGCGAATGCGAAGCGAACATCGAGCCGCGTGCCTGCCGCGCCTCGATGCGCGCCAGATGCACCGCACGTTCGGAATCCTGCTGCAGCTTCAAGTGCGTGATGCGCGCGTCGTCGGCGCAATCGACGCGCGTGACGACGTTCGAAAGCAGCGGTTCGTCGTGCACCTTCACGTGATGCTCGACGATGGTCGCCTGCGCACCGGCTTCGGCGACGACGAGGTTGCGCACGTGGATCGCAGCGTGCGCCGTGGCGCCGAAGAACACGAGGTGGATCGGCGCCTCGACGACGACGCCGCGCCGCAGGTGCACGAAGGCGCCGTCGGCGGCGAAGGCGGTATTCAGTGCGGCCGGCGCATGGCCGTCTTCGGCCGCGCCGAAATGCGACTCGGCGCGTCCGGGCGTCTGCTCGAGGATGCGCGCGAGCGACGCGACTTCGGCGCCGTCGGGCAGCGCACCCGGCGACGACAGCGCGGGCGCATGGCAGCCGTCGACGAACACCCACCAGTGGCCCGCCGCATCCCCTTCGCGCAGCGCGTCGACGGCGGTGCGCAGCTGCACGGCCGAGCGCTGCGGCGCGTCGGCCGCGGGCGCGACGAAACGCTCGTGCTCGAGCGACAGCAGCGACGTGTGGCGCCAGGCGTCCGAGCGGGTGCTCGGCCAGCCCTCGGCGACGAAGCGATCGAGTGCACGTCGCCGCGTTTCGGCGAGCCAGGGCAACCCGGCACCGGCAAGCGTCGGTGCGCGCTCGCGAAATGCCTCGGCCCAGGGCTGTGCGGCACTCATCGCGCACTCTCCGCAGCGGCCGTGGCGGCGTTCGCCGGAGCGCGCTCGATCCACCCGTAGCCGCGCTCCTCGAGTTCGAGCGCAAGCTCGCGCCCGCCGGAGCGGACGATGCGGCCTTCGGCGAGCACGTGCACGAAATCGGGAACGATGTACTCGAGCAGGCGCTGGTAGTGCGTGATGACGATCATCGCGCGCTCGGGCGAACGCAGCCGGTTGATGCCGTCGGCGACGATGCGCAGTGCGTCGATGTCGAGCCCGGAGTCGGTCTCGTCGAGGATCGCGAGCTTCGGCTCGAGCAGCGCCATCTGCAGGACCTCGTTGCGCTTCTTCTCGCCGCCCGAGAATCCCTCGTTCACCGAACGATAGAGAAACTCCTCCTTCATCTCGACGGCCTTCATCTCGGCCTTGACCTTCGCGAGAAAATCCATCGCGTCGAGCTCGGGCAGGCCGCGGTGCCTGCGTACGCCGTTGACCGCCGCCTTCAGGAAATACGCGTTCGACACGCCGGGGATCTCCACCGGGTACTGGAACGCGAGGAAGATTCCCGAGCGGGCCCGGTCTTCGATCGGCATCTGCAGCAGGTCCTCGCCCTGATACGTGACCGTTCCGCCGTCGACCGTGTAGCTGTCGCGTCCGGCGAGCACCTGCGAGAGCGTGCTCTTGCCCGAGCCGTTCGGCCCCATGATCGCGTGCACTTCGCCGGCCTTCACCGAGAGGTCGACGCCGCGCAGGATCTGCTTGCCGTCGACCGAGGCCTTCAATTGGCTGATTTCGAGCATTTCGCGGTTCTCCTTAGCCCACGCTGCCTTCGAGACTGACGCCGATGAGGTTCTGCGCCTCGACGGCGAACTCCATCGGCAGTTCCTTGAACACTTCCTTGCAGAAGCCGTTGACGATCATCGACACCGCGTCCTCGGCCGACAGGCCGCGCTGCATCGCGTAGAAGAGCTGGTCTTCGGCGATGCGCGAGGCAGTGGCCTCGTGCTCGACGTGTGCGGTGGGATTGCGCGTCTCGATCGTCGGGAAGGTGTGCGCGGCACACTTGTCGCCGATGAGCAGCGAATCGCACTGCGTGTAGTTGCGCGCGCCTTCGGCCTTCGGCGACATGCGAACGAGCCCGCGGAAGGTGTTGCTGCCGTGGCCGGCGGAGATGCCCTTCGAGATGATCGTGCTGCGCGTGTTGCGCCCCATGTGGATCATCTTCGTTCCGGTGTCGGCCTGCTGGCGGTGATTGGACAGCGCCACCGAATAGAACTCGCCCACGGAGTCGTCGCCGCGCAGCAGCACGCTCGGGTACTTCCAGGTGATCGCCGAGCCGGTCTCGACCTGCGTCCAGGCGATTCGAGAGCGCGCGCCGCGGCAGTCGCCCCGCTTGGTGACGAAGTTGTAGATCCCGCCGACGCCGTTCTCGTCGCCCGGATACCAGTTCTGCACGGTGGAATACTTGATGCTCGCGCCCTCGAGCGCGACCAGCTCGACGACCGCGGCGTGCAGCTGGTTCTCGTCGCGCATCGGCGCGGTGCACCCCTCGAGGTAGCTGACCGTCGCGCCCTCCTCGGCGATGATCAGCGTGCGCTCGAACTGGCCGCTGTCGCGCGCGTTGATGCGGAAGTAGGTGGACAGCTCCATCGGGCAGCGCACGCCCTTCGGGATGAAGACGAAGGAACCGTCGGAGAACACCGCCGAGTTCAGCGCGGCGTAGAAGTTGTCGCCCGGCGGCACCACCGACCCGAGGTACTGGCGGACGATGTCGGGATGGTTCTTCACCGCCTCCGAGAACGAGCAGAAGATGATCCCCTGCTCGGCGAGCTGCTTCTGGAAGGTGGTGGCCACCGACACCGAGTCGAACACCGCGTCGACGGCCACGCCCGCGAGGCGCGCGCGCTCGTGCAGCGGCACGCCCAGCTTCTCGAAGGTGCGCAACAGCTCCGGATCGACCTCGTCGAGGCTCTTGGGGCCGTCGGTCTTCTTCTTCGGCGCCGCGTAGTAGACGATGTCCTGGAAGTCGACCGGCGGGTAGCTCACCTTTGCCCAGTCGGGGTCGCGCATCGTGAGCCAGCGGCGATACGCCTGCAGCCGCCACTCGAGCATGAACGCAGGTTCGCCCTTGCGCTGGGAGATCAGGTGAATGGTCTCTTCCGACAACCCCTTCGGGATCGTGTCGGTCTCGATCTCCGTCACGAAGCCGGCCGCGTACTCGCGGTCGAGGAAGCTGTCGATCTGGGTGGTCGCGGAACTCATGTGATGGATTCCTCTCGTGGTTGCTCCACGGACACGCGCGCCGCACGCTTGCGCGCGGGCACCGTCGTCGTCTTCGATCGGGTCGCCTTCGGCGTCTCCGGCTCCGGCTCGTCGAGCGGAACGACCCGCATCATGTCTGCCAGCGTCACGCTCTCGAGCGTGTGCCGCACCATCCGGTTGATGCGCTGCCAGTTCGAGCGGATGCGGCAACTGCGCTCGAACCCGCACAGCCCCGAGGACGCGCTGCACTCGGTGAGGCCGAAAGGCTGGTCCTCGAGCGCATCGACGATGTCGGCGACGCTGATCGCCTCCGGCGCGCGGCCGAGCGAATAGCCGCCGCGCAGCCCGCGGATGCTGCGCACGAGTTCGTGCCGGCCGAGCGTCTTGAGCACCTTGCTCACGGTGGGCACGCCGAGCCCGAGCGCCGCGGCGATGTCCGTGGCGCTGTGCATCCGGTCGGGATGCGTCGCCAGGTACGTCAGCGCGAGCGTGCCGTAGTCGGTGAGGCGGTTGATCCGGAGCATCGGGGCGTACGGGTTTTTCGGGAGCGGCGATCGCCCTCAGCGGGCGGTGAACGATTGAAACCGTACCACTTCGGTCCTCTATCTGTCAAAGCGCCAGGAGCGCATGTTCCCCCGGCGGCCACCGGCTTTCTTGATGTGAATCAAGGGCACGGCAGCCCACGCGACGACAATTCACGCATTCCGGTACCGGAATACCAAATTCAGCCGATGGAGGCGCAAATGACCGACCAGGCCAAGCCGGCCCCGACCGACTCCGAGCAGCGTCTCGGCGACATCCTCGAGCACTGCAACAACCTGCGGCTCGGACCGATGCCGTCGGTCGATTCGCTTCCCGAAGGCTATACGGGAACCTTCGGCCACTTCCCCGTCTACTTCCCCGAGGAGATCGTTCACGCCGCCGGCCTGATCCCGGTGAGCGTGCTGGGCGGGGGCAACAAGCTCGAGCTCAAGCACGCCGACGCCCACATGGGCTCGTTCATCTGCTCGATCTGCCGCTCGACGACCGAGCTGGGGCTGAACGGCTCGCTCGACGGCCTCACCGGCTTCGTCACGCACCCGATCTGCGACGCGGCCAAGCACCTGGGCGGCATCTGGTCG
>DASWVL010000026.1:0-2302 GCA_036406255.1 Zeimonas sp.
GAAGCGCGTCACCTGCCGGCCGCCGAGCGCCGTCTCCAGGGCACGGCCGATCGCGTCGATCGAGACGCCCGCGTCGGCGGCGCGGTCGCGGTCGATGTTCACCTTCAGCTCGGGCTTGTTCAGCCGCAGGTCGGTGTCGACACCCTGGAAGCGCGGGTCGTCGCCCAGCGCCTGCATCATCGGCTCGAGCGTCTTCTCGATCTCCTCGTAGGAATCGGAGCTGAGCACGACGACGTTGATCGGCCGTTCGCGCGGCGACTGCCCGAGCGAAGCCGGCGCGACCGCGAAAGCCTGCACGCCGGGGATGTCGCGCAGCTTCGGCTGGAACTCGGCGAGGATCTCCGGGATCTTGCGATCGCGCTCGGCCCAGTCGACGACGCGGATGAACGAGATGCCCTGCGTGACCGTCGGGCTGCCGGAGACGACGAAGACGCGATCGGCCTCGCGGATCGACAGCGCCGCGGTTTCGATGCGGCGCGCGTAGCGGTCGGTGTAGTCGATCGACGCCCCGTCGGGGCCGTTGAAGATCGCGACGACCGTGGCACGATCCTCGATCGGCGCCAGCTCCCGCTTCGTCGTCTGGAAGAGCCAGACGCTCGCTGCGGCGACGGCGACGCCGAGCAGCACGACGAGCCAGCGCGCGCGCAGCGTCGCGCGCAACGCGCGCTCGTAGCCGGCACCGAGCGCGGCGAGCACGCGGTCGATCGTGCGCAGCAGCAGCCCGGGCGCCGGGTCGTGTCGCAGGACCCGCGAGCAGAGCATCGGGGTGAGCGTGAGCGCGAGGAAGCCCGACACGAGCACCGCGCCGGCGAGCGTCAGCGCGAACTCGATGAACAGGCGACCGGTTCGGCCCGTGGTGAACGCGACCGGTGCATAGACGGCGGCCAGCGTGAGCGTCATCGCGACCACCGCGAAACCGACCTCGCGTACGCCGCGGAAGGCAGCCTGGATCGGCTGCATGCCCTCCTCGATGTGCCGGTAGACGTTCTCGAGCACGACGATCGAGTCGTCGACGACCAGGCCGATCGCCAGCACGAGCGCGAGCAGCGTGAGCGTGTTGATCGAGAAGCCGGCCGCGAGCATCAGCGTGCACACGCCGACCAGGCAGACGGGAATCGTGACCAGCGGGATGAAGCTCGCGCGCAGCGTGCCGAGGAACAGGAAGATCACCGCGGCGACGAGGACGATCGCCTCGAGGATCGTCACGTACACCGATTCGATCGAACGCTCGATGAACAGCGTGTTGTCGTTGGCGATCTCGACCGTCAGGCCTTCGGGAAGCTCCTCGCGCAGCCGCGGCAGCTCCGCCTTCAGCGCCTGCGCGAGCGTCAGCGGATTGGCGGTAGCCTGCTTGATCAGCCCGAGCGAGATCGCGTCACGACCGTTGAAGCGCACGATGCTGCGCTCGTCCTGCGGCGCGAGCGTCACGCGGCCGACGTCGCGGATTCGCACCGCATAGCCGTTGACGTTGCGCAGCACCACGTTCTCGAACTCGTTCACGCGCTGCAGGTCGGACTGCGAGACGACGGTGAACTCGCGCTGGCGGCTCTCGATGCGACCCGACGGAAGCTCGACGTTCTGGCCCCTCAGCGCGTCCTCGACGTCGCCCGGCGTCAGCGAGAAACCGGCCAGCCGGTCGGGGTCGAGCCACACGCGCATCGAGAACTTGCGCTCGCCGAAGATGCGAACGTCGGCGGCGCCGGGCAGCGTCTGCAGGCGCGGCTTCACGAGCCGGTTCGCGATGTCGGAGACCTCGAGCGGCGACAGCGACACGCTGGAGAAGGCGAGCCAGATGATCGGGTTCGCGTCAGCCTCGACTTTCGCGATCACCGGCTCGTCGATCGTCTCGGGAAGCTTCGCGCGCACGCGCGCGACGCGGTCGCGAACGTCCGCCGCCGCGCCGTCCGGGTCGCGCTCGAGGCGGAAGCGCACGGTGATCTGGCTGCGCTCGGGGCGCGAGATCGACGTGAGCACGTCGACCCCTTCGATCCCCGCGATCGAGTCCTCGAGCGGCTTCGTGACCTGCGACTCGACGATGTCGGCCGACGCGCCCAGATAGCTCGTCGAAACGGTGACGGTCGGCTCGTCGATCTTCGGGTATTCGCGCACCTGCAGCCGCGAATACGAGACGAGCCCGAGCAGCAGGATGATCAGCGACAGCACCGTGGCGAACACGGGCCGCCGGATGCAGACATCCGAGATGCGCATGCCGGGAGTCAGCTGCCCGCGCGCGGCGGCTCGACGATGCGCACCTCGCTGCCCCCCGGGGCGAGCTTCAGCTGCCCGGCGGTGACGACCTGCT
>DASWVL010000027.1:0-6361 GCA_036406255.1 Zeimonas sp.
GCCGTCGTTCGCCGGTCGCCCCGTCGACGTCGATCCGTCGACCTTCTTCGGCAATCCGGACCTGAGCGAAACCTGGGCGCGGGTCGATGCGCTCGATGCCGTGGTCGATCACGACTTCGGCGACGGACTGAAGCTGACCAATCACACGCGCTGGGCGAACTACGACAAGTTCTACCAGAACGTATTTCCCGGCGCGGTGAGTGCCGACGGGACGATGGTCTCGCTCGCCGCGTACAACAACCGCAACGACCGCACGAACTTCTTCAACCAGACCGACCTGCGCTACCGGACGCGAACCGGATCGATCGCGCACACGCTGCTGTTCGGTGCCGAACTCGGCCGCCAGACGAGCGACAACTTCCGCAACAGCGGCTTCTTCGACGGCGGCTCGCTGTCGGTGCCCCTCGCCTCGCCGGTCAGCTTCGCGCCGGTCCGCTTCGCGCAGCGCCTCACCGACGCCGACAACCGCAGCACCGCGAACGTCGCCGCGCTCTACGTGCAGGACCAGATCGAGCTTTCGCCGCAATGGCAGGCGATCGCCGGCGTTCGCTTCGACCGCTTCGAGGCCGAGCTGCACGACCGGCGCAACGGGAGCAGGCTTTCGAACACCGACAACCTGGTGTCGCCGCGCGCCGGCATCCTCTACAAGCCGTCGGAGCCGCTGTCGATCTATGCGAGCTACACGATCGCCTACCAGCCGCGCGCCGGCGACCAGCTCGGTTCGCTGAACGTCGAGAACCGCTCGCTCGATCCCGAGGAGTTTCGCAACGTCGAGCTGGGCATGAAGTGGGACATCGCGCCCGATCTCGCCGCAACGGCGGCACTCTACCGGCTCGATCGCACGAACGTCGCCGTCACCGACCCGAACGACCCTACGCGCTCGGTGCTCGTCGACGGACAGCAGGCGAAAGGCATCGAGGTCTCGCTCGCCGGCCGGATCGCGCCGGGGTGGCGCGTGATCGGCGGCTACGCCTGGCAGGACGGTGAATACGAAAGCACCCAGTCGGCCACGATCCGCTCCGGCGCGCGCATCGCGCAACTGCCGAGGCACACGTTCTCGCTGTGGAACCGCTACGACTTCGATGCCCGATGGGGCGCCGGGCTCGGCGTGATCGCTGCGAGCGACCAGTTCGCGTCGGGCGACAACACGGTGACGCTGCCGGGCTTCGCGCGGTTCGACGCGGCGCTGTACTACCAGATCACGCCCGACCTGCGCATGCAGCTGAACGTCGAGAACCTGTTCGACCGCGAATACTTCGCGTCGGCGCACAGCAACAACAACATCACGCCGGGCTCGCCGCGCGCGGTGCGCGTGAGCCTCACGGCGAACTACTGAGAGCGGGACGTGTCCTTGCGCGGGTCGGTGACGAAGCCGATCCGCGCGAGCCCGTTGCGCGAAGCGAGCGACATCACGCGGGCGATCGTGCCGTACGGCGTACGCCGGTCGGCGCGGATGCGCAGCTCGGTGTCCGGCGCGCGGTTCGCCGCTGCGGCGAAGCGCGCCGGCAGCGCATCCTCGTCGATGGCTGCGTCGTCGAGGTGGATGCGGCCCTCGGCGTCGATCTCGATGCGCAGCGACGCCTTCTCCGCGTCGACCGCACTGCTCGCGGCGCGCGGCAACTCGAGCTTCACCGCGTGCGTGAGCAGCGGCGCGGTGACCATGAAGACGATCATCAGCACGAGCATCACGTCGATCAGCGGCACCATGTTGATGTCGACGATCTCGTCGTCGCCGTCGTCGTCGTGCAGCGAGAACGCCATCGGTTGCTCCCAAGCGGATCGGCGCGCTTGCGCGCGCCGCTTCAGTTCGCGCCGTGCATCGCCTGCACGGGATACGAGCGCGCGTGCTCCCCCTCTCGCCCGGCGTCCTCCGCGTCGATGCGCGGGTGCATGGCCGGGCCTTCGAGGAGCAGCACGAGCAGGTCGTGCGCGAAGGCCTCGAGGCCGGTGCGCAGGTTGCGACGGGCACGGGCGAAGGCGTTGTAGGCCATCGAAGCGGGAATCGCCACGGCCAGGCCGATGCCCGTCATGATCAGCGCCTCGCCCACCGGACCGGCGACCTCCTGCAATCCGGCGGCGCCGGCGTCGCCGATCGCGAGCAACGCGTGGTAGATGCCCCACACGGTGCCGAACAGCCCGACGAAAGGCGCGGTCGAGGCGACGGTGGCGAGCAGCGTCTGCCCGGCCTCGAGCGCCGCGCATTGCCGGACGATCGAGCGCTTCAGCGCACGCGCGAGGACTTCGTCGCGTGCGGGCAAGTCGACGATTCCGCGGCTTGCGTTCGAGCGATGGCGCTCGAGCGCATCGAAGGCTTCGTCGGCGAGTCGCGCATACGCATCGCCCGGCTCGGCCGCCGCCGCGCAGGCGCGCTGTGCGGCCGTCCCCGACGACGAGGCGGCCCGGAACGAGGCGACGAACGCAGGCGAGGCGCGTCGCGTCCTCAGCCACTGCAGCCCCTTCGCGGCGATCCAGTACCAGCTCGCGAGCGACATCGCGATCAGCAGCGCCAGCACGATCCACGCAATGGTGTCGGCGTGCGCGAGGAAGTGCGCGAATCCCAGGCTCGAGCCCATCGGTCGATCTCCGTTCGTCAACTGCCGTTCAGGCGGAATTCCATCGGCACGAGCACCCACGCCGCGACCTTCTCGTCGCCGCGACGCGCAGCGACGAAGCTCCAGCGACGCACCGCGTCGAGCGCGGCATCGTCGAGGCGAGGCGACCCCGACGAACGCTGCACTTCGAGTTGCGAAGGACTCCCGTCCGGCTCGACGCGAACGCGCAGCACGACGCGCCCCTGCTCCCCGAGCCGGCGCGACGCTCGCGGATACTCGGGCGCAGGGTTGCGCAGGTAGGCGGCGTCGAAACGCGGCGCGCTGACCGGGGCGGCGGACGCGATGCTCGGCGCCGGGGCGACATCCGGGGGCGTCGTGGAGGTCGGTCGTCGGACCGGCGGCTGCGGATCCGGGTTCTCGGAACGGGTGGCATCGGCCGACGGCGCCGGCAACGCAACGGCCGGCGCGAGCGCCGGCCGCTCGACGGGGGGCGCCGGCGGCGTCGGGCTCGTTTCCGCGAGCGGTGGCGGTGGTTCGGCGCGGCGAATCGGGCGGGGCCGTGGCGCGGGCTTCGGGGCCGCACGGGACGGACGACGCGCTTGCGCCTGCTTCTTCGGCGGCTCGACTTTGCGCGGTTTCTCGACCTGGGGGAGCTGCGGCGCTTCAGCCTTCGTCGGCGTCGGCGTCGGCGCCTGGGCCGGTGGGGGTGGCGCCGGGACCGGCGGGGAAGGCGCTTCGAGCTGCGGCGGCGCCGCGACGGGCGGAGCAACCTCGACGAAACGCACAGCGATCGGAACGGGCTCCGTCTGCGGCGCCGTCGACAGCCCGATCCACGCGGCCCATGCGACGCCGGCGTGCACCGAAAGGCTCAGCGCGACGCCCGCGACCTGCGCCGGGCGCCGTTCTTCGCATCCGTGGGAGCCGAAACGAGTCATCGGGGCAAAGTCTAGTACGAACTGTTCTCATTCGTATTGATGCTCCGCAAATTCCCGGAACGCGACGCTCAACCTCTCGGGTGGTGCACCGCATGCAGTGACTTCAGCCGCTCGCGGGCGACGTGCGTGTAGATCTGCGTCGTCGAGATGTCGGCGTGGCCGAGCAGCATCTGCACGACACGCAGATCGGCTCCGTGGTTCAGCAGGTGCGTCGCGAATGCGTGGCGCAGCGTGTGCGGCGAGAGCGGAGCGTGCACCTCGGCGGCGCGTGCGTAGCGCTTCACGAGCGTCCAGAACATCTGCCGCGTCATCGGAGCGCCGCGTTGCGTGACGAAGAGCGCGTCGGCCGCGCGCGCGCCGAGGAGCGCGCCGCGCGACTCGCGCAGGTAGCGCACGATCCACTCGCGCGCCTCCTCGCCCAGCGGCACGAGTCGCTCCTTGTCGCCCTTTCCGACGACGCGCACGACGCCTTCGTTCAGCGCGACGCGAACCGTTTCGAGCCCGACCAGCTCGCTGACGCGCAAGCCCGTCGCGTACAGCGTCTCGAGCATCGCCCGGTCGCGCAGCCCGAGCGGGGTCTTCACGTCGGGCGCGGCGAGCAGCGCCTCCACCTGGCGCTCGGACAGCGCCTTCGGGAAACGCGGCGGCTGGCGCGCCGAGCGGATGTGCAGCGTCGGATCGTCGTCGCGCACGCGCTC
Organism: Zeimonas sp.; assembly: GCA_036406255.1. Taxonomy (GTDB): domain Bacteria; phylum Pseudomonadota; class Gammaproteobacteria; order Burkholderiales; family Burkholderiaceae_E; genus Zeimonas. The sequence goes on from DASWVL010000027.1 coordinate 4,186, forward strand.
GCGCACCAGATAGCGGTAGAAGCGGCGAAAGACCGTCAGCCGCCGGTTGCTGCTCGACGGCCGGGACGCGGGGTGGCGCGCGGCGATGTACGCCTGCAGCTCGGCCGTACCGGCGCCGTGCAGCGCAACCCGCCTCGAATCGGCAAGCCATGCGCCAAGCGCGACGAGGTCGCGCCGGTACGCGGCGAGCGTGTTCCGCGACAGTCCGTCCTCCAGCCAGATTGCGTCGCAGAACGCGTCGATCCAGCGGGCATCGGCGCCGCGACTCGCACTGGCATCGTCCGCCGGTCGCCCGGCTCGTCCGCCCCCCATCAGGTGTCCGGATCTTCCCTCGACCCCGGCCGTCCGAGCAGCGCCCGTTCGAGCGCTTCGTCGATCGGCCGCTCGCCGATGAACGCGCGCAGCAGCGCATCGAAAAGGTCCTCGCCGGGCACGTCGACGCCGAGCGCCTGGCCGTCGACGCTGACCCGCGTCACCCCGTCGATCGCATCGATGTCGACGCGATCGCCCTTCTGCAGCCTCTCGAGTGCGAGAAACGGCTCGACCAGGCGCGACAGCCTCGGCTGCAGGCCCGCGAAGATGTCTTCGCGAACGTTCTCGCGCATCGCGGCAATGATGCGCTCGAGAACCCAGTCGGTCGACAGTGCGGCGAGCATCGTCAGCGACAGGCGTCGCGGCCCGGGCTGGCCGAGGAGCGCCTGCGCATGCGCCGACCGCTGCCCGACGTAGAGTGCCGCGACGTAGGTGCGCACGACATACAGCGTGCGCTCGCCCGCTCCGTTCAGTTGCAGCCGGGTGCCGCCCAGCTCGATCGATTCGGCCAGTTCGACGCCGGCCACCTCCGCCGCACCTGCCGCCTCGTTCCCGAATCCGCACGCGAGCGCGAGCGCGGTCGCCAGCGCCGCCGTCGACCTGCCCGCGCGCGCCGCGCCCGGCCTGCCCCTGCTTTCCATCGTTCCCCGTTCCATCGAAGCGCCTTCGCCGCGGCGCGCTCGAAGCGCGTCGCGCGCGATGGGCGCCGACTATATCGCGAGCGAAGCTTCGAGCGAAGCACGACGAATGGCGCGACGCGCGTCTCGTGCTGTGCCGGCATACACTCGTGCCCCCATGAATCCCGTCGCGGCCCTGTTTCCCGACCTTGCGCTGATCGCGATCGGCCAGTTGCTGCTGCGCGCGCTGGTGCGCGAACGAAGCGTCTGGGACGGCCTCGAGAAGCTCATCTACTACGTGCTGTTTCCGGCACTGCTGTTCGACACGATCCTGCACATGCGGCTCGAGATGTCGACGGCGCTGCCGGCCGTGCTGGTCGCCCTGGCCTCGATCGGAGTGGGCATCGCGCTCGGCTGGCTGGCGCGCCCGGCACTCCACCCCGAGCCCGCGCGTTTCGCCGCCGGCGTGCAGTGCGCGTTCCGCTTCAATTCATACGTGATGCTCGCGCTGTCGCAGCGCATCGGCGGCGATTCCGGGCTGTCGTTGGCGGCGATCCTGATCGGCGTCAGCGTGCCGGTCGTGAACTTCGCTGCCGTGATTCCGCTCGCGCGCCACGCGCAAAGCCGACTCGGCGTCGAGTTGATGCGCAATCCGTTGATCCTCGCCACGCTCGCCGGACTGGTCGGACATGCCCTCGGCCTGCAACTGCCCGCACCCGTCGAGGCGACGCTCGGCCGGCTCGGCGGCGCATCGATCGCGCTCGGCCTGCTCGCCGTCGGCGCCGGCCTGCAACTCGACGCGTTGCGCGGAAACTGGCGCGATTCGTCTTCGACGCTCGCGCTCGGCGGCTGGATCACCGCGGTGAAGATGTTCGCCATGCCGGCCGCCGCGTTCGCGCTCTCGTCGCTGCTCGCGCTCGACCACGCGACGCGCACCATCGTCGTCCTCTACGCCGCGATGCCGACCGCGCCGTCGGCGTACATCCTCGCCGCGCGCATGGGCGGCGACGCATCGTTCACGGCGCTGCTGATGACCGTCTCGATGCTCCTCGCGGCGGTCACGCTGCCGTTGTGGCTGTCGCTGCTGCTCTAGGAGCCTGTCGGATTTGAATCGAGCCCGCGTGAGTCCCTTTCCGGGGCGCAAACAAGGCGCAAAGCGCAGCCGTGGCGGGGCCACGGCGAGCATTTGCAACGCGGTGTGCGCCCCGGAAAGGGGCTCACCCGAAGGGCCGTCGCCAGGCGGGCTG
>DASWVL010000028.1:0-3109 GCA_036406255.1 Zeimonas sp.
TCGACTTGCCCGATCCGGAGACGCCGGTGATCACCGTGAAGCGCTCGCGCGGCACCGTCACGTCGACGTTCTTCAGGTTGTGCTCGCGCGCGTGGTGCACGAAGATCGACGAGCGTGCGCGCTCGCGCAGCACGTTGCGTCGGGGCAGGGCGACGTCGGCGACTCCCGGGGCGGCAGGTGTGAGCCCGGTTCCGTGCAGCGCGAGCCCCGCTTCGTGGCGCGCGAGTTCGGCCTCGTATTCGCGCAGCGCCGCCCCCGTGTACGAGCGCGCTTCGCGCATCACGTCCTGCGGCGCTCCCGCCGCGACGAGTTCGCCGCCGCCGTCGCCGCCCTCCGGGCCGAGATCGACGATCCAGTCGGCCGCGCGGACCAGGTCGAGGTTGTGCTCGATGACGAGCAGCGAGTGACCCGCAGCGAGCAGCTTGCGCAACGCGCGCAGCAGCTTCGCGACGTCGTCGAAATGCAGCCCGGTGGTCGGCTCGTCGAACAGGAACAGCGTGCCGCGCCGGCCGACCTTCGCGAATGGATGACCCGGCGTCGCCGGGTCGGTGAGACCGCGCGCCGCCGCTTCGGCGAGGTGTCCGGCCAGCTTCAGGCGCTGCGCCTCGCCCCCCGACAGCGTCGGCACCGGCTGGCCCAGGCGCAGGTAGTCGAGCCCCACGTCGGCGAGCGGCTGCAGCTTCGTTCGCACGTCGCGCTCGCGGCCGAACACGGCCAGTGCCTCGCGCACGGTGAGCTGCAGCACGCCGGCGATCGAGCGCGGGATCGCGTCGTCCCCCTCGAGCGTCACCTCGAGCACCTCGGGACGAAAGCGGCTGCCGTTGCAGTCGGGGCAGCGCAGGTAGACGTCGGAGAGGAACTGCATCTCGACGTGCTCGAAGCCATTGCCGCTGCAGGTCGGGCAGCGCCCGTCGCCGGTGTTGAAGCTGAACGTTCCCGCCGTGTAGCCGCGTTCGCGGGACAGCGGTGCCGCGGCGAAGAGCTTGCGGATCGCGTCGAACGCGCCGACGTAGCTGGCCGGATTGCTGCGGGCGGTCTTGCCGATCGGCGACTGGTCGACGAAGACGACGTCGTCGATCCAGTCGTCGCCGAGCAGCCGGCCATGTGCCCCCGGTGTCTCGGTCGGCCGGCCCTTCGCGCGCAGCAATGCCGGCAGCAGCACGTTCTGCATCAGCGTCGACTTGCCGCTGCCCGAGACCCCGGTGATGCAGACCAGCCGCTCGAGCGGGAACTCGACGCATGCCAGCTTCAGGTTGTGCTCGCGCGCGTCTTCGAGCACGAGCCGCTTCGTCGACGGCGTCACCGGCAGCCGGCGGCCGGCGTCGACGAAGCGGCGCCCGGCGAGATAGTCGCCCGTCAGCGTCCCGGCTCGCGCGAGTGCCTCCGGCGGCCCGTAGAAGACGATCTCGCCGCCGCGCTCGCCGGGACCGGGCCCGATGTCGAGGATGCGGTCGGCGGCGCGCATTACCAGCGGGTCGTGCTCGACGACGACGAGCGAGTTTCCGGCTTCGCGCAAGCGCTGCATCACGGCGATCACGCGCCCCATGTCGCGCGGGTGCAATCCGATCGACGGCTCGTCGAGCACGAAGAGCGTGTTGACCAGCGAAGTGCCGAGCGCGGTGGTGAGATTGATCCGCTGTACTTCGCCGCCCGACAGCGTGCGCGACTGCCGGTCGAGCGTCAGGTAGCCGAGGCCCACCTCGCGCAGGAAGCGCACGCGGTTGCGGATCTCGTCGAGCAGCAGGACGGTGGCCTCGTCGAGCGGCGCCGGCAGGCGCAGCCGTGCGAAGAAATCGGCGAGCGCATCGATCGGCAGCAGCATCAGCTCGTGGATCGACCGGCCGCCTTCGCCGTTCCCGTCGTCGCCCACGCGCCACAGCAGCGCGTCGGGAACGAGGCGCGCGCCCCCGCAGGCCGGGCAGGTGTCGTACGAGCGGTACTTCGACAACAGCACGCGGATGTGCATCTTGTACGCGCGCGATTCGAGCCAGTCGAAGAAGTGGCGGATCCCGTACCACTGCGTTTCCCACTTGCCGGTCCAGTCGGGCGCGCCCTCGACGACCCAGCGTCGCTCTTCCTCGGCGAGATCGCGCCACGGCACGTCCATCGGCACCGCGGCCCGCGCCGCGTACTTCGCGAGGTCGCGCTGGCACTCGGCGAAGCTCTTCGTCTGCCACGGCTTGACCGCGCCTTCGGCGAGCGTCTTGCCTTCATCGGGAACGACGAGCCCGAGGTCGACGCCGATCACGCGGCCGAAGCCGCGGCAGCGTTCGCAGGCGCCGATCGGCGAGTTGAACGAGAACAGGCTCGGCAGCGGCTCGGCGTACGCGATGTCGCAGTCGGCGCAGTGCAGTCCGGTGCTGTAGCGCCAGCGCTCGTGCTCGCTGCCGTTGTCGTCGAGCACGTGCAGCGTCAGTCGTCCGTGGCCGCGGCGGAACGCCGCCTCGATCGAGTCGGACAGGCGCGAGGCCTCGACCCCCGATACGCGGAAGCGGTCCTGCACGACGTGCAGCACGGTGCGATCGCCTTCGACCGAACGCTCCTGCACGCGGGCGTACCCCTGGGCGTCGAGGTGCGCGCGGATCTCTTCCTCTCCGAAGTTCTCCGGAACCTGCACCGGGAAACTGAGGACGACGCGCGGATCGCCCGCGGCCGCGGCGCGCCTGGCGAGCGCCTCGCGCACGCTCGCGACCGTGTCGCGCCGAACGGGCCGGGCGCAGCCGCGGCAATGCAGCGTCGCCGCACGGGCGAACAGCAGCTTCAGGTGATCGTTCAGCTCGGTCATCGTGCCGACCGTCGAACGCGAGGTGCGCACCGGATTCGTCTGGTCGATCGCGATCGCCGGCGGCACGCCTTCGATGCGGTCGACCTGCGGCTTGTCCATCCGGTCGAGGAACTGGCGCGCGTAGGCCGAGAAGGTCTCGACGTAGCGGCGCTGGCCTTCGGCGTACAGCGTGTCGAAGACGAGCGAGGACTTGCCCGAGCCGGAGACGCCGGTGACGACGATCAGTTCCCCGGTGGGAATGTCGAGGTCGAGGTTCTTCAGGTTGTTCTGGCGCGCTCCGCGGATCCGGATCGCGGAGCGCTCCGCGGCATGCCGCGGCTCGTC
>DASWVL010000029.1:0-20679 GCA_036406255.1 Zeimonas sp.
AGTCCTCCGGCAAGAAGGAAGTGACCGGCGCGAACGTGCTCGTCGCGATCTTCGGCGAGAAGGATTCGCACGCGGTCTATTTCCTGCACCAGCAGGGTGTCACGCGCCTGGACGTGGTGAACTACATCTCGCACGGCATCACCAAGAACGCGCAGGCCAAGGAATCCAAGGGCGAGGCCGCCGAGGAGCAGTCCGGCGACGAGCAGCAGACCGGGGGCGCGCTCGAGGCCTACACCACCAACCTCAACGCGCAGGCCCTGGTCGGCAAGATCGACCCGCTCATCGGGCGCGAGCACGAGCTCGAGCGGGTGATCCAGACCCTGTGCCGGCGCCGCAAGAACAACCCGCTGCTGGTCGGCGAGGCGGGGGTGGGCAAGACCGCGATCGCCGAGGGACTCGCCTGGCGGATCACGCAGGGCGACGTTCCCGAGGTGCTTGGCGACGCCACCGTCTATTCACTCGACATGGGCGCGCTGCTTGCCGGCACGAAATACCGCGGCGACTTCGAGCAGCGGCTGAAGACGGTGCTCAAGCAGCTGAAACAGGCGCAGAGTGCGATCCTCTTCATCGACGAGATCCACACGCTGATCGGCGCCGGTTCGGCCTCGGGCGGAACGCTCGACGCGTCGAACCTGCTGAAGCCGGCGCTGTCGTCGGGGACGCTGAAATGCATCGGCGCGACCACGTACAACGAATATCGCGGCATCTTCGAGAAGGATCACGCACTCTCGCGGCGGTTCCAGAAGATCGACGTCGTCGAGCCGACGGTCGAGCAGACGGTGCAGATCCTGCGCGGGCTGAAGTCGCGCTTCGAGGAGCACCACGGCGTCAAGTACTCGTCGTCGGCGCTGTCGGCGGCGGCCGAGCTGTCGGCGAAGTACATCAACGATCGGCACCTTCCCGACAAGGCGATCGACGTCATCGACGAGGCGGGCGCGGCGCAGCGCATCCTGCCGAAGAGCCGCCAGAAGAAGGTCATCAACAAGGGCGAGATCGAGGACATCGTCGCCAAGATCGCGCGCATTCCGCCGGCATCGGTTTCCAGCGACGACCGCGGCCGCCTGCAGACGCTCGATCGTGACCTGAAGGCCACCGTGTTCGGGCAGGATCCCGCCATCGATGCGCTCGCTGCGGCGATCAAGATGTCGCGCTCGGGCCTGGGCAAGCCCGACAAGCCGATCGGCGCGTTCCTGTTCTCCGGGCCCACCGGCGTCGGGAAGACCGAGGTCGCGCGCCAGCTGGCGTTCATCCTCGGCATCGAGCTGATCCGCTTCGACATGTCGGAGTACATGGAGCGCCACGCGGTGTCGCGCCTGATCGGCGCGCCTCCGGGCTACGTCGGCTTCGACCAGGGGGGCCTTCTCACCGAGGCCATCACGAAGAAGCCGCACGCGGTGCTGCTCTTCGACGAGATCGAGAAGGCGCACCAGGACATCTTCAACATCCTGCTGCAGGTGATGGACCACGGCACGCTCACCGACAACAACGGGCGCAAGGCCGATTTCCGCAACGTCATCATCATCATGACGACGAACGCGGGCGCCACCGAACTGCAAAAGCGCGCGATCGGCTTCTCCGACACCCGCAAGCCGGGCGACGAGATGAACGAGATCCGCCGGATGTTCACGCCGGAGTTCCGCAACCGCCTCGACGCGATCATCAGCTTCGGCGCACTCGACGAGCAGATCATCCTGCGCGTCGTCGACAAGTTCCTTATGCAGCTCGAGGAGCAGCTGCACGAGAAGAAGGTCGAGGCGGTGTTCACCGAGGCGCTGCGCACGATGCTCGCGAAGAAGGGCTTCGATCCGCTGATGGGGGCGCGCCCCATGCAGCGGCTGATCCAGGACACGATCCGCAAGGCGCTCGCCGACGAACTGCTGTTCGGCCGGCTGGTGGGGGGCGGTCGCGTCACCGTCGACGTCGACGAGGCGGGCGAGGTCACGCTGTCGTTCGCCGAGGCGCCGCCTTCGGCGGGCGGCGAGGGCGAGGAGCACATCGAGGTGCTGCCGGCCTGAGCGCACAAGCTCCGAATCGAAAGGCCCCTTCGCGGGGCCTTTTTTTATCGCGGTTTCTCCTGTCGCGGTAGCAGCGCGAAGATGCGCACCGTCGAACCCGTCCGGCCGGCGCTGGCCGCATCGTCAGCTCCATGACAATATGCGGCAAGCGCACGAAGTAACGCCGGCGGCGCACTGCCGTCGAGAATGCGCGCTTTCGCAACAGGAGGAGAGGAATGCGATCGAAGACCCTCGCTTCGGCGATCGGTGTCGCCGCACTGCTGGGCGGGTTGGTGGCGCCCGCGCCCGCGCTGGCGCAGTCGGCGCGCTATCTCGCCGGCAACTGCGCCAACTGCCATGGCACCGATGGTCACTCCGCGGGCGGGGGCGGGATGCCCGGGCTCGCCGGCCTGTCGCCCAGCTACTTCGTCGAGCAGATGAAGGCGTTTCGCGAGGGCACGCGCAAGGCGACGATCATGCACCAGCTGGCGAAGGGCTATTCCGATCAGCAGATCGCCGAACTGGCCGAGTACTTCGCCCAGCAGCAGCGGAGCGCGAAATGACGCAAGACATCGTGAACGGGCGAGGCTCCGCACCCCTCGAGCCGCAACGGCGCCGCTTCGCGAAAGGCGTCGGTTCGGCGATTGCGCTCGGTGGCGCGGGCGGCGCGCTTTCGCTCGCCGGCTGCGCGGGCACCGGCCCCTCGGCCGGTCGCGCGGCGCAGGGACGCGTGCTCGTCGTCGGCGGCGGCTACGGCGGCGCCACGGCGGCGAAGTACCTGAAGAAATGGGGCGGGGATGCCGTCGAGGTCACGCTCGTCGAACGCGAGCCGACCTTCGTCTCGTGCCCGCTGTCGAACCTCGTTCTCGGCGGGTCGCGCCGCATCGAGGACCTCACCGTCCCGTACAGCGGTCTGCGAAACGCCGGCATCCGCGTCGTGCAGGACGAGGTGCAATCGATCGATCCGGGTTCTCGCAGCGTCTCGTTCGGCAAGCTCGCCGCGCAGCGCTTCGACCGCGTGATCGTTTCGCCCGGCGTCGACCTCGATTTCGATGCGGTGCAGGGACTCGATGCCGAAGCGCAGAAGACGATCCTGCACGCCTGGAAGGCGGGGCCGCAGACGGTGGCGCTGCGCGCGCAACTCGAGGCGATGCCGGACGGCGGCACCTACGTGCTGGCGATCCCGAAGTCGCCGTACCGCTGCCCGCCGGGGCCGTACGAGCGCGTCTGCCAGGTGGCCCACTACTTCAAGACGAAGAAGCCGCGCTCGAAGATCGTCGTGCTCGACGCGAACCCCGACATCCAGTCGAAGAAGGCGCTGTTCCTCGCCGTGTGGAACGGCCAGTACAAGGGGCTGATCGATTACCAGCCGAACATGAACGTCACCGAGATCGACGCGCGCAACCGCGTGGCGATCACCGAGCTGGGCGACAAGGTTCGAGCCGACGTGCTCAACGTCGTGCCGCCGCAGCGGGCAGGCGCCATCGCGAAGAAGACGGGTCTCGTCAACGCGAACGACCGCTGGTGCATGGTCGACTGGGTGACGCTGGAGTCGACGGCGGCACCCGGCATCCACGTGCTCGGTGACGCCACGTTGTCGGCGCCGGCGATGCCGAAGTCCGGGCACATGGCGAACCAGCACGGCAAGGCGGTCGCCGCGGCGCTCGTCGAGATCTTCGCCGGGCGCCCGCCGCAGGCGCAGATGATGACGAACACCTGCTACAGCTTCGTCGACGACCGCAACGTCGTGCACGTCGCCTCCGTGCATCGCTACGTCCCCGAGAAGAAGACGATCGAACCGGTGGCCGGCGCAGGCGGGCTGTCGCCGGCACCCAGCGAACTGGAGGGACAGTACGCCAACGCATGGGCGCGCAACATCTGGAACGACATGCTGACCTGAGGCACGCGCGGACCGCGCCGGCGGCAGGGACGCAAGGCGCGGTCCGTCTTCGCGCTGCCGTATAGTTTTCGCGATGACCGATCGAAGTCGTTCGCTGCTCCTGTATTGCGGGCTCTTCGCGCTCGCCGCCGTGGGGGCGGCGCTCGTGCTGCAGCACGTGTTCGGCATGCGCCCGTGCGCCTGGTGCACGCTGCAGCGGCTCGTCTACCTCGGCATCGCCGCTTTCGCGCTGCTCGGCTGGGCGCTCGGTGCCCGCGCTGCCGTGCTGCGCGCTTTCGCGCTGCTCGCCGCACTCGCCTCGGTGGCGGGGCTCGCGGCGGCGCTGCAGCAGCAGTTCGTCGCTGCGCGGACGGCGTCGTGCGCGTTCACCTTCGCCGACCGCGTCCTGATGCAGCTGCGGCTGGACGAGGCGGTTCCGTGGCTGTTCTTCGCCGACGCGTCGTGCAGCGAGGCCAATGTGCCGCTTCTCGGCGTGCCCTTCGCACTATGGAGCGCCGCGGCGTTCGTGTTGCTCGCCGCAGGCTCGCTCGCCGCGGCCTGGCGCGTCCGGGGTTCGCGGCGCGCGCGGCAGGCACCCGTTCCGGAGGTTTCGCGATGAATGCGCTCGAGCAACTGAAGCAGTTCACCGTCGTCGTGGCCGACACGAGCGACTTCAATGTCATCCGCCAGTACGCGCCGCGCGACGCGACGACGAATCCGTCGCTCGTGCTGAAGGCGGCGCGGAAATCCGAGTACGCGAAGCTGCTCTCGCAGTGCGTCACGAGCCACGCAGGCGAGGACGAGCAGGCGCTGTCCGACCGGTTGCTCGTGTGCTTCGGCCAGGAGATCCTCAAGGTCGTGCCGGGGCGGGTCTCGACCGAGGTCGACGCGCGGCTGTCCTTCGACACGCAGGCGAGCATCGAGCGCGCGCGGCGCATCGTCTCGTTCTACGAGGAGGGCGGCGTTTCGCGCGAGCGCGTGCTGATCAAGGTCGCCTCGACGTGGGAAGGCATTCGCGCCGCCGAGAAGCTCGAACGCGAAGGCATCCACTGCAACCTGACGCTGCTGTTCTCGTTCCCGCAGGCGGTGGCCTGCGCCGAGGCGGGCGTGACGCTGATCTCGCCCTTCGTCGGGCGCATCTACGACTGGTACAAGAAGCACGACGGCAAGGACTTCGTCCCCGAGGAAGATCCGGGGGTGCTGTCGGTGCGCCGCATCTACGCCTACTACAAGAAGTTCGGGTATTCCACCGAAGTGATGGGGGCGAGCTTCCGCAGCACCGGGCAGGTGCTCGCGCTCGCCGGCTGCGACCTGCTCACGATCAGCCCCGAGCTGCTCGGCGAGCTTGCCGCGAGCGAACGCGGCGTCGAACGCCGGCTCGAGCCGGGCGCGGCGAAGAGCAAGCCGATCGAGCGCGTGCATTTCGACGAGAAGTCGTTCCGCTGGGAGGTGAACGAGGACGCGATGGCCACCGAGAAGCTCGCCGAGGGAATTCGCGTCTTCGCCGCCGACGTCGTGAAGCTCGAGCAGCTCGTGCAGAAGCTGCGCTGAGGGCGCGCTACCAGATTCCCATCGCGACGCCGGCGCCGAGGGCGCGCCCCAGCTCGCGCGCGCGCTCGAGCTGCGCCGGCTCGATCCGCTTCGGTGCGAGGATCTCCTCGGGCGTCTGCGCGCCGTTGACGACGACGAGCGGCGCCGCCACCTCCTTCAGTCGCCATCCGGTGGCGATGCGTGCGATCTGCCGCGCCGCGCCGGTGCCGTCGGTGCCCGCGCAGACGACGGTCGCGTATGGCAGGCCGTCGACGCGGCCGAGAACCGGGTAGTAGGTGCGGTCGAAGAAGTCCTTCATCTTCCCCGCCATCGACGCCAGGTTCTCCGGCGTGGCGAAGACGAAGGCCTGCGCCGCCAGCACGTCGACGGCCTCGGCTTCGTCGGCCCGCATCGAGACGACGTCGACTGCAGTCTCCTCGCGCGCACCCTCGACGAGCGCCTCGGCGAGCTGCCGGGTGCCCCCCGTCACCGACCACCAGATGAGGAGCAGGCGGGGCATTGGAGGAAGAGAAGGGAGAAGGGGGAAGGGGGAAGGGGGAAGGGTAACCGGGCGCGCTCACCTTCCCGTGCTTCCGAACCCGCCCGCTCCGCGCGCGCTCTCGTCGAAGTCGTCGACGACGTTCCACTGCACCTGCACGACGGGGACGACGACGAGCTGCGCGATGCGGTCCATCGGCTCGATCGTGAACGCGTCGCGCCCGCGGTTCCAGCACGAGACCATCAGCGGGCCCTGGTAATCGGAGTCGATCAGGCCGACCAGATTGCCGAGCACGATGCCGTGCTTCGCGCCCAGGCCCGAGCGCGGCAGGATCATCGCCGCGAAGTGCGGATCGCCGATGTGGATCGCCAGGCCGGTCGGCAGCAGTTGCGCGGCGCCCGGCTCCAGGACGAGCGGCGAACCGATGCACGCGCGCAGGTCGAGTCCGGCGCTGCCTTTCGTCGCGTACCCGGGCAGCTGCTGCGCGAGACGCGGGTCGAGGATGCGCACGTCGAGCTTCACGGTGCGAGCCTGCGTGCGATCTCGTCGGCGAGCGCGCGGGCCAGCGCGTCCTTGCCGGCGCGGGCGAGGCGCCGTGTGCCGTTCTCGTCGATCAGCAGCAACTCGTTGTCGTCGCGACCGAAGGTGTCGGGTCCGAGGTTGGCGACGAGCAGCGGGATGCCCTTGCGGGCGCGCTTGGCGGCGCCGTGCTCCTCGAGCTTTTCGCTCTCGGCGGCGAAGCCGACGCACAAGGGTGCGTCGGCGCGCCGCGCGACGCGTGCGAGGATGTCGGGGTTCTCGACGAACTCCAGCGCCGGCGCACGGCCGCTTTCGTCTTTCTTCCACTTGCTCGCGCTGGCGTTCGCGACGCGCCAGTCGGCGACCGCCGCGACGCCGACGAAGACGTCGAACGCACGGCCGTCCTGCCGCCCCGCGTCCAACTCGGCCATCACCGCATCGTGCATGCGCTGCGCGGTGTCGACGTCGATGCGTCGAACGCCGCGCGGGCCGTCGAGCGCGGTGGGGCCGGCGACGAGGACGACCTCGGCACCGGCATCGCGCAGCGCCCGCGCGAGCGCGAAACCCATCTTCCCGGAGGAGCGGTTGGTGATGCCGCGGACCGGATCGATCGGCTCGAAGGTGGGGCCCGCCGTGAGAAGTGCGCGCCGGCCGGCGAGCGTCTTCGGCACGAAGGTCGCGGCGATGTCCTCGACCAGCTCGAGCGGCTCGAGCATCCGGCCGAGTCCGACTTCGCCGCATGCCTGGTCGCCGCTGCCCGGACCGGCGATGACGACGCCGTCGGCGACGATCTGCGCGACGTTGCGCTGCGTGGCCGGATGCGACCACATCTGCCGGTTCATCGCCGGCGCGACGACGAGCGGGCATTCGCGCGCCAGGCACAGCGTGGAGAGCAGGTCGTCGGCCAGGCCGTGCGCGAGCTTCGCGAGGAAATCGGCCGTGGCCGGCGCGACGACGATCGCGTCGGCGCCTCGCGACAGCTCGATGTGCGCCATGTTGTCGGGAACGCGCGCGTCCCAGGCGTCGACGAAGACGGGCTCGCCGCTGAGCGCCTGGAAGGTGACCGGGCCGACGAAACGCGTCGCCGCGTCGGTCATGACGACTTGCACGCGGGCGCCTGCGCGCTGCAGCTCGCGCACCAGCTCGGCCGCCTTGTACGCCGCCACGCCGCCGGTGACGCCGAGCACGATCCGTTTGCCTTCGAGCATCGAGGAGCGGAGGGGTGAAGGGTGAAGGGTGAAGGGTAGCGCGCTTTGCGTCGGCGACGCCGCCCTTCGCCGCCTTCAGGGTTGTACGGAGGCGGTGCGATCGGGTGCGGTCGATCGCAAACGCGCGCCCTGCGCCGCATCGGACTCGACGCGGATGTACCGGGCCGGCACGGCGAAACCGAGGTCGAGCGCCTCGAGCAGGTCGATGATCGCCAGGTTGATGCGCTGCTGGATGTCCATGTACAGGGTGTAGTCCGACGCGAGCACGTAGTAGACGAACTCGAACTCGAGTCCGTATTCGCCGAAGGCCGACTGGTGCCCGCGATCGAAGCGCGTGTTCTGCTGCGAGCGGATCACCTCGCTCACCGCGTCGACGACCCTGCGCACCCGATCGCTCGACGTGCCGTAGGGCAGCCGGAACCCGAAGACGACGCGACGGTGCGGCATCCGGCTGTAGTTGCGCACCAGCTGGTCGAGCAGCTTCGAGTTCGCGATGACGAGCTGCTCGCCGCGCAGCGAGTCGATGCGCGTGCTCTTGATGCCGACGTTGCGTACGGTGCCGAGGTCGTCGCCGAATGCGATGAACTCGCCCACCTCGAAAGGCTTGTCGAGTCCGATGCTGATCGACGAGAAGAGGTCACCGAGCAGGCTCTGCAGTGCCAGCGCGACGGCGACGCCGCCGATCCCCAGGCTCGCGACGAAGGCGGTGATGTCGACGCCGGCATTGGCGAGCATCGCCATCAGCAGCGTCGTCCAGACGACGAGTTGCGCCGACCAGCGCAGCACGCCGGTGATCACCGGGTTGCCGCGCGGCTGGCCGTCGACGCTCGGTCGCCGGAGCCACAGTTCGATCAGCGCATTGACCCACAGCGCGACCTGCAGCCCGACGAGGGCGAAGCCGAGGTTGCTCAGCACCGCGTCGACGCGCGCCGAAAGCTCGAGGAAGCGCCCTGCGAACACGAACGCGAGCAGCGCCAGGACCCAGTTGCGCGTCGCGTCGACCAGGACGCGCAGCGGGCGTGCCGCGCGCAGCGCCGGCTCGGGCAGGCGCTCGTCGATGCGGCGCAGGTGCGAGCGCACCGCCACGACGACGGTGCGTGCGATCAGGAAGCCGACGAGCGCGCCGGCGATGGCGGCGATCCAGCTGCTCGCCGGGTTGTCCAGCCATTCGAGGTCTTTGAGTACGTCGAGCATCTCTCTCCTTCATCGGGCGCGCCGCACGCGGCGCAGTTCGTCGACGATGAGCAGGACGGCTCCGACCGTGATCGCGCTGTCGGCGACGTTGAACGCGGGCCAGTGGAAGCGCTGCCAGTGCAGCAGCACGAAGTCGACGACGTGCCCGCGCGCGATCCGGTCGACGACGTTGCCGATCGCGCCGCCCAGGATCAGTGCGAGCGAGAACGCGAACAGGCGTTGCGAGCCGTGCCTCGTCAGCAGCCAGATGATGAAGACCGTCGCTGCCGCGCCGATTCCGATGAAGAACCAGCGCTGCCAACCGTCGGCCTGCGCGAGGAAGCTGAAGGCCGCGCCACGATTGTAGACGAGCGTGAGGTCGAACAGGCCCGGCACGACGGCGAGGCGTTCGCCGTATGAGAAGAAGCGCTCGACCGCGTGTTTCGTGGCCTGGTCGAGCACGACGACAGCCGCGGCGATCCAGAGCCACTTGCCGATCGCCGTTCCGCCGCTTCCCGCCATCTTCGCCTCCCGTGCTTTGTGCCGGGGGCGAGCGTACCAGCGTCCGCCGGGCGTGCGGGCCCGAGCCGGGCGCGTCGTCAAGCGAAGCGGCGCTTTTCTCCGTCGCCGTACAGGTTCGACACGCAGCGCCCGCAGATCGCCGGATGCGCCGGATCGACGCCGACGTCGTCGCGCCAGTGCCAGCATCGCTCGCACTTCGTGTCGCCGCTCGCACGCACCTCGACCGACTCGTCGTCGGCCGACGCGACGCGAACGACGCGCGCGCCCGACGTGATCCAGACGAAGCGCAGGTCGTCGCCGAGCGACGCGAGCGCTTCGTGCGTCTCGCCGGCCGTGCGCGCCTCGACCTCGGCCTGCAACGACGAGCCGATGCCGCCGGCGGTTCGCAACTCCTCGAGCTTCTTCATCACTTCGGCGCGCACTGCCCGTATCCGCGTCCATTTCGCGACGAGCGCGGCGGTTTCCGGCGCGTCCAGGTCGGCCCAGCGCCCGACGCCCTCGAAGCGGTGCCAGGTCTGCGTGAAGATCGTGCCGCCTTCTTCGCGATGCAGGGCGGGTGCGAGCAGCGGCCAGGCCTCCTCGGCGGTGAACGACAGCACCGGCGCGACGATGCGCAGCAGCGCGTGCGTCACGTGGTGCAGCGCCGTCTGCGCCGAGCGGCGCGCGAGCGACGCGGCCGCGGTCGTGTACAGCCGGTCCTTCAGCACGTCGAGGTAGAACGCGCCGAGATCCTCGGAGCAGAAGGTGTGCACGCGCGCGATCGCCGGGTGGAATTCGAAACGTTCGTATTCGGCCTCGATCGACTTCTGCCAGGCGGCCGTCATCGCGATCGCGTAGCGGTCGATCTCGAGCAGCTCGTCGGCGGCGACCGAATCTCGCTGCGGATCGAAGTCGGAGACGTTCGCGAGCAGGAAGCGCAGCGTATTGCGGATGCGCCGGTACGCCTCGACGACGCGTGCGAGGATCTCCTTCGACAGCGACATCTCGCCCGAGTAGTCGGTGCTGGCGACCCACAGGCGCAGGATCTCGGCGCCGAGCGTGCCGGCGACTTCCTGCGGCTCGATGCCGTTGCCGAGCGACTTGCTCATCTTGCGGCCCTGGCCGTCGACCGTGAAGCCGTGCGTGAGCAGCGCCCGGTACGGCGGCACCCCGTCGAGCATCGACGAGGTGAGCAGCGACGAGTGGAACCAGCCGCGATGCTGGTCGCTGCCCTCGAGGTACATGTCCGCGGGGAAGTGCGACTTCTCCCGGTGCGAGCCGCGCAGCACCGTCTGGTGCGTCGTGCCGGAGTCGAACCAGACGTCGAGCGTGTCGCGGCTCTTCACGTACTGCTCGGCGTCGTCGCCGAGCAGTTCGCGCGGATCGAGCCGCTGCCAGGCCTCGATGCCTTCCCGTTCGACGCGCTGCGCGACTGCCTCGAGCAGCTCGAGCGTGCGCGGATGCAGCTCGCCCGTTTCCTTGTGCAGGAAGAACGCCATCGGCACGCCCCATTGCCGCTGGCGCGACAGCGTCCAGTCGGGGCGCGTGGCGATCATCGCGTGCAGCCGCGCCTTGCCCCAGGCGGGGTAGAAGCGCGTCGCCTCGACCCCGGCGAGCGCCGATTCGCGCAAGGTCGGACCGCCGTCGGCCGGAACGACGTCCATGCCGGCGAACCACTGGCTCGACGCTCGGTAGATCACCGGCGTCTTGTGGCGCCAGCAGTGCATGTAGCTGTGCGTGTAGTCCCAGGTGTCGAAGAGCGCTCCTGCCTCGCGCAGGTGCTCGACGATGTGCCGGTTGGCGTCCCAGATCGACATCCCGCCCCAATGCGGCAGCGACGACGCGTAGACGCCGTCGCCCTGCACCGGCTGCAGGATCTCCTCGTCGCGCATCCCGTGCGCCTTGCACGAGAGGAAGTCCTCGACGCCATAGGCCGGCGCCGAGTGAACGATGCCGGTTCCCGACTCGAGCGTGACGTAGTCGCCGAGATAGACCGGCGAGAGCCGGTCGGCGAACGGGTGGCGGAACGCGATGCGGTCGAGCGCACGCCCCTTCGCGGTGGCGAGCACCGCGCCTTCGAGCTTCCACGCCTTCAGGCATTCCTCGACTCGCTCGGCGGCGAGCACGAGCAGCGCCGGCGCGCCCAGCCATTCGACGCGCACGAGCGCGTAGTCGAAGTCGGGATGGACGTTCAGCGCCTGGTTCGCGGGGATCGTCCACGGCGTCGTCGTCCAGATGACCGCGAAGCCGCGCTCGATCGGCAGCGCCGGCAGCCCGAACGCGCGCGCGAGGCGCTCCGGCTCGGCGATGGGGAAGCCGACGTCGATCGCCGGGTCGGTGCGGTCGCGGTACTCGACCTCGGCCTCGGCGAGCGCCGAGCCGCAGTCGAAGCACCAGTTCACCGGCTTCAGCCCCCGATAGAGGAACCCTTTCTGCAGGATGCGTCCGAGCGCGCGCAGTTCGTCGGCCTCGTTGCCCGGCGCCATCGTCAGGTACGGGTCGTTCCAGTCGCCGAGCACGCCCAGGCGGATGAAGTCGCGCTTCTGGCGCGCGATCTGCTCGGTTGCGTAGGCGCGCGATTTCGCCTGTACCTCGTCGGCCGACAGATGCTTGCCGTAGCGCTTCTCGATCTGGATCTCGATCGGCATGCCGTGGCAGTCCCAGCCGGGGACGTAGCGCGCGTCGAAGCCCGCCATGTTGCGGCTCTTGACGATGACGTCCTTCAGGATCTTGTTGACCGCATGCCCGAGGTGGATGTCGCCGTTGGCATAGGGCGGGCCGTCGTGCAGCACCCACAGCGGGCGGCCCTTCGATGCGACGCGGATGCGCTCGTAGAGGTCCTGTTCCTGCCACTGCTGCGTCCACGCCGGTTCGCGTTTCGCGAGGTCGCCGCGCATCGGAAACGGTGTCTCCGGCATGTTCAACGTGTCTCGCCACCCTTTTTCGCGGCGCGCAGCGGGCTTTCCTTCCGACATGGGTTCTCCGGGATTCGTTGGGCGAGATCGGGGGCGAAATCAGCGGGCGCGCCGCGCGAAGTGCGCGCGCGCGTCCTGCGCGTCGCGCGCGATCTGCGCGCGCAACGCCTCCAGTGAATCGAATGCGCGTTCGTCGCGCAGCCTGGCGACGAACTCGATGCGCACGAGGCGTCCGTACGCGGGCTCGTCGAAATCGAACAGGTGCGTCTCGAGCAGAAGCGGCCCGTCGCGCTCGACCGCGGGGCGCGTGCCCAGGCTCGCGACGCCCTCGACGGGCGCCGCCCGCAAGCCGTGCGCACGAACGACGAAGACGCCGTGCACGGCCGGGCGATCGAACGGGATCCGGATGTTCATCGTGGGAAAGCCGAGCGAGCGCCCGAGCTTGCGTCCGTGCAGCACGCGCCCGCAGATCGAATACGGACGACCGAGCAGCGCGGCGGCGAGCGGGAAGTCGCTGCCCGCGAGCGCGGCGCGCACGGCCGAGCTGGAAACGCGCGAGCCGCCACGCTCGATGGTGTCGAGGCGCTCGAGTTCGAAACCCGCGGACGGCGAGAGGCGCCGCAGCAGGTCGAAGTCGCCGGCCCGCCGGGCGCCGAAGCGGAAATCGTCGCCGATCAGCAGGTAGCGCGTCTGCAGTGCGTGCACGAGGATCTCGTCGATGAAGCGCTCGGGCGACAGCGAGGCGAGCGCCGCGTCGAAACGCGCGACGCAGACCCGATCGACCCCGCATCCGGCGAGCATCGCGACCTTGTCGCGCAGCGTGCTGATGCGCGTCGGCGCGGTCGCGTCGGGTCGGCCGGCGGCGACGGCGAGCGACGCGAAATACTCGCGCGGGTGCGGCTCGAAGGTGAGCACGCAGACCGGCAGGCCCCGTGCGGCGGCCTTCTCGTGCAGTTTCGCGATCACCGCCTGGTGCCCGACGTGCATGCCGTCGAAGTTGCCGATGGTGAGCGCGCACGGGCTGCGCCTTTCGGGCGGCGGCTGGCGGCGGAAGATGTCCATCGGAGGGGCGGGGCGGCGGGCTTGCGACGCGGCAAAACCTTGAATTATAAGGCGCTCCGGCCGCGTTTCCCGCGATGATAAGCTTGGCCGATGAAGAGGATCGTCGTGCTGATCTCCGGGCGCGGTTCGAACATGGCGTCGATCGTGCAGGCGCTGCGCGACGAACGCTGGCCGGCGACGATCGCCTGCGTGATCGCCGATCGGCCCTCGGCGCCCGGACTCGAACGGGCGCGCGGGTACGGAATCGAAACCGGGGTCGTCGATTTCCGCGCTTTCGCCTCGCGCGCCGACTTCGAGGATGCGCTGGCGGCGGCGATCGATCGTCACGCGCCCGACGTCGTCGTGCTCGCCGGCTTCATGCGCATCCTCGGCGAGGCATTCGTCGCGCGATACGAGCATCGGATGCTGAACATCCATCCGTCGCTTCTTCCCGCGTTTCCGGGCCTGTCGACGCACCGCAGGGCGCTGCAGGCCGGGGTTGCGGTGCACGGCGCCACCGTCCACCTGGTCGGGCGCGAGCTCGATCTCGGGCCGATCGTCGCGCAGGCCGCGCTCGCCGTGCGGCCCGACGACGACGAAGAGCGCCTGGCCGCGCGCGTGCTCGTGCTCGAGCACCGCTTGTATCCGATGGCGTTGCGCTGGTTCGTCGAGGAACGGATTTCGATCGAAGGCGAGCGCGTGGTGCTGCGGCAACCGCGCCCGGGCGAGACGCGCTGCCTCTGGGGCGACTGATGCGCTTCGGCGCAACGCGCCGCCAGGCCCTCGCGCAGGTCCTGCGCGTGGACGATCGTCCGGCCGACGTGTCGCTGCGCGCGTTCTTTCGCGAGCACCCGGCCCTCGGGCGGCGCGATCGTTCGCGCGTCGCCGAATCGGTGTTCGACGTGCTGCGCCAGCGGCGGCTGTACGAGCGGCTCGCGGCGCTGCACCCCGACGCCGGCGACCGGCGCGCACCGCTTCCCGACGATGCCTCGCTCGATGCGTTGCTCGAGGTCTCCGACGCGCGCCGCGAAGGGCGGCTGGAGATCCCGCCGGGCCTGCCTTTCGCCGTGCGCTACAGCCTGCCCGACTGGCTGGCACAGGCGCTGCTCGCGCAGTTCGCGCCTGCGCAGGCGCAGGCGCTCGCCGCCGCGCTGCTCGAACCGGCGCCGCTCGACCTGCGCGCCAACGTGCTGAAGGCCGATCGTGCCGCCGTACGCCGCGAGCTGGACGAGATGGGCATCGAGACACGCGAGCTGCCCCACACGCCGTACGCGCTGCGGGTGAACGGAAAGCCTTCGCTGGAGCGCACGAAGGGCTATCTCGCCGGGCGCTTCGAAGTGCAGGACGTCGGCAGCCAGCTGCTTGCGCTGCTCGTCGCTCCGCGCCGCGGGCAGACGGTGATCGACCTGTGCGCCGGTGCGGGCGGCAAGACGCTCGCGCTCGCTGCCGCGATGCGCTCGACGGGACGCATCTACGCGTGCGACGTCTCGGCGAAGCGCCTGCAGCGCATGCGGCAACGACTCGCGCGCAGCGGCGCCGACGACGTGTTTCCCATCGTCATCGCCGGCGAGCACGATGCGCGCCTGCAGCGGCTGCGCGGTCGCGCCGACGTCGTGCTCGTCGATGCGCCGTGCACGGGCACCGGTACCCTGCGCCGCGCGCCCGACCTGAAATGGCGGATCGCCCCGTTCGAGCTCGACGCGCTCGTCGCGCAGCAGCGTGCGCTGCTCGATGCCGGGGCCTCGCTGGTTCGGCACGGCGGCCACCTCGTCTACTCCACCTGCAGCCTGCTCGCTGCCGAAAACGACGAACAGCGCGACGCGTTCGAGTCGCGACACGCGGGATGGACGCGTTGCGATCCGCGAGCGGTGCTGGCCGGGCACGGCGCCGGATTGCACGCCCAGGCGACGCTCGACGGCACGCTCCGGCTGCTTCCGCACCGGGACGACTGCGACGGCTTCTTCGCGGTGCGCTGGCGGTGCGAGGGCGAGGGTTAGAATCGACCGACGACCACACCCGGAGCCGACTTGAACGGATTCGACGCGCCGGCGCTGCTCGATGCCGCGCTGCAATTCCTCGACCGCGGACTGCTCGACGCCTCGGGCTGGCAGATCGTCGCCTACACGCTCGTCGTCACGCACCTCACGATCATCGCCGTCACCGTCTATCTGCATCGATGCCAGGCGCACCGCGCGCTCGAGTTGCACCCCGTGGCAGCGCACGCGTTCCGTTTCTGGCTCTGGTTCACCACCGGCATGGTCACGCGCGAATGGGCGGCGGTGCATCGCAAGCACCACGCGAAATGCGAGAGCGCCGACGACCCGCACAGCCCCGTGCAGCGCGGCCTGCGCGCCGTGTTGCTGCGCGGGACCGAGTTGTACCGGGCGGAGGCGGCGAATGCCGAGACCGTGCGCAAGTACGGCCAGGGCGCGCCCGACGACCGCATCGAGCGCCACCTGTACCAGCGGCATCGCAACCTCGGCGTGGCGAGCACGCTCGTCGTCGACCTGCTGCTCTTCGGCGCCATCGGCCTGGCGGTGTTCGGCGTGCGCATGCTGTGGATCCCGGTGCTCGCGGCAGGCGTGGTAAACGGCGTCGGGCACGCGCGCGGCTATCGCAACTTCGACTGCCCGGATGCGAGCACGAACATCGTTCCCTGGGGAATCCTGATCGGCGGCGAGGAACTGCACAACAACCACCACACGTTCGCGAGTTCGGCGCGCCTGTCGGTGAAGTGGTACGAATTCGACATCGGATGGATGTACATCCGGCTGCTGTCGATGCTCGGCCTGGCGAAGGTGCGCCGCGTCGCGCCGCGGCCGAGGTTCACCGCGGCGCGCAGGAACGTCGACCCGGAAACGCTGCATGCGGTGATCGCGCACCGCTACGACCTGATGGCGCAGTACGCGCGGTCGATGAAGCGCACCTGCGCCGAGGAGGCCCGCCGGCTGCGCGCGATGAACCGCCCCGAAGGGACGATCGTCGCATCGGCACGCCGCTGGCTGCACGTCGATGCGGCCCGCTGGTCCGAGCAGCAGCGCGCCCGCGTGGACGAAGTGCTCGCAGCCAGCGAGCGCCTGCGCAAGCTCGTCGAGATGCGCCGCGAGCTGGCAGCCGTATGGGAGCGCTCGAATCTCAGTCGCGAGCAGCTCGTCGCGCACCTGCAGCAGTGGTGCCAGCGCGCCGAGGCGAGCGGCATCCGGGCGCTTCGCGACCTGTCGCTGCGCTTGCGGTCGTACGCCCCGGTGGGGAGCGGCGCGTGAGCGTGCATGCCTCCCCGTCCGCATCGGCGGACGAAGCGCGCAAGCCGGTCACGCAGCCGCAGTTGGCCGCGATGCGCGAGCGCGGCGAGCCGATCGCGATGCTCACCTGCTACGACGCGAGCTTCGGCGCGCTGCTCGACGCGGTCGGCATCGACTGCCTGCTCGTCGGCGATTCGCTCGGGATGGTCGTGCAGGGACATTCCTCGACGCTGCCGGTGACGCTCGACGAGGTCGCCTACCACGTGCGCTGCGTCGCACGTGCCGCGCGTTTCGCCTGGATCGTCGCCGACATGCCCTTCGGTACCTACCAGGCGACGCCCGAATCGGCGCTCGCCAATGCCGTGCGCCTGATGCAAGGCGGCGCCCGCATGGTCAAGCTGGAAGGCGGCGCGTGGCTCGCGCCCACGGTCGAAACGCTCGCGCGCGCGGGAATTCCGGTCTGCGCGCATCTCGGTCTCACACCGCAGTCGGTGCACGTGCTCGGCGGGTACCGCGTACAGGGTCGCGACGCACAGGCGGCCGACCGCCTGGTCGCCGACGCGCTCGCGCTCGAGCGGGCCGGCGCGACCATGCTGGTGCTCGAGATGGTGCCCGCGACGCTGGCCGAGGACCTCACCCGGCAGTTGTCGATTCCGACGATCGGCATCGGCGCCGGAGCCGGCTGCTCCGGACAGGTGCTCGTGCTGCACGACATGATCGACGTCTATCCGGGACGACGGCCGCGCTTCGTTCGCAATTTCATGGATGGGGCGGCGAGCGTGCGGGAAGCGGTCGAGCGCTATCGTGACGCGGTGAAGACGCGCGCGTTTCCCGGGCCCGAGCACTCGTTCTAGTGTCCTGTTCCGCAGATACCTTGCCTTTGGTTCGCGCCCGTCTGGCACGAACCCGAAGGGCGAGGCTTGGCGGGGCGATCTGCCGCGTCGCCGGACCGGGTCGATATCCCCGATATCGACCCGGTCCCGCTCCTTGCGTCTCACCCCGCCAAGCCTCGCCAAAGGCAAGGTATCTGCGGAACAGGACACTAGGAGCTTCGGGGTGAGCGCCGCCGCAACCGAGGTCGCGATCGTCACCGGCGCGTCGCGCGGTCTCGGCGCAGCGATCGCCGAGCGTCTGCTCGCGCCGGATCGTCGCGTTGTCTGCATTGCGCGCTCGGCCAATGAAGCGCTGCTGGCGCTGGCGCAGGCGCGCGGAGCACCGATCGAGTACCTGCGCCACGATCTCGCCGACCCGCGCGCGATCGAGACGCTCGCCGCATCGGTGACCGCGATGCTGCGCGCGCAGCCCGACGCGAAGCGCTTCGTGCTGGTGAACAACGCGGGTGTCGTCGAGCCGATCGGTCCGATCGAAACGTTGCGCGCCGACACGCTCGCGACGTCGCTGCAGGTCAATCTCGCCTCGCTGATGCGGCTCACTGCCGCATTCCTCGAGGCGACCGAAGAGTTCGGCGGCGAACGCCGGATCCTCAGCATTTCCTCGGGCGCGGCGCGTCATCCGATCGCCGGATGGGCGCCGTACTGCGCAGCGAAAGCCGCGGTCGACATGTTCACGCGCTGCATCGTCGACGAGCAGGCGCGACGCCCGAATCCCGCGCGTGCCTGCGCGCTCGCCCCCGGCGTGCTCGACACGGAAATGCAGTCGACGATCCGTGCCGCCGACTTCCCGTCGATCGAGCGGTTCCGGCAGTTGAAGGCGCAGGGCGGGCTGATGGCGCCGCAGGAAGCCGCCGCGCGCATCGTCGCGTACCTCGACCGCGACGATTTCGGTGCACGCCCGATCGACGACCTGCGCGAGCACTCCGCACGCGGATGACGACCGCGACGATCGGCCCCGCCCGCTGGCCCGACGACGGGCCGGTCGTGCGCGAATTGTTCGTCGAATATGCGCAGGGGCTGGGCTTCGATCTCGGCTTCCAGGATTTCGAGGCGGAACTGGGCGCGCTGCCCGGCAAGTACGCGGCGCCCGCCGGCTGCGTGCTGCTCGCCTGGCGCGACAGCGAAGCGATCGGATGTGTTGCGCTGCGCCCGGTGCAGGGCGAGACCTGCGAGATGAAGCGGCTCTACGTGCGCCCCGGCGCGCGCGGCGCCCGGCTGGGTCGTCGGCTGGCCGAACGCGTGTGCGACGAGGCGCGCGCGGCCGGCTACACGCGCATCTGCCTGGACACGGTCTCGACGATGCACGAGGCGAGGCGCCTGTACGAAGCGCTCGGCTTCGAGCCCGTCGAGCCGTACGTCTTCAACCCGATCCCGGGGGCGATGTTCCTCGGCCGGCGGCTCTGATCTGCGCTGCTGCGGAAGACGGCGCCGCGGCGCCTGTCTCGCAACGGCTGCAAAAGAAAACGGCGCCGGGGAAGGCGCCGTTCCTCCGAGGCCAGGCGCGTCCGGGGTGCGCGCCGCAGGCCGGCCTCGTCACTTGATCTTCGTTTCCTTGTACGGCACGTGCTTGCGGGCGACGGGATCGAACTTCTTGATTTCCATCTTCTCGGGCATGTTCCGCTTGTTCTTCGTCGTCGTGTAGAAGTGGCCGGTTCCGGCCGTCGACTCGAGCTTGATCTTGTCGCGCATCGGGTGGTCCTCCGATTCGATATGCGTTCAGGGCGGTCGTCAGGCTTCGCCGCGTGCGCGCAGGTCGGCGAGCACGACATCGATGCCTTTCTTGTCGATGAGCCGCAGCGCGGCGTTGCTCACGCGCAGGCGGATCCATCGGTTCTCGCTCTCGATCCAGAAGCGGCGGCTCTGCAGGTTCGGCAGGAAGCGGCGCTTCGTCTTGTTGTTCGCGTGCGAGACGTTGTGGCCGACCATCGGCGCCTTACCGGTGACTTGACAGACTCGGGACATGGTGGGGTGTCCGGAATGAACGCAGCAAAGCCGAACATGATAGCAGAAGGTGAAGGGTGAAGGGTGGGCCGTGCCCGGTGCAGCGCTCCGCGTCTCGGGTAGCGAGTGGGTCGGGAGGCGGGCGCGGGGGCGCAAGGCGACAAAAGCCCGAGATTCGAGCGTCTTGTCTTGGGCAGCGAGCGGCGTGCCCCGATACGCCTGATTTTCGGGCATTTGCCGCCACGCAAATTTCATGGGCGACGAAAAGGCTCGATTTTCGGGCGTCGACATGCCGCGGGTCGGCAACGGGCGTGCTGCCAGTGACCTGGAGCGTGAATTCGACGCATCGGCCGTGTCGATCCGCAACCGGATCCATGCAAGCGCGATCGACGCCGGCAAGCCGCCACCAGGAAGGGAGGCGCTGAGCATCGCCGAGCGTCAGGCGCCCGTTCGTCTGCGACGGGAAAACCGGAGCGTGCAGACGGGCGCGAAATCCGGTGTGCGTGTGCTACGAGTGTCGGCCAGCCGCTTCCATGCCTGGCGCAACCGCGGCTCGTCTGAACATGCGCACGAGGATGCCATGCGGACCGAGCGGATCCGCGCGATCCACGCCGAGTCGGACGCGACGTACGGAATGCCCAGAGTGTGCGCCGAGTGGCTCGAGCGGGGCGTTGCGGTCGACCGACCGGGTGCTCGCGGCGTTGAACATGGCACTCGACAGCCGGTCGGCAGGGGTGGCTGCTCCCAAGCGCCCGCAGACCGCGCATTTCTGCCAACCGTCCCCGTTGCGCGAATCAGAAATCCCGAAAACCAGACGTTTTCGCTCACGCAATCCGGCGCGGGCAGCAAAACGCGCGAATTTCGCGCGTTTCCCGCCGTCTTCGGTCCTCCGCACCTCGCACGGCGATGCGCGCAAGCGGGTGCTCCCGCCCACTACAGGATCCCCGCCTCCGCGAACGAGAAGCACCTTTCCGCCCCGACGATCAGGTGGTCGAGCACCGGGATGTCGAGCTGCGCCAGCGCCGTCTTCAGCGAGGCGGTGAGCAGCCGGTCGGCCGCGCTCGGTTCGGCGACGCCCGACGGATGGTTGTGCGCGACGATCACGGCGGCGCTGTTCAGCTCGAGAGCACGCCGCAACACTTCCCGGGGGTAGACCGAGGTCTGCGTGAGCGTGCCCCGGAACAACTCCTCGGCGGAGATCAGCCGGTTCTGGCTGTCGAGGAAGAGCCCGGCGAAGACCTCGACCTCGCGGTCGCGCAGCCACGCCGACAGGAACGCCCGCACCGAGCCCGGCGAGGCGAGTGCGTCGCGCTCGCGCAGCGCCGCCCGCAGGTTGCGCCGACC
>DASWVL010000030.1:0-7210 GCA_036406255.1 Zeimonas sp.
CCGCCGCTTCGAATGTGCGATCCTCCCGTGCCTACCTGACCGCAACACCGCCCGCCTTCCGCCATGAGCACCGCACGCTCCTCGGACACTCCGACTCCTTCCTCCGCGCCCGCGCAGGTCGCCGGCGCCGCGCAGGCGACGAACGAGCTCGCCAAGAGCTTCGAACCCGCCGCGATCGAGTCGTTCTGGTATCCGCTGTGGGAGTCGCGCGGCTATTTCGCCGCGGGTGATACGGAAAACGCGCCGTCGTTCTCGATCCAGCTGCCTCCGCCGAACGTCACCGGAACGCTGCACATGGGGCACGCGTTCAATCAAACCGTGATGGACGCGCTCACGCGGTATCACCGGATGCGCGGCGACAACACGTTGTGGCTTCCCGGAACCGACCACGCGGGCATCGCGACGCAGATCGTCGTCGAGCGCCAGCTCGACGCGCAGAACGTCACGCGGCACGACCTCGGGCGCGAGAAGTTCGTCGAACGCGTGTGGGCGTGGAAGGAGGAGTCGGGGTCGACGATCACGCGGCAGATGCGCCGCATGGGCGCGTCCACCGACTGGTCGCTCGAATACTTCACGATGGACCCGAAGCTCTCGTCGGTCGTGCGCGAGGTGTTCGTGCGCCTGCACGAGCAGGGGCTCATCTATCGCGGCAAGCGGCTGGTGAACTGGGACCCCGACCTGCTCACCGCGGTCTCCGACCTCGAGGTGGTCAGCGAGGAGGAAGACGGGCAGCTGTGGCACATCCGTTATCCGCTCGCCGACGGCAGCGGCACGATCACGGTCGCCACGACGCGGCCGGAGACGATGCTCGGCGACACCGCGGTGATGGTGCATCCCGACGACGAACGCTACGCCGCGCTCGTCGGCAGGACGGTGCGGCTGCCCCTGTCCGGATTCGGCGACGAGCCCGCCTTCGACGGCTCGTCGCTGACGCTCGCCGACGTCGCCGCGCGAGGCGGCGAGCGCGGATGGCGCGAAATCCCGATCATCGCCGACGCCTACGTCGACCGCGAGTTCGGTACCGGCGCGGTGAAAGTCACGCCCGCGCACGACTTCAACGACTACGCGGTCGGCCAGCGCCACGGCCTGGCGATGATCGACGTGCTGACGCTCGACGGCCGCATCAACCAGAACGCCTCGCCGCGCTACCGCGGACACGGCCGCTTCGACGCGCGACGGATGATCGTCGCCGATCTCGAGACGCTCGGGCTGCTCGAGTCGGTGCGCCCGCACCGGATGATGGTCCCGCGCGGCGACCGCACGAATGCCGTGATCGAGCCGATGCTCACCGACCAGTGGTTCGTCGCGATGAGCAAGCCGTCGCCGGCCGGGTCGCTGCTCGCCGGTGGCAGCATCGCGCAGCGTTCGCTCGAGGCGGTCGCCGAGGGGCGGATCCGGTTCGTGCCCGACAGCTGGAAGACCACCTACGATCACTGGCTGACGAACATCCAGGACTGGTGCATCTCGCGGCAGCTGTGGTGGGGCCACCGGATCCCCGCCTGGTACAAGGCCGATGCCGACGGGGCGCCGCTGCACGACGGCACGGTGTTCGTCGCGCGCGATGAGGGCGAGGCGCACGAGAAGGCCCGTGCGGCGGGCTGGCGCGGCGCGCTCGTGCAGGATCCCGACGTGCTCGACACCTGGTTCTCGTCGGCGCTCGTGCCTTTCTCGACGCTGGTCGACCCGAACGAGCCGTTCCGCGACGGCCGCCCCAATCTGCTGCCGGAACTCGCGCGCTACCTGCCCTCGTCGGTGCTCGTCACCGGCTTCGACATCATCTTCTTCTGGGTCGCGCGCATGGTCATGATGACGCTCGCGTTCACCGGCGAAGTGCCCTTCCGCGACGTGTACGTGCACGCGCTGGTGCGCGACGCCGAAGGCCAGAAGATGTCGAAGAGCAAGGGCAACACGCTCGACCCGATCGACCTGATCGACGGCATCTCGCTCGAGGCGCTCGTCGCCAAGCGCACCTACGGCCTGATGAACCCGAAGCAGGCGCAGGCGATCGAGAAACGCACGCGCCACGAATACCCGCAGGGCATCCCCGCCTTCGGCGCCGATGCGCTGCGCTTTACCTTCGCATCGCTCGCCGGCCCGGGCCGCAACATCAATTTCGACCTGAACCGCTGCGAGGGCTACCGCAACTTCTGCAACAAGCTGTGGAACGCCACGCGCTTCGTGCTGATGCACTGCACGGGCAGCGACAACGGCTTCGCGGCGCACACCGCCGCGCAGTGCGCCCCGGGCGGCTACCTGCATTTCGGCACGCTCGAGCACTGGATCGTCTCGCAGCTGCAGCGCACCGAAGCCGAGGTCGAGCGCCACATCGGCGAATACCGCTTCGACCTCGCGGCGCGCGCGATCTACGAGTTCGTCTGGAACGAGTACTGCGACTGGTACGTCGAGCTGGCGAAGGTGCAACTGCAGGGCAAGGACGAAACGAGCGAGGCGCGCGCGCGCGCGACGCGCCGCACGCTGCTGCGCGTGCTCGAGGCGGTGCTGCGGCTGGCGCACCCGATCATCCCGTTCATCACCGAGGCGCTTTGGCAGAAGGTCGCGCCGCTGGCGATGCGCTACGGCGAGCGCGGCGAGCAGCGGCTCGCGGGCGCCGAACTCGAGCGTGCGATGGCCGAAAGCCGTTACTCGATCATGACGCAGCGCTACCCGCAGGCCGAGCCCGCACGCATCGACGAAGCGGCCGAAGCGTGGGTCGCCGAGCTGAAGTCGCTGATCGACGCGTGCCGTGCGTTGCGCGGCGAGATGGGCATCTCGCCGTCGCACAAGCTGCCGCTGGTGGCGGCCGGCGATCGGGAGCGCCTCGGCGAATACGCGCCGTACCTGCGTGCGCTCGCACGGCTCGACGCCGTCGAGATCGTCGAGACGCTGCCCGCCGGCTCGGTGGCGCCGGTGCAGGTGGTCGGCGAGACGCGCCTGATGCTGAAAGTGGAAGTCGACATCGAAGCCGAGCGGCAGCGACTCGACAAGGAACTGGCGCGACTCGACGGCGAGATCCGCAAGGCGCAGGGCAAGCTCGCGAACGCGAACTTCGTCGATCGCGCGCCCGCCGCGGTCGTGGCGCAGGAGCGCGAGCGGCTGTCGGCGTTCGGCGCCACCCGGGCGCGGCTGCAAGAGCAGCGCTCGCGCCTCGATTAGACTCGGCGTCCGGACCGGGTACCGCGGCCCCGACTGCCGGCGGCCGCTTTGCGGTGAAATGCGGCGTTTCCGGCCAGGCAGAGATCTCTGCAGCTGCGAACGCCGCGTTTCGTGGCACTTCGCGGCACGATGCCGCCGACGCCGGCTGCCGGGATACGCGAGCGACGGGCGTCAGCGATGCTTCAGGTAGAACGTCCACTCGCGCCCGGTCTCGTCGGTGCGCAACAGTTCGTGCCCGGTCTGGCGCGCGAAGGCTTCGAAGTCGCGCTTCGAGCCGGGATCGGTGGACATCACCTTCAGCACCTGCCCGCTCGACAGGTCGGTCAGCGCCTTCTTCGCGCGCAGGATCGGCAGCGGGCAGTTCAGTCCGCGTGCATCGACTTCACGGTCGAATTGCAGGACGGGTTCGGTCATCGGGCGATCTCTTGGAAACCGGAGGAGAATCCACCGAGTCTAGCAGCGCGGCGACGTCCGAGTTCCCGGTACGGTGGCACGCCACTCGCGTTCACCGCGGCAAATCCACGAACTGCACCGGCAGCCCGCGCGCGCGCATCCAGTCGGCCACCGCCAGGCCGGTGCCCGCACGCCAGGGCTTGAGCCGCTCGGGCGCGATCATCCGGTATTCGACCAGT
The DNA here is from genome assembly GCA_036406255.1 of Zeimonas sp. Classification (GTDB taxonomy): domain Bacteria; phylum Pseudomonadota; class Gammaproteobacteria; order Burkholderiales; family Burkholderiaceae_E; genus Zeimonas. The sequence continues at coordinate 3,786 of DASWVL010000030.1, forward strand.
TCCTCGGACAGCGTGACGCGCCCGGTGGCGATCACGTGATACGCGATGATCAGCTCGTTCTTGCGCGTGAAGTCGTAGACGCCGATCAGGCTCGTGCTCTGCACGTCGAGATCGGTCTCCTCCTTGATCTCGCGCGCGATGCCCTCCTCGGGCGTCTCGCCGGCCTCGAGGAAACCGGTGATCAGCGCGAACGTCTTCGGCGGCCACGCCGCATTGCGTGCGAGCAGGATCTCGTCGCCGACCTGCACCAGCCCGGCGACGACGGGCGCGGGGTTGTTCCAGTGCGTGAACCCGCACTCGCGGCAGGTGCTGCGCTCGCGCCCGGACAGCACGCCGGAGACGAGCGGCTGCGCACAGCGCGGGCAGTACCGGTAGTCGGGATGCAGCATCGCGCTCAGCGGCGAAACGCGCGCGCGAGCGCGTCGAAGCCCGGATAGCGACCGCCTTCGATCACGTACTTGCGCGCGAAGCGCCCCCAGGACTCGCCGCGCGCAACGGCGTCGGCGAAACCTTCGCGGTCGACGATCGTCGTTCCGCCGAGCAGCGTGACGCCGCGCGAGAAGAGATCGTCGGGCACGCAGCCCCCGCCCGGTCCGACGAAGGCGAGCCAGCCGGCGCCGCGCACCGCGGCGAGCACCGGATCGAGTGTGTCGTTGAGCAGCACCGTGGTCGTGCAGAGCACCTTCGTGCAATCGGCGAGATCGGCCGGATCGAGCGTCACCCGCCAGCCGTCGTGCTCGCCGGCGAGCCGGCTCTGCAACTCGAGCACGACGAGCGATGCACCCGCGTCGACGATGCGCGGCACCAGCGGCCCGAACAGGCCGACCATGCCGATGCGCTCGCCCGGCCGCGGGTCGAGCGAACCGATCGAGTCGGCTGCCGTGTCGAGCGCGAAGCCCGACTCGCGAAAGAAACGCTGCGAGATCGCATTGACCGCCGCGAAGCCGAGCGTGCGGCGAACCGGGTCGGCGTCGAGATACGAACGCGCCAGCTCGAGCGCAGGCGTACCGCGCAGTCGTTCGGCCGGGCGCTCCTCGCGCAGCCGTTCGAAGGTGTCGCCGAGCAGCAGGAACGACAGACCGATCGAGCCGTCGGCAAGCTCCACGCCGCAGAACTCGGATTCGCGCGAACCCTCCGGCGCCGCGAGCGGCAGGTGCACCGCCACGACCGGGGGCAGCGGCCCGAGCGCCGCGATCTCCTCGATGCGGCCGACCAGCTCCCGCGCGAAGGTGCGCCGGCCGCCATGGCCGGCGCCGTCCCCGGTCTGTCCGGCAGCGGGACGCGCGGCAGCTTCACCCACGCTATCAGGCCCGCTCGCGCACCCAGTCGGCGACACCGGCGAGCGCCGCCGGCAACCGCGCCGGATCGCTGCCGCCGGCCTGTGCCATCTCGGGCCGTCCGCCGCCCTTGCCGCCGACCTGCTGCGCGACGAAATTCACCAGCTCGCCGGCCTTGAGCTTCGCAGTGGCGTTCGGCGTGACACCGGCGATCAGGCTCACCCGGGCACCGTCGACAGCGGCGAGCACGATCGCCGCGCTCTTCAGCCGGTCCTTCAGGCGGTCCATCGTTTCGCGCAGGGTCTTCGCATCGGCCCCGTCCAGCGTGGCGGCGAGCACCTTGATGCCCTCGATCTCGACCGCCTGCTCGGCAAGGTCTTCGCCGTGCGAGCTGGCGAGCTTCGACTTCAGGCGCGCCAGCTCCTTCTCGAGCGCGCGCACGTGCTCGAGCGACTGGCCGATGCGCCCGACCAGCTCGCCCGGCGCCGCCTTGAGCATCGAGGCCGCTTCCCGGATCCGCGCATCGGTGGCCTGCATCCACGCCACCGCGTTCTCGCCGGTGATCGCCTCGATGCGGCGCACACCGGCGGCGACGCCGCCCTCGGCGACTACCTTGAACAGGCCGATGTCCCCGGTGCGTGCCACGTGCGTCCCGCCGCACAGCTCGCGCGAACTGCCGATCTCGAGCACGCGCACTTCCTCGCCGTACTTCTCGCCGAACAGCGCCATCGCGCCGCTGCGCACCGCGTCGTCGAAGGGCATCACGCGCGCCTGCGTCGGTGCATTCGCCAGCACCTCGCGGTTGACGATCACCTCGATGCGACGGATCTCGTCCTCGGTGAGCGGCGCGTTGTGCGCGAAGTCGAAGCGCGTGCGATCGGCGTCGACCAGCGAACCGCGCTGCTGCACGTGCGAGCCGAGCACCTCGCGCAACGCCTTGTGCATCAGGTGCGTCGCCGAGTGATTGCGCATCGTGCTCGCGCGGCGCACGGCGTCCACCGAAGCGTCGAGCCGGTCGCCGAGCGCGAGCGCGCCGGCCGCGAGCGTGCCGTGGTGCCCGAAGACCTCCGCGCGGATCTTCTGCGTGTCGTCGACCTCGAAGCGCACGGTGCCGTCCTTCGACCCGAGCACGCCCGAGTCGCCCACCTGCCCGCCCGATTCCGCGTAGAACGGCGTGCGGTCGAGCACGACGACCCCGCGCTCGCCGGACGACATCTTCGCCACCGACGTGCCGCCGACGTACAGCGCGACGACGCGCGCCTCGGCGACGTCGAGGTGCTCGTAGCCGTGGAACGCGGTGCGCTCGCCCTCGTATTCGAGCGCGGCTTCCGCACGGAACTTGCCCGCTGCGCGTGCCTGCCGACGCTGGCGTTCCATCGCCTGCTCGAAACCGGCCTCGTCGACGACGACGCCGCGTTCGCGGCAGACGTCGGCGGTGAGGTCGAGCGGAAAGCCGTAGGTGTCGTAGAGCTTGAACGCGGTCTCGCCGTCGAGGCGCTCGGGACGGGCGGCCAGCGCGCCCTCGAGGATCGCCATGCCGTTCTCGAGCGTCTCGCCGAAGCGCTCCTCCTCCTGCGCGAGCACCTGCACGACGCGCTCGCGCGCCGCGCGCAGCTCCGGATACGCCGCGCCCATGGCACGATCGAGGTCGCCGACCAGCCGATGGAAGAACGGTTCGCGCCGCCCGAGCTTGTAGCCGTGGCGCAGCGCGCGCCGGACGATGCGGCGCAGGACGTATCCGCGGCCTTCGTTGCCGGGAATCACTCCGTCGACGATGAGGAACGCACAGGCACGGATGTGGTCGGCGATCACGCGCAGCGAAGGGCTGTCGAGATCCTTCGTGCCGGTCTCGCGCGCGGCCGCGCGGATCAGGTCCTGGAACAGGTCGATCTCGTAGTTGCTGTGCACGTGCTGCAGCACCGCCGCGATGCGCTCGAGCCCCATGCCGGTGTCGACGCACGGATGCGGCAGCGGCGTGAGCGCGCCCGAGGCGTCGCGGTCGAACTGCATGAAGACGAGGTTCCAGATCTCGATGTAGCGGTCGCCTTCCGCGTCCGGCGAGCCGGGAGGGCCGCCGGCGAGGCCCGGCCCGTGGTCATAGAAGATCTCGCTGCACGGACCGCAGGGCCCGGTGTCGGCCATCTGCCA
>DASWVL010000031.1:0-1946 GCA_036406255.1 Zeimonas sp.
TTTCCGCATGGGGCCGTGCGAGCTGCTCGACCTCACCGGGCTGGACGTGTCGCATCCGGTGATGGAGTCGATCTACGACCAGTACTACCAGGAGCCGCGCTACCGGCCGTCCCCGATCACGCGCCAGCGGCTCGCCGGCGGCCTGCTCGGGCGCAAGAGCGGACAGGGCTTCTACGCGTACAAGGACGGCAGCGCCGAGCCGGTCGCCATGCCGTCCGTGCCGGCCGTCGCGCCGCAGCCCCTGTGGGTGAGCCGCGCTGATGCCGGGCTGCATGCGGGCGTCGTCGCGGTTCTGGAGGCGCAAGGCGTCGCGCTCGACCGCGGTGAACGTCCCGCCGAGGGTTCGGTGTGCATCGTGCTGCCGGTCGGCAGCGATGCGACCACCTGCACGTTGGCGGAGGGGCTGGATCCGAAGCGCACCCTGGCGCTCGACCCGCTGTTCGCCGAAAAGCACTTGACCCTGATGACGACGCCGCTGACCGCAGCCGAAGCGCGTGACGCCGCGTGGGCCGCGCTCGCCGCCGGCGGCAAGGCCGTATCGGTGGTGCGCGACAGCGCGGGCCTCGTCGCGCAGCGCGTCGTCGCGACGATCGTCAACATCGGTTGCGACATCGCGCAGCAGCGCATCGCCACCCCGGAGGACATTGACTCGGCCGTGCGCCTGGGCCTCGGCTATCCGAAGGGGCCGCTCGCGCTGGGCGATTCGCTGGGCGCCGCGACGATCCTCGCGATCCTCGACGGCATGCACGAGTTCTACCGCGATCCGCGCTATCGCCCGAGCCCCTGGCTCACCCGCCGGGCGCGTCTGGGCGTGTCGCTGCTGACGCCCGAAAACTGACAACCATACCCGTTACCGAAGGAGATTCCATGCTCGACGCCTACCTCTACGCCGGTCTGCGTTCCCCCATCGGCCGCCACGCCGGCTCGCTCGCCCCGGTCCGTCCCGACGATCTCGTGGCCACCGTGATCCGCGAGGTTGTCGCACGCTCGCCGTTCGCGGCGGCGGACATCGAGGACGTGGTCCTCGGCTGCGCTGCGCAGGCCGGCGAGGATTCGCGCAATGTCGCGCGCCACGCGGCGCTGCTCGCGGGCCTGCCGACCAACATCGCCGGCCAGACCGTCAACCGTCTTTGCGGCAGCGGCCTCGCCGCGGTGCTGGACACCGCGCGTGCGATCACCGCGGGCGAGGGCGAGCTGTACGTTGCCGGCGGCGTCGAGAGCATGAGCCGCGCGCCCTTCGTCGTCGCGAAGGCCGAATCGGCCTACAGCCGCGACTTCAAGGTGTTCGACACGACCATCGGCGCGCGCTTTCCGAACCCGAAGATCGTCGAGCAGTACGGCAACGACAGCATGCCGGAGACGGGCGACAACGTCGCCGCGGAATTCGGCATCTCGCGCGAGGACTCGGACCGCTTTGCCGCCGCGTCGCAGATGAAGTACGCAGCGGCGAAGGAAGCAGGTTTTTACGCCGGCGAGATCCTGCCGATCTCGGTCCCGACCGGCCGCAAGACCCCGCCGCTGGTTGTCGCCGAGGACGAGCATCCGCGCCCGGAGTCGACCTACGACTCGCTGGCGAAGCTCAAGTCGCTGTTCCCGAACGGCGTCGTCACCGCCGGCAACGCGTCGGGCATCAACGACGGTGCGGCGACGCTGCTGATCGGCAGCAAGGCGGCGGGCGAGAAGGCCGGCGCGAAGCCGATGGCGCGCATCCTCGCGGGTGCGGTCGCGGGCGTCGAGCCGCGCATCATGGGCGTCGGCCCCGCCTATGCGATCCCGAAGGCGCTCGCGCGTGCCGGGCTTACGCTCAAGGACATGGACGTCATCGAGATCAACGAAGCCTTCGCGCCGCAGGTGCTGAGCTGCCTGAAGCTGATGGGTGTGGCGTTCGACGATCCGCGCGTGAACCCCAACGGCGGCGCGATCGCGATCGGCCACCCGCTCGGCGC
>DASWVL010000032.1:0-10705 GCA_036406255.1 Zeimonas sp.
CTTCCTGTTCGATTTCCTTCTGCTTTCGAACGGATGGTGCGGGCACGTCTGTCCGGTGGGCGCGTTCTACGCTTCGATCGGAAGACCCGGCCTGCTGCAGGTGGCGGCGGTGCGACGGTCGGCGTGCACGAACTGCGGCGAATGCTTCCGCCGTTGCCCGGAACCGCAGGTGATCGGCCCCGCGCTGCGAGGCATCGACGGCCACGGCGTCGGCATCGACGACGTCGACTGCCTTCGCTGCGGTCGATGCATCGACGTCTGCGAAGAGCGGGTCTTTGCGTTCTCGATCGTGCGGGGTGCAGCCGACACGGGGGGTGCGGAGGGCGCGGGCGGCGAGCACGGAGCGCACGGCGCAAACTGCGCGCACGGCGCACGAGAGTGAGGGCGCCGTTCGGTCGCAGCGCTGCGACGAACGGCCGCCCTGCCGGATCCCGCCCGAGCGAGCCTCAGCCGAGCTTGTCGAGCGTTCCGGTTGCCTCGGCGAGCAGGTAGTAGAACGTCACGCGGCTCTTGCGCGGCGTGCCTTTCATCTTCTCGAGGACGGCCTTGATGCCGGCGTCGGCTGCGTCGGGACTCAGGCCCAGCTTCTTCGAGGCGAAACCGTCGCGGACGGTCTGCAGCTCGCCGCGATCGGTGGCGGCGACGATCGACGAGTCCGGATCCCGCAACGCGATGCCGCAGTACTTGACGATCGCGGCGACCGAGTTCTCGTCGACGTTCGCCGTGAATTTCCGAAGCTCGTTCACATGGTCTTCCATGGAATGTCTCCCGATGGGCTTGCCGCGCGGTCTTCGATGCAGGGGCGCGTGTGCGCGAGGACGCGCGCCTGGAAAATAGTCAGCCGCAGTGGCCCCCGCTGCAGCAGTTCCCGCTGTCGACCTTCACGGCGACGATCGACAACCCGCTCCAGCGCGCCAGTTCCGCCTGCGTGGGGTAGCGCCCGGCAAGCGCTTGCCTGCCGTCGACCAGCACCAGCGGCAGCGCGTCGGCGCCTTCGGTGTCGATGTAGGCCTTCACCTGGGGATCGCGCAGGAACTCGACCGCGTCGCTCGCGAATTCGTGGTGCTCGATGTCGGCGCCCTGCTCGCGCGCGCGAGCGAGGTCCGCCATCGCCTCGAGACGCTTCCGGGTGTCGCGCCCGGCTTCCGAACGCGCCGACTCGAAGATCTGGATGCGGGTCATCGAAACAGCTCCGGGAGGGTGCAGGGCGATCAGTCTCGCGCGCCCGTCCTCGGCCCGCGATGATCGCGATCAAACAGGCGACCGCCTCGGCACCGGTCTGCCCGGCGCGCCTTCGGGCCTCAATGAACCGGCATCGAGCCGCCGACCGACGAGAACGCTGCGAGCGATCGCCGCACGCGCGACTCGTGGCTGCCCTCGCAGATGAACACGAGCCCGAACGGATTCTCGTGTTCCGCCTTCAGCTCCAGGTGCTCGGGCGCCGACACGCGGTGTCGAACGCTCTGCAGCACCAGCGCGCGATCGGGGCGTCCCAGCGGGATCACGCCCTTGAACCGCAGGATGCGGTCCCCGTGCCGATGCATGACGGCGGTGAGCCAGACCGAAAACCTCGGCCACGTCATGTTCCGGTCGATCGCGACGTGAAAGGTCTCGAGCGTCGGCGAATGGGAGACCGGCGCGGGGATCGCGGCGGTACCGATTCCCGTTTGCGGTTGCGCCACGGACGAAGCGAGATCGAATTCGTTCGACAACGCGACGCCCGCCAGCGGATTCATCCGCTTCAGGTGCGCCGCCGTGCGCGCCGTCTCCTCGGCCGGGCAGAGGTCCGCCTTCGTGAGCACGATCCGGTTCGCGCAGGCGATCTGGTTGCGTGCCTCGGGAAAGCGCTCGAGCACGCCGGTGTCCGATCCGGCCTCGACGGTCGTGATGCAGTTGGCCACCTCGAGGTACTCGGCGAGGTTCAGGTCGCCGAGGATCGTGCCGATGATCCGGCTCGGATCGGCCATTCCCGAGGTTTCGAGAACGATGTCGGTGACCGCTGAATCCGGGTCGCGCTCGCCCGCCGCGAGGATCTCGACGAGCGCCCGCCGCAACGCGTCATCGACGCTGCAGCAGGCGCAGCCTCCGGCGATCGCCTGCGAGTGAGGCGACACTGCGCTCACCAGCACGTGGTCGATCGCCACCTTGCCGTACTCGTTGATCAGCACCGCCACCTTGCTCGCGTCGGCCGAGCCGTGCAGGTAGCGGCGCAGCAGCGTCGACTTGCCGCTGCCGAGGAATCCGGTCAGTACGTGCAGGCGTACGCGCGGTCGCAACCTCATCGGCTTCGCTCCAGGAACCGCTCGGAGAGAAGGTCCGGCGCCTCGTGCCCCAGGCGCTTCAGTGCGGGCCACACCTCGGCGAGGTCGGCGGCGACGACGAACGCGCCCGACGGCAGCACGAGCTGGTACGACTCCCCGTCCCAGTCCTCGACCTGCACGCCGTCGTCCTCGAGGACGGCATTGAGCACGCGCAGCGCCTCGCGCCGCTCTTCGCGATGGCGGCGGATGTCGAAGGCCTCGAGGGCGGCGCTCTCGCCGCTCGCGCGCGCGGTCCAGTGCCTGCCGCGCCCGAAGACCGCGCAGACTTCACACACGCGAAGCCTCCTCGTGCGAGGAGCGAATCGAGATGCCGCGAGTGAGGCTGCGCGCGAGGTAGTCGGAAACGCGCAGCCGAGCGAGGTTCGAATGCGAATCCGACAGCTCGGCCGCCGCCGCTGCGTCGCGCCGTTCGATCACGTCGACGAGCTCGCGGTGCTCGCGCAGGATGTCGTTCATGTGCAGGCTGTACGCCTCGCTGCTGCCGTAGCACTCGAAGGCCATCGCCAGCCGGGAGATGCGAAGGCCGTCGGTCAGCGTGGTGTCGTACATGCGGGCGATGTAGCGGTTGCCGCAGGCGGCGCCGATCGCGTGATGGAAATCCCAGTTGGCCTGGATCATGCCGGGGACGTCTCCTTCGGCGTGACGCTGCTCGAAGGCGTCGCACAGGCGGCGCAGCTCGACGATCGATCCCTGTGGGCGTCGCTGTGCGGCGAGCACCGTCGCCGTCCTCTGCAGCAACTCGAAGGCCTCGAGGTGTTCCTGCAGTTGCGGCAGTTCCATGCCGGAGACGCGCGCGCCGCGGTTCGGCAGGACCTCCACCAGGCCCTCGGCGGCGAGCCGGATCAGCGCTTCGCGCAGCGGCGTGCGCGAGCCGCCGAGCGCCTGGGCGAGTTTCGCCTCCTCGAGCGGGGCGCCGGGCTTCAGTTCGAGCGAAAGGATCTGCTCGCGCAGCTGCTCGTAGACGTGACCGGCGCCGGCGCCCTTCGGGCTGCGTCGTGATCCCTTCGCCGGCGCCGCCTTCGCCCGCCGCGCGGGCTCCGTCGTGACGGCCGCTTTCGCGCGGCGCGAGGCAGGGCGCGCATTCGTCGACATGATCGTTCCGAAGTTGTTTACAGGGCGAATCGGACCTCAGTATACTCAGCCTCGGTATACGCTGTGTATGCAAGTTGTATCCAAACTTGTCCTGCACGCACCTGGCAGGGCAGCGAGTGCGCCCCGGCCGCGTGTCGCGGGAAACATCGAGGAGGAGGCCTCCATGTATTCGAAGTCGAGGATCGTCGCCGCGTTCGGCGCCGCGGCACTTTGCGCCGCATTCGCGGCACCGGCCGCCGCGCAGGATGTGCTGAAGATCGGCGCGTCGGTGAGCCTGAGCGGGCCGTTCGCGCGCGAAGGCCAGCTGCTGCGCGACGGGTACGACCTGTGGCGCGATACCGTCAACGCGAAGGGCGGCGTCAAGGTCGGCGGCAAGACGTACAAGGTCGACATCGTCTACTACGACGATGAGAGCAAGGCGCCGACCAGCGCCCGGCTCACCGAGAAGCTGATCTCCGAGGACAAGGTCTCGTTCCTGTTCGGGCCGTACTCGTCGGGCATCGCGACCGCCACAGCTGCGATCAGCGAGCGCTATCGCGTGCTCACCCTCACGCCGATGGCCACTGCCAACAGCCTCTATGCGCGGGGTTACAAGTACATCTTCACCCCGTCGCCGCTCGCCGATGCCGGGCTGCATCCGCTGCTGAACCTCGCCACGACATTCTCGCCGAAGCCGACCAAGGTGGCGATCGTCGGCCCCGACGACCTCTTCCCGAACGTGACGAGCGCGGGCGCGGTGAAGAAGGCGCAGGAGCTGGGCCTGGAGGTGGTCTACGCTGACAAGTACCCGAAGACGGCCACCGACCTGTCGGCCGTCGCGACGCAGATCAAGTCGGCGGCGCCCGACGTCGTGTTGGCCACCGGCTACGCGCAGGACACGATCCTGCTGTTCAAGAGCATGCAGGAGCTGCGCGTGCAGCCGAAGCTGATGGGCGTGGCGATGTCGATCGGCGTCGAGGACTTCCGCACCGCGCTCGGCGGCGCCGCCGAAGGACTGATGGGCGTCGACTACTGGGTGCCGACGCTGTCCTACCAGGATCCGCTGTTCGGCGATTCGAAGGGTTTCGCGAAGGCGTTCGAGGCGAAGTACAAGAAGCCGCCCACCTACCACGCGGCGAGTGGGGCGGCCGCCGGGGTGGTGCTGCAGCTGGCGCTAGAGAAGGCGGGCAAGCTCGACTCGGATGCGGTCCGTTCGGCGATGCTCGGGATGAAGGCGCAGACCTTCTACGGTCCGGTCGAGTTCAACGAGCAGGGCGTCAACACGAAGGCGACGCTGAACGCGTCGCAGATCGTCGGCGGACAGCCGAAGGTGATCTACCCCGAGCCCGTGCGCGAAGTGGCGCCGGTCTACCCGCGTCCGCAGCACTGATCGAGCGCTGGGGTCGCGGTAGCGCGACCCCCACTTCCTTCCCCGACGACGGCGCGTCTTCGCGCGCCGATCCGGTTTACTCGGGCAACCTGCGAGGTCGCTTCCCGTGTTGATGCAGACAATCGTCAACGGCCTGCTGCTCGGCGGCGTATACGGCCTGGCGACGATCGGCTTCTCGATGGTGTGGGGCGTGATGGGCATCATCAATCTCGCCCATGGCGCCTACATCATGATCGGCGCCTACATCGCGTGGATCGGATTCGAGCGCTTCGGGCTCGATCCGTTCCTGTCGATCCCGATCTCGATGCTCGTCCTGTTCGCGGTCGGATTCCTGATCCAGCGCTTCCTGCTCAATCCGATCCTGAAGACCGGGCTGCTGCTGTCGCTCGCGCTCACCTTCGGGCTCGACCTGATCCTGACCGACCTCTTCGTGCTCGGCTTCACCTCCGACCTGCGCTCGGTGCGGCCTGCCTATGCGTCGGAGTCGCTGCAGATTGCCGGCGTGCTGATTCCCCAGGTGCGGCTCGCCGCGTGCGTGCTGGCCGTCGTGCTCGCGTGGGGCTTTCACCTCGTCCTGTCGAAGACGCGCCATGGCCAGGCGATCCTCGCCACCGCCCTCGATCGCGAGACGGCGCGCATTATGGGCATCAACCCCACGCTCACGTATGCGCTGACGGCGGGCGCCGGTGCCGCGCTCGCCGGCGCGGCGGGAAGCCTCGCGAGCATGCTCTTTCCGATCTCGCCGCACCTGGGCGCCTCGTTCATCGGCGCCGTCTTCGTCGTCACCGTGCTCGGCGGCATCGGCGCGCTGGGCGGCGCGGTCCTCGGCGGATTCCTGTTCGGGCTGATCCAGTCGTTCGCTTCGGCGGCCTTCGGAGTCGGAACGCAGCAGATCGTCGCCTTCGTCATCTTCCTCGTCATCCTCGTCCTGCGCCCGCAGGGGCTGTTCGGACGCAAGTTCTTCGGGGAGAACGCGTGATCCACTTCCTCGAAAGGCCCGCCGTGCGCGCGCTGCTCGCCGCGCTGGCCGTCGTCGCGCTGCTGCTGCTGCCCTTCGGCATCGAGAACTACTGGTTGCGCGTCTGGACGAGCGTGCTGATGTACGTCGTCGTCGCGCAGGGACTGAACATCATCGTCGGGTTCGCCGGCTATCACTCCTTCGGCAACGCCGCCTTCTTCGGCATCGGCGCGTATTGCGGAGCTATCCTGCTCGCGACGGGCTGGCCGCTCGCACCAGCGCTGGCGGCGAGCATCGTCGTCGGCGCGGTTCTTGCCGCGGTGCTCGGCTGGCCGCTGCTGCGGCTGCGCGGGCACTACTTCGCGATCGCGACGGTGGCGCTGAACATCGCGCTTGCCGAGCTGGTGCTCAACACTTCAGCGATCACCGGCGGTGCGCAGGGGATCGCGATGCCGATCACCGAGGGAACGCCCGAGGAGTTGTATCGGCAGGTCTATCTGCTGATGCTCGGCGGTGCGGTCGTCTCGACCGCACTGGTCTGGTGGCTCACGCGAAGCAAGTTCGGGTACGCGCTGCGCGCATCGAAGGACAGCGAGTCGGGTGCGCGGGCGATGGGGATCAACACGACGCGCGTTCGCGTGGTCGGGTGGATGCTCAGTGCGGGGGCGACCGCCTACGCCGGCGCCGTCTGGGCCTACTGGATGAACTTCATCGAGGTCACCGGCGCGTTCGACATCGGCATCTCGCTGAAGGGCTACATCATGATGTTGATGGGCGGCATGGGGTCGGTGCTCGGTCCCGTGCTTGGCGCCGCCTTCTTCGAGACCTTCGCCACGCTGATCTGGAGCCGTTTCGGCGCCGTGCACAACCTGATGCTCGGCGTGCTGGTCTGCGTCGTCGTGCTCTTCCTGCCGCGCGGTTTCGCCGAGTTGCTGCGAGGGCGGCGACGCCGGCGCCCTGCGCTGGCGACGGCAGTGAGCGGCGCGGCGGCTCCTGCGCAAACCGACACTGTCCGGAGCCAGACGTGAGCGCGAATGCGGCATTGAACGTATCGGGCGTGTCGGTCCGCTTCGGCGGCGTCACCGCAGTCGACGACGTGTCGCTGTCGGTTTCGCCCGGAGACGTCGTAGGCCTGATCGGGCCGAACGGCGCGGGGAAGACCACCCTGTTGAACGCGATCTCGCGGCTCGTGCCGATGTCGAAGGGGCAGGTGAGCGTCTTCGGCAACGACACGACGCGTGCTCCGGCCTGGCGGCTGCCCCGCGTCGGCGTCGCCCGCACCTTCCAGGTCGTCCAGCCCTTCGGCAACCTTTCGATCCGCGAGAACGTGGCGATCGGCGCCATGTTCTCGATGGGCTCGCTTTCCCGCGACGACGCACTGGAGCGGGCCGACCAGGCATTGCAGCGAACCGGGCTCTACGCGAAGCGCGACCAGCTGCCGGGCGAGGTGACGCTGGCCGATCGCAAGCGACTCGAGCTGTCGCGAGCGCTGGCGATGGCGCCGCGCCTGCTGCTGCTCGACGAGGTGATGGCGGGTCTGAACCATTCCGAGATCGATTCGATGATCCGGCTCGTTCGCAGCTTTCGCGACGAGGGAACGGCGGTCGTCGTGGTCGAGCACGTGATGAAGGCGATCGTCGCGGTGTGCGATCGCATCGTCGTGCTGCAGAGCGGACGCAAGATCGCCGACGGCTCTCCGCGCGAAGTGCTCGAGGATCCGACGGTCGTCGCCGCGTATCTCGGTCATCGCTTCGCCGCCCGGCACGGGCGACCCGCGCAAGGAGCGACGGCATGACGCTGCAGGTTCGCAACCTGAACGTCTTCTACGGCGACAGCCAGGCGCTGTGGGACGTGGCCCTCGAAGTCGCCGCAGGCGACCTCGTCTCGCTGGTCGGTGCCAACGGTGCCGGCAAGACGACGTTGCTGAAGGCCGTCGTCGGGCTGGTCGCGGCGAGTTCCGGAGAAGTCTTCTTCGACGGCAAGGACCTGCGCGCGTCGCCCGCGGAGCATCGGGTGCGCAACGGGATCGTCCTCGTCCCCGAGGGGCGGCGGCTGTTCGCCGGGCTCACCGTACGCGAGAACCTCGCCATCGGCGCCTACACGCGGCAGGATCGTTCGACGATCGCGGCCGACATCGACCGCGTGCTCGAGTACTTCCCCGACCTGTCGCCGATCCTCGATCGGCTCGCGGGAAACCTCTCCGGCGGGCAGCAGCAGATGTGCGCGATCGGGCGTGCACTGATGTCGCGTCCGCGGCTGCTGCTAGTCGACGAGATGTCGCTCGGGCTTGCGCCGGTCATTGTCGATCGCCTCGCGGAAACGCTGCTCCGCGTGAATCGCGAGGAGAAGATCTCGATCCTCGTCGTCGAGCAGGACGTCGAGCTGTCGCTCGGCATGACGCGCTTCGCGTACGTGCTCGAAACCGGACGCATCGTCGCGAGCGGCCCGTCGGAGCAGCTCGGCGAGCGCGACGACATCCGGGCCGCCTATCTCGGCCTGTAGCGGTCGTTCCGCTGCCGGTCTTTCTCCGTACATCTTCATCGAGCAAACTTCGAAATGAGCCAAAGCTTCGATCTCGTCATCAGGGGCGGGGAAGTGATCCTGCCGTCGGGGCGCAGGCGCGCCGACGTCTGCGTGCGCAACGAGCGGATCGTCGCGATCGTCGATCCGGACGTCGCCGTCGATGCCCGACAGGCGATCGATGCAAGGGGCCTGCATGTGCTTCCGGGCCTGTGGCACGTGCACGTGCATTTCCGCGAGCCGGGGCACACGTACAAGGAAGACTTCGAATCGGGCACGCGCGCCGCGGCGCTCGGCGGCATCGCGTTCTGCCTCGACATGACGAACAACGACCCGCACCCGACGACGCGCGAGACCTTCGCGCGCAAGCGCGACCTCGTCAGCGGCAAGGCGCTGATCGATTTCGGTCTGTACGGCGGCGGGCTGTACCCGAAGACGGTCGCCGACCTCGCGCGTGAAGGCGCGATCGCGATCAAGGTGTTCAACACGCGCCACGTTCGCGAGGTGTATCCGTACATCAGCGAGCTCGGCGTCGTCGATCACGGAATCCTCTACGAGATCTTCGAGGCCGTTTCCGAGCAGGGGCTCGTATGCTCGGTGCACCACGACGACAGCGAGTGGTGCAAGCGCCTGACGTTCCGCGACTACATCGACGCGGGAAAGACGACGGTGCAGGACTACTTCGACTGCTACGCGAAAGGCTACATGTACGGGCACGGCATGGGCGCCGGGCTCGCGGCGAGCCTCTACTACGCGCGCCTCACGCGCACGCCGCTGCACGTCCTGCACCTCGGCGTGATGCCGGCCGAAGCCAACGAACTGATTCGCCACGCGAAGCTCGGCCTCGGACAGGACGTGACGGCCGAGATGGAAACCGCTGCGCTGTTCATGACGCGCGAGCAGGCCGAGAAGGTCGGGCCGAATGCCTACCTGTGGGCGTACAACTCCGACGCGCACTGGGAGTCGGTGCGCGACGGCACCGCCGACATGCTCGTGGGGGAGCACGCGCCACACACCTTCGAGGAGACGCAGCCGGGCTGGAAGGACAACTTCTCGGTTCCGCTGGGCATCACGGGCGCCCAGGAATTCATTCCGCTGGTGCTCAATGCGGTGAACGAGGGACGCCTTTCGCTCGAGGACGTCGCGCGGCTGTGCGCGCTCGCGCCTGCGCGGCGTTTCGGGCTGCACCCCAAGAAGGGCGCGATCGAGGTCGGCGCGGACGCCGACTTCACGATCGTCGACATGGCGAAGGAGAACGAGTTCCGCAAGGAGGACATGGCGACGCGTTCCGGCCACACGTCGTGGGAGGGGATGCGCACGCGCGGCATGCCGGTCTGCACGATCGTTCGTGGCAGCGTCGTGATGCGCAACGGGGAGATCGTCGGGCGACCCGGATCAGGGCGCTTCCATCCGGGCAAGGGCGCGAGGTAGCTCCAGCGCGTCGAGCGCGCTCATCGGGGCATCGGCCGCTGCGCGCGCCTGTTCCCTGGCGGCAGCGCGCGACTGCTCGCCCAGTTGCATCACCCACGTCGGCGGTATCCCGTCGGCCGAAGCGTCGTTGCCGAAGACGACGCGCACGCGATGCGTCGCCACGACCGGCGTCGTGTTCACCCCTCCGTCGCCCGCGGTGATGCGGATCTCGTCCACCTCGGCCTCGGGCTCCATCAGGAAGAACCAGGCCGACGTTTCGCCGCTGCCGGAGTGGCGCGGCGACGGGCTCGTGCCCGCGCGTGCCGGCTTGCCACGGAAGTACGGTTTCACCCAGATGCCGATCGGTTCGTCGCTCGCGTAGGCGCTGCGCAGTGGGAGCCGTTGATTGCACGCCAGCACGACCCGGTCGCCAGGAGGCCAGGTCTCGATCACGCGTACCGTGAACTCGGCGCGCGCCGCGTGCGGTGAGCCGACGGCGAACGACGAGGGCGTGCATCAGCGCGAGGAGGCGAAGGGGGACGATGCGCGGCGCGTCGCGGGGAATCGCCGGTCTTGCGCGTGCATCGCGCCGATTCGCTCGGGACGCGCCGCCCGGTTGTGTATGCGCGATGAACGGAGAGGGCGTGGGGCGCGGCTCATCCTTTGTTGCCGTCGGCGCCCGACCGCCGCGCTACGAATCGAAGCGTGTCCCGTCGTGGAATCGATTCCACGAGTGAAAACGCATCAATGCGTAGCTCGAGCGCGCGGCACGCGGCGCGCGGCGCGCCGCGTGCGGCGAACGCACATAGTGCGCGGTGCAGACGCGCGGCTTGCACGGCGAGTCCGCCCCGCGCGAGTTGCACCCGTCCGCCCGCCACGGGAATACTTGAAAACCCGAAGCAGGTGTCCGAGGCGCTGCCCCATCATGCCGACCGAACCCAGCGCGGAACTGGTCAATACGGTGGTCCTGCTCGCCGCCGGCGTTCTCGTCGTGCCGCTGTTCAAGCGGCTGCGGCTCGGCTCGGTGCTCGCCTA
>DASWVL010000033.1:0-3237 GCA_036406255.1 Zeimonas sp.
GAGAAGCAGCCAGCCGACCGTGGCGGCGGCGCAGACCGCGACGACGAAGGCCGGCGGCCAGCCCGCCGTTTCGCGCCAGCCGAGCAGGACGGCACCGACGGCGACGAGCACGGCGGCAGCCACCGGCGCCGAGCGCGCGCCGTCGAGCAGGCGCGCCCATTCCCACGCGGCAGCCGCGAGGAAGACGAGCGTGACGGCGCCCCAGACCCAGGGGTCGAGCAGGAAGATCGGGGGGAGCAGGATCGCCAGCAGGACCAGCGCGGTGGCGACTCGCTTGCCGAGCATCGAGGCAGACCGCTCAGCGTGTGGACGGATTCGCGAACACGCGCTCAGCCCGCTTCGGTGGCCGAAACCTGCTCGCTCGTGCGGCCGAAGCGCCGTTCGCGCGTGCGGTACGACTCGATCGCGCGGTCGAGCGCCGCGGCGTCGAAATCGGGCCAGAACGTGTCGGTGAAGTACAGCTCCGTGTAGGCGAGCTGCCACAGCAGGAAATTGCTGATGCGCTGCTCGCCGCCGGTGCGTACGAACAGGTCGGGCTCGGGGGCGTAGGCCAGCGCCAGGTGCGGCGACAGGGCCTGCTCGCCGATGCGGTCCGGGTCGTCGGCCAGTTCGGGCTGTGCGCGCAGCATCGACTGCATCGCCTGCAGCACGTCCCAGCGTCCGCCGTAGTTGGCCGCGACGGTGAGCGTCAGGCGCCGGTTCGCTGCGGTGCGCGCCTCGGCCTGCGCGATCAGTTGACGCAGTCGGGGCTCGAAGGCCGACAGGTCGCCGATGACGCGCAGCCGGATGCCGTTGGCGCGCAACTGCGCGACCTCGCGCTCGAGCGCGGTGACGAAGAGCCGCATCAGCAGCGAGACCTCCTCGGCCGGCCTGCGCCAGTTCTCCGAGCTGAAGGCGAACAGCGTAAGGAACTCGACGCCGCGGCGTGCACACGCCTCGACGGTCGCGCGCACCGCTTCGACGCCCTTCGCATGGCCGGCCACGCGCGGCAGCCGCCGCTGGGTCGCCCAGCGGCCGTTGCCGTCCATGATGATCGCGATGTGCCTTGGCACATCGCGCGCACGCGGAACGGTGATCGTCGTGCTCGAAACGGAAATCATCGAGGCGGCAAGTCTCCGGACGACCGTTCAGACCGTCATGATCTCGCGCTCCTTGACGTCGAGCATGCGGTCGATCTCGACGACGAAGCGGTCGGTGAGTTTCTGGATCTCGTCGACGGCGCGGCGCTCGTCGTCCTCGGAGATCTCCTTGTCCTTCACGAGCTTCTTCAGCTGCTCGTTGGCGTCGCGGCGCAGGTTGCGCACGGCGACCTTCGCCTGCTCACCCTCGTGCTTGACGACCTTCGTCAGCTCGCGCCGGCGCTCCTCCGAGAGCGGCGGCATCGGCACGCGAATGAGGTCGCCGCTGGTGGAAGGATTCAGCCCGAGATCGGATTCGCGGATGGCCTTGTCGACGACCTGGACCATCTTCTTCTCCCAGGGCTGCACGCCGAGCGTGCGGGCATCCTGGACGGTGACGTTGGCGACCTGGCCGATCGGCACCGAGGTGCCGTAGTAGTCGACGTGAATGTGGTCGAGCAGGCCCGCATGCGCGCGGCCGGTGCGGACTTTCGCGAGGCTCGTCCGCAGCGACTCGATCGACTTCTGCATCTTCTGCTCGGCCGATTCCCTGACTTCCGCAATGCTCATGATTCCTCCGCAAAACGGTTCGCGCCCGCCGCATCCGTCCGGGTGCGGCGCAGCCCGCGCATCGGGTCACGGATGCATTCACACATGGACGAGCGTACCTTCGTCGTCGCTGCACAGCGCACGCTGCAGCGCGCCCTCGCCGAGGATCGAGAAGACCTTGATCGGCAGCTTCCGATCGCGGCACAGCGCGAATGCGGTGGCGTCCATGACCTTCAGGTGGCGGGCGATCGCCTCGTCGAAACTGATGCGCGTGAAGCGCTGCGCGGAGGGGTCGAGCATCGGATCGGCGCTGTAGACGCCGTCGACCTTCGTAGCCTTCAGCACCACCTCGACGCCCATCTCGGCACCGCGCAGGGCGGCGGCGGTGTCGGTGGTGAAGAACGGGTTGCCGGTTCCTGCCGCGAAGATGACGACCTTGCCTTCCTCCAGATAGCGCAGCGCCTTCGGGCGGATGTACGGCTCGACGACCTGCTCGATCTTCAGCGCCGACTGCACGCGCGCCACCACGCCATGCTGGCGCAGCGCGTCCTGCAGCGCCAGCGAATTCATCACCGTGGCGAGCATCCCCATGTAGTCGGCGGTGGCGCGGTCCATGCCGGCCGCACCGCCCGCCACGCCGCGAAAGATGTTGCCGCCGCCGATGACGATCGCCAGCTCCACCCCCATCGCCGCCACCGAGGCGATCTCGCGCACCATGCGCTGGAGGGTCTCGGCGTTGATGCCGTAGGCGTCGTCGCCCATCAGTGCCTCGCCGGAGAGCTTGAGCAGCACTCGGCGATAGCGCAGCTGCGGGGCCGGCGCACCGTCCGCCGGGGGCGCCGGCCGGGTCGCTGCAGTGACCACTGCGGAAGCGGCCGGGCTGTCGTTCGAGCTCACGAACCCTCCTGATGCGCGGGCGGCGGCCTCGCGCGAAGCGGGCCGCCGCCGCCCGCGATTATGGGGCTTTTCCGACGGGACAGGCGCGCCGCTCGTGTGCGCGCACGGGGACTTCGCGTCGAAGCTCACCGCCCGGCGGCTGCCGCCGCCTGCGCGGCGACCTCGGCGGCAAAATCGGACTGCCTGCGCTCGATGCCCTCGCCGACGACGAACAGCACGAACCCGGCAACCTGCGCGCCGCGCGATTTCAGCAGCTGCTCGACGGTCTGCCTGTCGTCCTTCACGAACGGCTGGCCGAGCAGCGTGACCTCCTTCAGGTACTTCTGCACCGCGCCGTCGACCATCTTCGCGACGATCTCGGCCGGCTTGCCCGGCTTGCCCTCGGCCTTCGCCCTGGCCTGCTCCTCGTCGGCCTTCTGCCGGGCGATCGAGCGCTCGCGCTCGACGTCGGCCGCCGGCACGCCGTCGCGCGACAGCGCCTTCGGCTTGCTGGCGGCGATGTGCATCGCCAGGTCGCGCGCCAGCGCGTCGTCGCCGCCGACGAGGTCGACCAGCACCCCGATCTTCGAGCCGCCGTGCACGTAGGACCCCAGGCGCCCCTTCGCCTCGATGCGCGCGAAGCGGCGCACCGTGATGTTCTCGCCGATGCGACCGACGAGCGCGGTGCGCACCT
>DASWVL010000034.1:0-2417 GCA_036406255.1 Zeimonas sp.
CCGGACGATCCTTCGTGGGCGTCGCTGCAGACCACCTGCGCGCTGGTCCAGGCCATGGGCGTCGACGTCGTGCACGCGCACCTTCCGAATGCCCACATGCTCGCCGCGCTCGCCGCGCGCATGACCGGCAAGCCGATCGTCACGACGATCCACGGACGCCTGTTGACGATGAACGATCTCGAGGTGCACCGCTGCACCGGATCGCGCATCCACGCGGTGTGTCGGCAGACCTACTACCAGGCGCTCGGACTCGGCGTCGATGCCGACCGGATCTCCTACATCCCGAACGGCGTCGACACGAACACGTTCCAGCCCTTCGCCGAACGTCCGTCGACGCTGCGAGACGAGTTCGGCATCGATGCGAAGGCGCCGCTGGTCGGGCTCGTCGGCAGGCTGTCGTGGGAAAAGGGTCCCGACCTCTTCCTGCGGGTCGCATCGATCGTGCATCGCGGCGTGCCCGACGCGCATTTCGTGCTCATCGGCGACGGCCCGATGCGCGACGAGCTCGCTCGCCGCATCGACGAAGAGCAACTGCGCACGCACGTGCACCTGGCCGGCCTGCGCTCGGATCTTCCGCGTCTGTATGCCGAGCTCGATCTGCTCGCGTCGACGTCGCGCTCCGAAGCGATGCCGCTCGCGCTGATGGAAGGCATGGCGTGCGGCGTGCCGATCGTCGCGACCCGCGTCGGCGGCGTTCCCGACCTCGTCGTTCACGAGTCGACCGGCTTCCTCGCGGGCTTCTGCGATTGCCAGGCGGCGGCCGACGCGGTGGTCGACCTGCTCGCGTCCCCCGAGAAGCGCAGGCGGATGTCCGAAGCGTCGCGCGCGGTCGCGCTGCAGCGCTTCGATCTCGAAGACAGCGTCGGGCAGGTCTGGCAACTGCTTGCACGCCTGGCGGCTCCGCGCAGAGCGCCGCGCCCGGTGAGCGCGGTCGGCGTCGAGAGCACGAACTGAACGGAGTCCGACCGTGCCCAGGATCGCCCTACCCTCGCTCGCGCCGACGCTGGCCGCAGCCGTCACCGCCTTCGGCGCCGCCTTCGCCGCACGACGCCTCTGGAGCCAAGGCTCCGTCGAGCCGCTTGCGCTGGGCAACGTGGCACGCGCCGCGAGCGCCGCGCTGGACGGAGTCGCGATCCCCGGCGAGTCGGCGCGCCAGCGGCGCAAACGCGAAGCGCGCCGCGCGGCGCTCGAGCACGCGCAGCGTGCACCAGCGCCGCCGCGCGGCGTGCGCGGCTTCTACCGCCTGCTCGTCGACACGGTGTCGTCGTGGATCGAGGACTACGCACCGAGCATGGGCGCGGCGCTGTCGTACTACACGCTGTTCTCGCTCGCACCGCTGCTGCTGATCGTCGTCTCCGTCGCCGGGCTGGTCTTCGGCGGGGAAGCCGCGCGCGGCGAAGTGTTCGGACAGTTGCAGGGCCTGCTGGGCGACGACGGAGCGGCCGCCGTCCAGAGCCTGTTGCAGAGCGTCGAGGTCAGCGGCAAGGGTCCGCTCGGCAGCGCCATCGGCATCGTCCTGCTCGCGGTCGGCGCCACGACGGTGTTCGGCGAGTTGCAGAGCAATCTCGATCGCATCTGGCGTAGCCCGCGCAAGCAGCCGTCCAGCGGCATCTGGGCGCTGGTGCGCACGCGCCTGCTGTCGTTCGGGCTGATCCTGTCACTCGGCTTCCTGCTGATCGTCTCGCTGGTCGCGAGCGCGGCGATTGCCGCCCTCGGCAAATGGTGGTCGCCGGTCTTCGGCGGCTGGGAGTGGCTCGCGCAGATCATCAATTTCGTCGTGAGCTTCGGCCTGCTCACCGCGATGTTCACGCTGATCTACAAGCTGATGCCCAGCGTCGACATCGCCTGGCGCGACGTGCTGCTCGGCTCGGCCGTCACCGCGGCGCTGTTCACGATCGGCAAGTGGGCGATCGGCCTGTACATCGGAAAGAGCGGCATCGCCTCGGGTTTCGGTGCGGCAAGCTCGATCGTCGTCCTGATGGTCTGGGTCTACTACTCGGCGCAGATCTTCCTGCTGGGCGCCGAGTTCACCTGGGTCTACGCGGGGCGGTACGGGTCGCGGGCAAAGACGCGGAACGAAGGGAGCGTTTCGGGCGTCTGATCGGCAGCAGTCCCACGGAGGGGCGACCGACGGGGCATCAACTACGGCGCCGTCGGGTCGATAACGAGGGTTGACGCCCTCATCGCCGACCAGGAGCCATGCAGCGGACCGAGCCCGCGCACGAGCCGAGCGTGCCTGCGGCCACGGCCGCACGGACGGCGCTCGTGCTGACGGGCGGCGGCGCACGCGCCGCCTACCAGGCGGGCGTACTGCGCGCGATCGCCCGCCTGCGCCGCCAATCGGGCATCCGCTCGCCGGCGAGCCCCTTCGACATCGTCGTCGGAAGCTCGGCCGGCGCCATCAACTGCGCCGCACT
>DASWVL010000035.1:0-1583 GCA_036406255.1 Zeimonas sp.
GCGCTCGATCCTGCGCGTCGGCGTCGACGAGGGAACGTCGGGGATCTTGCTCGCCGCGCGCTCGCCGAAGAACGCGTGTCGCAGCGCACGCGACTCCGGCGTCTGCACCAGTTCGAGGAACAGGCGCCGCTCGTTCGCCAGCCCCTCCTCGAAGCTCATCGTGACCGCACCCGTGATCGCGTCGACGCAACGCACCGGGGCGGGGAAGTTCTTCGCGACGGTGGCGACCGTGTTGCGCGAGAAGCGCAGGAACCCCTCCGCATCGTCGTGCTCGACGCGCAGGTCGCGCACCTTCGGCAGGCCGCGGTTCTCGGCGAGGGCCTTGCGGGCGAACGCGACGGCACCGTCGACGAGGTCGCCTTCGACGATCTCGTCGAACAGCCGGGTGCCGGCGAACTGCTCCGACTTCACCGGCTCGCCCGTGACGATCATGTTCACGGCCGTCTCGAGCGGCACGACGCGCGGCAGCCGCTGCGTGCCGCCGGCGCCCGGCAGGATGCCGAGCTTGACCTCGGGCAACGCGATCTGCGCGTTCGGCGAGGCGACGCGGAAGTGGCAGCCGAGGGCCAGTTCGAGCCCGCCGCCCATCGCCACCGCGTGCACTGCGGCAACGACCGGCTTCGTGCTTTCCTCGATCGTGCGGATCACCGTGTGCAGCGTCGGTTCGGCGAGCGCCTTCGGCGTGTTGAACTCGCGGATGTCGGCGCCGCCCGAGAACGCGTTGCCGGCACCGTGGATCACGATCGCGCGGATTGCGTCGTCCGCCTGCGCGCGGCGCAGCGATTCGACGAGGCCGGTGCGAAGCTCGTGTCCCAGGCCGTTGACCGGCGGGTTGTCCATCGTGATGACGGCGATGTCGCCTCGCGGGGCGTAGTGCGCTTGGGTCATTGGGAGGCTTCCGGAGAGTGACTGGACTGCTGAAGCGCAGTGTAACCGAGCGGTTTTTATCGCATTTGGCGGTGGCTGCGTGCGCTCCGCACGGTGACGGGGACGCGAGGGGCGGCGCCGTGCGGTGCGCGCGGCTTCGGCCCCGGCTTCGCCGGGGCTTCCCGGCTCTACCTCGCGAATCGGCACCCGCTGCCGAGGGTCGCTGCGCGCCCCGCGGCGACGGGTCCCGCCGATTCGCTTTCGGTAGCAGCCGGCTCGCCGAGCGCGCGACGAGGCGCTGCGCGCTCGGCGCCGTCATCGTGCTCCGGATCGCGGCGCACGACGCTCCGGACTGGAAAGCTGGGTTCATCTGGGACGCTCGCGGGAATGCACGCCTGCCTGTCCCGTCGCACGCCGGTGTGTGTCCGCGTACCACGGCGATGGCGGCAGTGGGCGCCGAGCGCACCGCGATGCGCGACGCACGTTCGCCACGATGACTTCGATAACCCCAGGCGCGAGGCGGGCCGACGGGCCGCAAAACGCGCTCGACCGCACCGGTGACTTCGTTTTGCACACGGCGACCCGGAGCACGGTGACGGGGGCGAGAGGGGCAGCGCCGTGCGGCGCGCTCGGCGAGCCGGCTGCTACCGAAAGCAAACTCGCGGGACCCGTCGCCGTGGGGCGCGCAGCGCCCCTCGGCAGCGGGTGCGAGTTTG
>DASWVL010000036.1:0-7348 GCA_036406255.1 Zeimonas sp.
CGTGCGCTTCGCGTCCATCGAGACGTCGAGCAGCAGCATGCGCACGAAGCCGTCGCCGTCGGTGCGGAAGTCGGTGTAGACGCGCGCCGCGCCGCCGGCGATCGACGCGCCGCTCAGCTCGTTGCCGTCGAAGGCGTGCGCAAGCGCATCCAGCTCGGATTCGAGGCGTTCGCCCGCCGCCGGCGCCGGGAGCACGGCAAGATGGACGGCGGCGATGCGTTCGCCGGCGAGCGACGCGAGCCATCCCTGCGGCAGTTCGTCGACCGCCGTCGTGGCGAAGGGATGCCCGGGATCGCAGTGCGGCGCATCGATCGTGTAGCCGTCGAACTCGCCGTGCCGTTCGCGCTTGAGCCGGAAGGACCCGAAATCGGCCAGGTAATGCGTGTCGCCCGGCGAAGGCGCGGGCAGGCCGTGCGAGGCGCACAGCGCGCCCAGCGGATCCTCGATCGGCGAGCGTGAAGCTTCGTCGCCTGCGGCATTGCCGGAACCGGCCGGCCGCGGGCGCAGCAGGGCGATGTGCGAAACTCGGTGCGGTGCCGCGATCGCCTGCCGCGGTCGGGCGTGGATCTCGTCGTGAAGCGCTTGCCGTTGCGGATGATCCATCATGCGCCGCGCCGCGCGGGCACGCGCGCCTTCGGCGCGAGGCGCAGGAAACCGAACGAGGGAGAACCGTTGAGCGAGCGCATTCTCGTATACGAGATCGAGGTCCCCATCCGCTGGGGCGACATGGATGCCATGGGGCACGTGAATAATACGGTCTATTTCCGGTACATGGAGCAGGTGCGCATCAGCTGGTTCGATTCGCTCGGCTTCACTCCGGAGCCGCGCGGCGAAGGGCCGCTGATCGTCAACGCGAGCTGCACCTTCATCCGGGAGTTGCGCTATCCCGGGAACGTGATCTGCCGGCAGTACGTCGGCGCGATCGGGCGCTCGAGCGTCGAGACGCACATCGAGATGACGCGAAGCGACGATCCGCAGACGGTGTATGCGAGCGGTGCGGCGAAGGTCGTTTGGGTCGACCACACGAAGAAGAAGTCGGCACCGCTGCCGGAGGCGGCGCGCGCGGCGATGACGCGTCCTTTCGCCCGGTAGGCCCCGTCGGGCGGCGCTGCGCCCGGCGAGTTCGAAGTCGCGGGTCCGCTGCGAATCACTGCGCTGGCGTTCGACCTTCGTTCGCGCGATGCTTGTCGTCGGGCTGCACGAAGGAGCGCCTCATGGCCAGCCTCTCGCTTCCGCTTCCCGGAGCCACGCGCAGCGTCTCCCAGCTGCCCGCGCCGAAAGGCCTGCCCTGGATCGGCAATTCGCTGCAGATCCGGCCGCTGCGTTTTCACCTGCAGCTCGAGCGCTGGGCGATGGAGATCGGAACACCGTATCGGTTGCAGCTCGGGCGCGAGCTGCTCGTCGTCTGGAGCGACCCCGACCAGGTCCTGCCCGCCATGCGCGAGCGCCCGCATGCCTTCAGCCGGGGGCCGAAGCTCGCCAGGGTGTTCGCCGAGATCGGTCCGCTGGGGTTGTTCGCGGTCGAAGGCGCCGACTGGGCGCCGCAACGGCGCATGGTGATGCAGGCGCTGAACGCGACGCACTTCCGCGCGTTCTTCCCGGCGCTGCAGTCGATCACCGAGCGCCTGTACCGGCGCTGTGCTCGTGCCGCCGACCGCGGCGAGACGCTCGAGATGACGCAGGAACTGATGCGCTACACGGTCGACGTCACGTCTACGCTGGCCTTCGGCGAGGACCCGAACACGCTCGAGCAGGAGGGCGACCGCATCCAGCGGCAGCTCGGCGTGGTCTTCCCCATGCTGATGAAGCGGCTGGTCGCGCCCGTGCCGTACTGGCGCTGGTTCCGGCTGCCGCAGGACCGGCGTCTCGACCGTGCGCTCGTCGTCGTGCACGACTACGTGCGCGAGGTGATCGACCGCGCGCGCCGCCGGATGCAGGCCGCGCCCGGCGCATCGCCGAAAAACCTGCTCGAGGCGATGCTCGCCGAGCGCGACCGCCCCGGCTCCGGCGTCACCGACGACACGGTGGCGGCCAACGTACTGACGCTGCTGCTCGCGGGCGAAGACACCACGGCCAACTCGCTCGCGTGGGCGATGCCGTTCCTCGCCGGCGACGAGGCGTTGCAGCAGCGGCTGCACGCGGCGGCACTCGCAGTGCTCGGCGAGCGCAACGTGTGCGCGACGCACGACGACGTTCGTGCGCTCGAACTATTCGAGGCCGTCGTCAACGAGGCGCAGCGGATGCATCCCGTGGTGGCGCTGATCGGCTTCGCGCCGCTGCATGATTGCGAGGTGGGCGGCGTGGCGCTGCCCGCGCGATTGCCGAACTACTTCATCCATCGACCCGCGATGCACGACCCGCGCAACTTCGGCGACCCGGAGCGATTCGACCCCGACCGGTGGCTGCACCGTCCCGACGATGCCCGCGCGCACGAGTCGCGCGCGTTCCTGCAGTTCGGCACCGGCCCGCGCGTGTGTCCGGGGCGGCACCTGGCGGGCGTCGAGATGCGGCTCGTGCTGTCGATGCTGATGCGGAACTTCCGCCTCGAGCTGGCCTGCGACCCGGCGACGATCGAGGAGGTGACCGCCTTCACCGTTACGCCGAGCCGCATGCCGGTGCGGCTCCATCGCCGCGCACCGGGCGGCTGACGGCGCCAACGCACGACGCGTCGCGCCGCTGCTTCGCCTGGTTGCCCTCGACGAGGGCGCGGCACCTGCTGCGCGGCCGGGGAAGCGCGTTCAGCGCACCGCCGAGACGTCGATCGGGCAGCCGGTCTTCGCGACGACCTCGTCGGCGCCGACTCCCGGCGCCAGCTCGACGAGCTTCAATCCCTTCTCACCGACCTCGATCACGCCGAGGTCGGTGATGATCAGGTTCACGACGCCCACGCCGGTGAGCGGTAGCGTGCATTCCGGCAAAATCTTGTGCTCCTCGCTGCCGTCCTTCTTCTTCGCCGTGTGCTCCATCAGCACGAGGACGCGGCCGACCCCGGCGACGAGATCCATCGCGCCGCCCATGCCCTTGACCATCTTGCCGGGGATCATCCAGTTCGCGAGATCGCCGCGTTCGCTCACCTGCATCGCACCGAGGATCGCCAGGTTGATCTTGCCGCCGCGGATCATCGCGAAGGAGTCGGCCGACGAGAAGATCGACGAACCGGGCAGTGTCGTCACCGTCTGCTTGCCCGCGTTGATCATGTCGGGATCGACCTCGTCCTCGGTGGGGAAGGGGCCGATGCCGAGCAGCCCGTTCTCCGACTGCAGCCACACCTCCATGCTCTCGGGGACGTGGTTCGCGACGAGCGTCGGCAGTCCGATCCCGAGGTTCACGTAGAAGCCGTCGCGCAGTTCCTGCGCGGCGCGCGCCGCCATCTGGTCGCGGTTCCAGGCCATTTCGTTTCTCCGGTTGCCGAAAGCGTTCAGCGCGCGCGCGTAGTGCGCTGCTCGATGCGCTTCTCGGGCGTCGGGTTGTGGACGATGCGGTGCACGTAGATGCCGGGCAGGTGCACCTGGTCGGGATCGATCTCGCCGGTGGGGACGATCACCTCGGCTTCGACGATCGTGACGCGCCCGGCCATCGCCGCGTTCGGATTGAAGTTGCGGGCGGTGCGGCGGAAAACGAGGTTGCCGGCGCGATCGGCCATCCAGGCCTTCACCAGCGACACGTCGGGAACGAGCGAGCGTTCCATCACGTAAGTGTGGCCGTCGAACTCGCGCGTCTCCTTGCCTTCGGCGACGATCGTTCCCACGCCGGTGCGCGTGAAGAACGCCGGAATTCCGGCACCGCCGGCACGCAGCTTCTCGGCCAGCGTGCCCTGCGGCGTGAACTCCAGCTCCAGTTCGCCGGCCAGGTACTGGCGCTCGAATTCCTTGTTCTCGCCGACGTACGAGGCGATCATCCTGCGCACCTGGCGCGTGGCGAGCAGCAGGCCGAGGCCGAATCCGTCGACGCCGGCGTTGTTCGACACGCAGGTGAGATCGCGCACGCCCGAATCGCGCAGTGCCGCGATCAGCGCTTCCGGGATGCCGCACAGCCCGAAGCCGCCGACCGCGATCATCTGTCCGTCGGCAACGACGCCTTTCAGCGCCTCGGCCGCGCTCGGGTACACCTTGCTCATCGATTTCCTCGCTGTGGGGACGCCCGGGTCGGCACGGATTATATGCGGCCGCTACAATCGAAGACGCCTCGCCCCTGCGCGCGACGACGTATCGACGAGCGGCGTGCAGGATGCCGGCGTCGCGGTCCGGCGGTTCGCAATCGGGTACGCCGTTGGTTTCGCACTCGCACTCGCACTCGCACTCCCACTCGCACTCCCGGTCCGATCACGTCCGCGGCGCTTCGCATGCCCTCGGCTGGTCGCTGGCGATCGTGCTCGTCTTCGCGTTGCTCGAGGTCGGCGTCGGCATCGTCAGCGGGTCGCTCGCGCTCGCCTCCGACGGCGTGCACATGCTCACCGACGCCGCGGCGCTCGGCATCGCCCTGGGCGCGAAGGTCTTCGCCCGCCGCGAGGCCGGGCCGCAGATGAGCTTCGGATACGGGCGCGTGCAGACGCTCGCGGCGCTGCTCAACGGCGTCTTCTACGTCGCCGTGCTCGCCTTCATCGTGCTCGAGGCGGTCGTACGGCTGCGCGAGACGCCGCCGATCGACGTGCGCTTCGCGCTGCCCGTGGCGGTGGTGGGCCTGCTGGTGAACGCCGGCGTCTGGCGGCTGCTGCATGGCGAGCGCCACGAGCTGAACACGCGCGCTGCACTGCTGCACGTGATCGGCGACTTCGCCGGCTCGATGATCGCCATCGTCGCGCTCGGCACCGTCTGGCTCACCGGATGGACGCTGATCGATCCGCTCCTCACGCTGGCGATCTGCGCGCTGCTGCTGGTGGCGACGGTTCGCCTGCTGCGAGACAGCGTCCGCGTGCTGATGAACGCGGTGCCCGAGGGGGTCGACGCAGGGGAGGTGGAGGCCTCCCTGCGCCGTGTCGCCGGCGTGCACTGGGTACGAGATCTGCACCTGTGGTCGCTCGGCGACGGCGCCCCGGCCCTGTCGGCCCACGTAGGCATCGACGAGATGGCCGACTGGCCGGCGATCCTCGCGCAGGTCCGCGAGACGATGGACGAGCGACACGGCATCTGCCACCTGACGCTGCAGCCGGAAACGATGCACGAGGAGGAGCTGCTGCAGCACCAGGAGGCACACTGTCGGAGAGGGGGCTGACGGGGCGGGCTGCCGGCGGCGTTCGCGCCCCCCTTCGCTTGTATAATCGCGCTTTCCGGCCGAGCCCTCATGACCAAATTCGTATTCGTCACCGGCGGCGTCGTCTCATCGCTCGGCAAGGGCATCGCCGCCGCCTCCATCGGCGCGCTGCTCGAATCCCGCGGTCTGAGCGTCACGCTGCTCAAGCTCGATCCCTACATCAACGTCGACCCCGGAACGATGAGCCCGTTCCAGCACGGGGAAGTGTTCGTCACCGAGGACGGCGCCGAGACCGATCTCGATCTCGGGCACTACGAGCGCTTCGTGTCGGCGCGCATGCGACGCACGAACAACTTCACCACCGGCCAGATCTACGACTCGGTGATCCGCAAGGAGCGTCGCGGCGAGTACCTCGGGCGCACCGTCCAGGTCATTCCGCACATCACCAACGAGATCCAGGCGTTCATCGAGCGCGGCGCGCACGTCGGTTCGGCCGATTCGCCGCAGGTGGCGATCATCGAGATCGGCGGCACGGTGGGCGACATCGAATCGCTGCCTTTTCTCGAGGCGGTGCGGCAGATGAGCCTGAAGCTGGGGCGCGGCAACGCATGCTTCGTGCACCTGACGCTCGTGCCTTTCATACCGTCGGCGGGCGAACTGAAGACGAAGCCCACGCAGCACTCGGTGCAGAAGCTGCGCGAGATCGGGATCCAGGCCGACATGCTGATGTGCCGTGCCGACCGGCGCATTCCCGACGAGGAGCGCGCGAAGATCTCGCTGTTCTCCAACGTGCAGCTCGATTCGGTCATCTCGGTGCAGGACGCCGATTCGATCTACAAGATTCCCCGCATGCTGCACGAGCAGGGCGTCGACCGAACCATCTGCGAGATCCTGCGGCTCGACACGCGCCCGGCCGACCTCGGCGTCTGGGATCGCCTCGTCCACCGGCTCGAGCACCCGAAGCGCGAGGTGCGCATCGCGATGGTCGGCAAGTACGTCGACCTCACCGAGTCGTACAAGTCGCTGAGCGAAGCGCTCGTGCACGCCGGCATCCACACCGAGAGCCGCATCTCGATCGACTACATCGATTCCGAGCGCATCGAGACCGACGGCACGGCGATGCTCGAGGGCTTCGACGCGATCCTCGTTCCCGGCGGCTTCGGCCGTCGCGGGGTCGAGGGCAAGATCCAGGCGATCCGGTTCGCACGCGAGCACTCGGTGCCGTACCTCGGCATCTGCCTGGGCATGCAGCTCGCCGTCATCGAGTTCGCACGTCACGTGTGCGGGCTCGCCGGTGCGAACAGCACCGAGTTCGACCCTGACACGCCGCATCCGGTGGTCGGGCTGATCACCGAGTGGCACGACCGCGAGGGCCGCATCGAGAAGCGCGACGTACGCTCCGACCTCGGCGGAACGATGCGGCTGGGCGCGCAGCGCTGTCCGATCGTGCCCGGCACCCTCGCCGCATCGGTCTACGGCGAGTCGGTCAACGAGCGGCATCGCCACCGCTACGAGGTGAACAACGGCTACGTCGACCGCCTGCAGGACGCCGGACTCGTCATCTCGGCGCGCACGCCGGCCGAGTCGCTCACCGAGATCGCCGAGATGCCGCGCAGCGGCGAACTGGCGCACCCGTGGTTCGTCGGCGTGCAGTTCCACCCGGAATTCACGTCCACGCCGCGCGACGGTCACCCGCTGTTCCGTGCGTACGTCGAGGCGGCGCTGGAGCGCGCGCGCCAGCGGCGCGTGCGCGACGAGCCGGCGGTGATGCGGCTCGCATGAACGGAAACCGCCCGATGCGCCTTTGCGGATTCGAAGCCGGCCTCGATCGGCCGATGTTCCTGATCGCCGGTCCCTGCGCCATCGAGTCGCGCCAGCTCGCGCTCGACACTGCCGGACAGCTGAAGGAGATCACCTCCCGGCTGGGCGTGCCGTTCATCTACAAGTCGTCGTTCGACAAGGCCAACCGCAGCTCGGGCACGTCGTTCCGCGGGCCCGGACTCGACGAGGGGCTGAAGATCCTCGACGAGGTGCGCCGCGCCATCGGCGTTCCGGTGCTCACCGACGTGCACGAGATCGACCAGATCGCCCCGGTGGCGGCCGTCGTCGACGTGCTGCAGACGCCGGCGTTCCTCGTTCGCCAGACCGACTTCATCCG
>DASWVL010000037.1:0-4657 GCA_036406255.1 Zeimonas sp.
CGATCTGATCGAATCGATCGCCGCCGCGCTGCAGTTCATCAGTTATTACCACCCGCGCGACTACATCGAGCACCTCGCGCGCGCGTGGCAGACCGAGCAGAGCCCGGCGGCACGCGACGCGATCGAGCAGATCCTCACCAATTCGCGAAGGTGCGCCGAAGGGCACCGCCCGATCTGCCAGGACACCGGAATCGTCAACGTGTTTCTGAAGGTGGGGATGGACGCGCGCTTCGAAGGCTTCACCGGGTCGATCGTCGACGCGGTGAACGAGGGCGTGCGCCGCGGCTACCTCGATCCGTCGAACACGCTGCGCGCATCGGTCGTCGCCGATCCGCTTTTCGAGCGCAGGAACACGCGCGACAACACGCCGGCGGTCGTGCACACCGAGATCGTTCCGGGCGACACCGTCGAGGTGAACGTCGCGGCCAAGGGCGGCGGCTCGGAGAACAAGTCGAAGTTCGTCATGCTCAACCCGTCCGACTCGATCGTCGACTGGGTGCTGAAGACGGTTCCGACGATGGGCGCCGGCTGGTGCCCGCCGGGAATGCTCGGCATCGGCATCGGCGGCACCGCCGAGAAGGCGATGCTGATGGCCAAGGAATCGCTGATGGACCCGATCGACATGTTCGAGCTGCTCGCGCGCGGTCCGTCGAACCGGCTCGAGGAGCTGCGCATCGAGCTGTACGAGAAGGTGAACGCGCTCGGGATCGGCGCGCAGGGGCTCGGCGGCCTCACCACCGTGCTCGACGTGAAGATCGCGCTGTACCCGACGCACGCCGCGTCGAAGCCGGTGGCGATGATCCCGAACTGCGCGGCGACGCGCCACGCGCATTTCGTGCTCGACGGCTCGGGACCGGCGTACTGCGAGCCGCCGCCGCTCTCGGCGTGGCCCGACGTGCGCTGGACGCCGAACCTGGAGAAATCCCGCCGCGTGAACCTCGATGCGCTCACGCGCGAGGAAGTCGCGTCGTGGAAGCCGGGGCAGATGCTGCTGCTCTCCGGAAAGATGCTCACCGGGCGCGACGCCGCGCACAAGCGCATCGTCGAGATGCTCGAACGGGGCGAGAAGCTGCCCGTCGACTTTACCGATCGCGCGATCTATTACGTCGGACCCGTGAATCCGGTGCGCGACGAAGCCGTCGGCCCGGCCGGGCCGACGACGTCCACGCGAATGGACCAGTTCACCGAGACGATGCTGGCGAAGACCGGGCTGGTCACGATGATCGGCAAGGCCGAACGCGGGCCCGCCGCGATCGAGGCGATCCGCCGGCACAAGGCCGCGTACCTGATGGCCGTCGGCGGCGCCGCGTATCTCGTCTCGAAGTCGATCCGCAAGGCGCGCGTACTCGCGTTCGAGGATCTCGGCATGGAGGCGATCTACGAATTCGAGGTGCAGGACATGCCGGTGACGGTGGCGGTCGACGCCTCCGGCACTTCGGTGCACGAGACCGGGCCGCGCGAGTGGCAGGCACGGATCGGCAAGATTCCCGTTCGCCTCGAATAACCTCAGGCCGCGTGCCGCAGCGGCCCGCGCCGCGCACCGCGCGCATTGCCCCATGGCTTATCTGCTCATCGACATCGGCAACACGTTCCTGAAGTGGGGAACGTATTCGCGCAGCCCGCGCGGCGCGCGTGCGCTCGCGCAGGACAAGGGAATTGCCTCGGGCCGTGTGCTGCTCGAGGAGATCCCGATGGTCACGAAGGAGTGGCAGCGCCAACCGGTGCCCGACGCCGTCGTGATCTCCAACGTCGCGGGAACCGGCATCGTCAATCCTGTGCTTCGTGCCCTCGAGGTCTGGCCCGATGCACCGGAGGCGCACTGGATCGTCTCGCGCGCCGAGCAATGCGGCGTGAAGAACGGCTACCTGAACCCGGCGGCGCTCGGCTGCGACCGATGGGCGGCAATGATCGGCGCGCACGCGCTGGTCGGCGAGCGCGCCGCGCTCGTCGTCGTCTGCGGTACTGCCACGACGATGGACCTGCTCACCGCCGACGGCCACTTCCTGGGCGGGGGCATCATGCCCGGGCTCGGGCTGATGGTGCGCGCGCTGCATCAGAACACCGCCACACTGCCCGACGCGCAGGGCGACTACGTCGACTACCCCCGCCAGACGGTCGACGCGATCGCCTCGGGCTGCGCCCACGCGCAGGCCGGTGCGGTCGAGCGGCTGTACTTCCTGCACAAGCGCCACCATCCCGACCTGCGCTGCATCCTGTCGGGCGGCGCTGCGCGCACGCTCGGACCCAGGCTCACGATCGACTTCACCTACCACGAGCACCTGGTGCTCGAGGGGCTGTACCAGATCGCGCAATCGATGTCGCACGCGGCCGAAGCGAAGGCCGCCGAAGCGAAGACCGCCGAAGCGAAGACCGGCGAATCGGAGCGTCCCGGCCCGCACGACACGGGCCCGGGCTGAAACGAGGGCTGCCTCCTGCGCGGCGCCGGCCCTACGCCAGCGCGGCGATTCCCGCGCGCGCGATGCGCACGTCATCGCTCGACTTCACCCCCGAGACGCCGACGGCGCCCACGCACTGTTCGTCGACGACGACCGGCACGCCGCCCTCGAGCATGCCCTCCAGCCGGGGCACCGAGAGGAACGCAACACGCCCGCCGTTGATGGTCTCCTCGTAGAGCCGCGATTCGCGCCGCCCGAGCGCCGCGGTGCGCGCCTTCTCCTGGCAGATGTACGACGAGATCGGCGCCGCGCCGTCGAGGCGCTGCAGCCACAGCAGGTGTCCGCCGTCGTCGACGACAGCGATCGACACCGCCCAGCCATTGCGCTGCGCCTCGGCCTGTGCCGCTTCGCCGATCGCCCTGGCGTCGGCGGCTTCGAGTATCGGTTTCGTGTTCATGGCAGGTTGTTCCTCCCCGTTTCGATGGCGTCGTAGACGAGCGGCGCAGCGCCCCACAGCGCGCTGCGCAGCCGGTACCAGAGGCCGCCGACACCCTCGTGCGCGGCGAGCCAGTTGATGTTCACACCCTGCGCGCTCGGCAACCAGCCGAACACGCTGTCCGCCTTCGGCGTTCCGAGGAAGCCGTGAGGCACTGCAAGCGGCTGCATCCCCGCGCGCTCGAAGGCGAGCAGCGCACGCGGCATGTGGTAGGCGTGCGTGACGAGCAGGATGCGACGGTGTCCGGCGTGCAACAGCAGCTTCGCCGATTCGCGCGCGTTGCCTTCGGTGTCCCGCGATCGATCCTCGACCCAGCGCACCGGCGTGTGGAGTGTCCCTTCGAGCAGCCGCTGCATCAGCAGCGCTTCGGCGCTTCGATCCGGTCGCGGCTTGCCGCCGCTGACCAGCACCGGCAGCCCCGTGACCCGGGCGACCCACGCTCCGTGCAGCACGCGTTCGGTGGTGCGCGGGTTCGCGCGCTCGGGCTCGGGGCGCTCGCGCGCATCGAAGCGAGTCCCCCCTGCGAGAATGACGATCGCCGTCGGCGGGTCGGGACGCGCGAGCAGCGCGTGCAACTCCGGCTCGCCCGGCGCTGTGCCCGCGCCGCGCTCGATCCACCCGATCAGCCACTGCCCTACGACCTGCGAGGACGTGAGCATGGCCAGCACGAGCCCGATCGACGCGAGGACACGACCGGCACGCGGGCGCCGCAGCGACGCGGCGAGCCCGATCGCGATGAGCCAAAGCGGCGCGGCCGGCGGCAGCAGCAGAAACTCGGCGCCCCGCCGGGCGGCGAGGGCAAGCTCGGCGAGCGACATCGCGCGAAGAGAATCAGGCCGCGGTGCCCACCGCCTGCCGGATCTGCTCGAGCGCCCCCGGATCCTCGATCGTCGTGAGGTCGCCCGGATCACGACGCTCGCACAGCGCCTGGATCGAGCGACGCAGCACCTTGCCCGAGCGCGTCTTCGGCAGCATCGCGACGAAATGCACGCGGTTCGGCCGTGCGATCGCGCCGAGCCGCTTGTCGACGGTGGCCATCAGTTCTCCCTCGAGCGCCAGGCGCGCATTCGCATCGGCCGCCTTCGACGGATCCTTCAGCACGACGAAGGCGGTGGCGACCTGCCCCTTCAGCGAGTCGGCCACGCCGACGACCGCGCATTCGGCCACGGACGCATGGCTCGACAGCGTCTCCTCGATCTCACGGGTGCCGAGCCGATGGCCGGCGACGTTGATGACGTCGTCGGTGCGCCCGAGGATGAAGTAGTAGCCGTCGTCGTCGCGGATGCCCCAGTCGAAGGTCGAGTACGCCTGGCGGCCGGGAATCGTCGAAAAATACGTCTGCACGAAACGCTCGTCATTGCGCCAGACCGTCTGCATGCAGCCCGGCGGCAGCGGCGGGATCACCGCGACGACGCCCTTCTCGTTGTTGCCGACCTCCTCGCCGGTGCGCTCGTCGAGCAGCCGCAGGTCGTAGCCGTACATCGCCATGCCCGGCGAGCCGAGGCGCGTCTCGGTCTTTTCGATGCCGTGCGCAACGGTGAGGATCGGCCAGCCGGTCTCGGTCTGCCAGTAGTTGTCGATGACGGGCTTGCCGATCGCCTCGGCGATCCAGCGCGCCGTGGGCTCGTCGAGCGGCTCGCCGGCGAGGAAGAGCGCACGCAGCGACGACAGGTCGTATTTCGTCAGCCAGGACGGGTCCTGCTTCTTCAGCACGCGGATCGCCGTCGGCGCCGAGAACATCACGCTGACGCGATGCTTCTCGACG
>DASWVL010000038.1:0-4556 GCA_036406255.1 Zeimonas sp.
CTGCTGCCGTACACCGACAACCACTGAAGGCGCTGGAACCGACATGCAGATCATCCTGCTCGAGAAAGTCGTCAACCTCGGCCAGCTCGGCGACGTCGTCAAGGTGCGCGACGGCTTCGCGCGCAACTACCTGATCCCCACCGGCAAGGCGCGTCGCGCGACACCGGCGGCGATCGAGGAATTCGAGAACCGTCGCGCCGAGCTCGAGAAAGTGCAGAACGAGCGGCTCGAGGCCGCACGTTCGCTGGGCGAGCGCATGGCCGGCACGAGCGTGCGCATTGCGCAGAAGGCCGGCGTCGACGGCCGGCTGTTCGGCTCGGTCACCAACTTCGACATCGCCGAGAGCCTGAAGAAGCAGGGCTTCGAGGTCGAGAAGAACATGGTGCGCATGCCGGGCGGTCCGCTGAAGTCCGTCGGCGACTACCCGGTCGAGGTCGCGCCGCACAGCGACGTCGTCGTCGAGATCACCGTTTCGGTGGTTGGCGAGACGGCCTGAGGCGCACTCGCCTCGAGCGACGATTCCTCAAGCGCGCAGCCCGATGTCCGCGGCTCCGCACGGCGCGGCATCCGACGATCCGCAGATCGCGGCGCTGCGCGTCCCGCCGCATTCGATCGAGGCGGAGCAGGCCGTGCTCGGCGGCCTGCTGCTCGACAACACGGCTTTCGACCGCGTCGCCGACCTGCTGCGCGAGGACGACTTCTATCGCTACGACCACCGGCTGATCTGGCACCAGATCGGCCGGCTCATCGAGCGTAGCCAGCCGGCCGACGTCGTCACCGTCTACGAGGCGCTGAAGGTCGCCGGCAAGGCCGACGACGCGGGCGGCCTCGTCTACCTGAACGCGCTCGCGCAGGAAACGCCGTCCGCCGCGAACATCCGGCGCTATGCGGAGATCGTGCGCGACCGCGCAGTGTTGCGCCGGCTGATCACGACCGCCGACGAGATCTCCACGTCCGCGCTGAATCCCGCCGGCAAGGACACGCGGCAGCTGCTCGACGAAGCCGAGTCGAAAGTCTTCCAGATCTCGGAGGACGGCGCGCGCGGGCAGGCCGGTTTCCAGCCGCTGCCCGACCTGCTGGGCAAGGTCGTCGAGCGCATCGACGAGCTGTACAACCAGAACAATCCGAACGACGTCACCGGCGTGCCGAGCGGCTACGTCGACCTCGACCGGATGACGTCGGGGCTGCAGCCGGGGGATCTCGTCATCGTCGCCGGAAGGCCGTCGATGGGGAAAACCGCCCTCGCATTGAACGTTGCCGAGCACGTGGCCGTCGACCAGGGCCTGCCGGTCGCCGTGTTCTCGATGGAGATGGGCGCGACGCAGCTCGCGATGCGCCTCGTCTGCTCGGTCGGTCGGCTCGACCAGCAGCGCCTGCGCACCGGGCGCCTGGTCGACGACGACTGGCCGCGGCTCACCAGCGCGATCCAGAAGATGCAGGACGCGCAGCTGTTCATCGACGAGACGCCGGCGCTGAATGCGCTCGAGCTGCGCGCGCGCGCGCGCCGGCTCTCGCGTCAGTGCGGTCGACTGGGCCTGATCGTCGTCGACTACCTGCAGCTGATGTCCGCCACCTCCACCGGGGAGAACCGCGCGACGGAGATCTCCGAGATCTCGCGCTCGCTGAAGGCGCTCGCCAAGGAGCTGGACTGCCCGGTGATCGCGCTGTCGCAGCTGAACCGTTCGCTCGAGCAGCGGCCGAACAAGCGGCCGGTGATGTCGGATCTACGTGAATCGGGAGCGATCGAGCAGGATGCAGACGTCATCGTCTTCATCTACCGCGACGAGGTCTACAACCCCGATTCCACCGACAAGGGCGTTGCCGAGATCATCATTGGCAAGCAGCGCAACGGTCCGATCGGCACCGTTCGGTTGACCTTCGTCGGCCAATACACGAAGTTCGAGAACTTCACGAGCGGGTAGAGTTGCCTGGGGCAAGCGACGTTGCGCTTGCGCTTTCAACTTCCGCTTGCCGAGCGACGGATGGCGTCTGCGAATTCGAGCAGATCCGGCAATCGGTGTTCGACGATGTCGCGGACGATTTCCAGGTCGATCGGCTCGTAGCCGTGCACGACGACGTTGCGGAAGCCCGCGAGGTTTCGCATTGCGGCCGTGAGTCCGGGCGAGAGCCAGCCGGCCTCCCCCAGGAGCTGGAACAACTCCCGATTCGTGCGCGGTTCGCCGAGTCGCTGGTCCGAGACGACGTGAGATGCGACGTCGAGCGCCGCCTGCGCAGCGAGCTGCAGCGTGTGCACGATGAAACGTTGCTCGCGGATGTCGCTCTCGAGCACGTCGAGTCGCGCCAGCGTGCGCAGCTCGCGTACGCACGTCTCGACGAAGGCGAGCTTCTTGAGAACCAGATCACGATCGACCACGTCCTGCCTCGGCAACGCGTCGATATTCGTCCAGATACGGCTTCAGGTCGAAGTACTCGTTTCGTGCCTTGACCTCGAAGGCGACTCGTTCGCCTCGCCGGCGTTCGAATACGATGATTCCATCGCGAAGCACCCGGTGCACGAGATCGGGAGGCGCCGAGTTCATGATGACGACGTCCACCGGAAGTCCGGTCGACGACTCGATGTCGCCCGCCAGCGCAATACCGGATTCCGGGAGCGAAGGTGGGGGCGGTCGATCGAGTAGCACGGCGACGTCGACATCGCTGTCGTCACGTGCCTCGTTGCGTGCGACGCTGCCGAACAACCAGGCGCACACCACGTGGTCGTGATGCGCAGCGAAGTATGCGCGCAGGCGCTCGACCATCGCGTCACGGTCCTTGCGATCCATGGCGGGAGGCTACCTCAACGAAGTGTCCGGCGACAGCGCCGATGAACGCATCAAGGGCTCGTCCGTCTGCTGGACCCGTCGCGCCGTCGCAAACCCCGGCCTTTGGACGGCCAGCAAAAACGCTGCGAAATGCGGCATTTTTCATTGCGGCGATCGCCCCGGTAGCAGAAGTGCCGTACTTCGCGGCGAAACGCGGTGCTATGGGCGTGGGCGGGCGCGGTGCCGGGAGCCTGGCCCTCGGCGCTGCACGGTCCTGCTTGCGCTACAGCACCTCCGCCGCGAAATCCGCCAGCCGAGACCGCTCCCCGCGCTGCAGCGTGACGTGCCCCGCGTGCGGCCAGCCCTTGAAACGGTCGACCACGTAGGTCAGGCCCGAGGACCCCTCGGTGAGATACGGCGTGTCGATCTGCGCGATGTTCCCCATGCAGACGACCTTCGTCCCCGGGCCCGCGCGCGTGACCAGCGTCTTCATCTGCTTCGGCGTGAGGTTCTGCGCCTCGTCGACGATCAGGTACTTGTTCGTGAAGGTGCGCCCGCGCATGAACGACATCGACTTCACGCGCACGCGCGAGCGGATCAGGTCGTTCGTCGCCGCGCGCCCCCATTCGCCCGCCGCCGGATCGCTGCGATTGAGCACCTCGAGGTTGTCCTCGAGCGCGCCCATCCACGGCTGCATCTTCTCTTCCTCGGTGCCGGGCAGGTAGCCGATGTCCTCGCCGACGGGCACCGTCGCGCGCGTCATCACGATTTCGCTGTAGCGCTTGGACTCGAGCACCTGCACGAGGCCCGCCGCGAGCGTGATCAGCGTCTTGCCGGTGCCGGCCTGTCCGAGCAGCGTGACGAAGTCGACCTCCGGGTCCATCAGCAGGTTCAACGCGAAGTTCTGCTCGCGGTTGCGCGCGGTGATGCCCCAGACCGCGTTCTTGCCGTGGCCGTAGTCGCGCAGCGTCTGCAGCACCGCGGTGCGCCCGGCGATCTCGCGCACCTTCGCGACCAGCGGCATCTCGCCTTCGGACCACACGAACTGGTTCAGCAGCAGCGACGACACGAGCGGACCGGTGATCCGGTAATACGTGACGCCGCCCTGCTGCCACGACTCGATGCCCTTGCCGTGGCTGTCCCAGAAGTCGTCGGGCAGACGCTGCACCCCGGTGTAGAGGAGGTCGGTGTCCTCCAGGACCTGGTCGTTGTAGTAGTCCTCGGCGGGCAGGCCCATCGTCCGGGCCTTGATCCGCATGTTGATGTCTTTCGACAGCAGCACGACCTGCCGGTCGTGCAGCCGCTCCTGCAGTGCGCGCACGACGCCGAGGATCTGGTTGTCGGCCTTGCCCATCGGCAGGCTCGACGGCAGCATCGATGCGATCGCCTGCGTCTGGAAGAACAGCCGGCCACCGGCATCGCGGTTGCCGAGTGCGGCGAGCGGAATGCCTTCGGTGATGTCGGTTTCGCCCGCCGCCTCGATCAACTCGTCGAGCGTGCGGCTGACCTGCCGCGCGTTGCGCGAGACCTCGGACATCCCCTTCTTGTGGTTGTCGAGTTCCTCGAGCGTCATCATCGGCAGGTAGACGTCGTGCTCGGCGAAGCGGAACAGGCTGCTCGGGTCGTGCATCAGCACGTTGGTGTCGAGCACGAAGAGCTTCGGTGTCTCGTCGGCGGCGCGCGCGCGCGCACGCGGCTGGATCGCGGGCCGGGCGGCAGTTCGGGCCGCCTTGCGCGCCCGTTCCTGCGCGCCGGTTTCGTCGACGGGCACCGCGCGGGGAACGACGGCAGCTT
>DASWVL010000039.1:0-6762 GCA_036406255.1 Zeimonas sp.
TACAGCTTCTTCGGCAGCATCTGGCTGCGAAGGCGCTTGTGGTGGCGCTTGACCGCAGCCGCCTTCTTGCGCTTGCGCTCGGCGGTCGGCTTCTCGTAGAACTCGCGCGCCCGAAGCTCGGTGATGATTCCGGCTTTCTCGATCGTGCGCTTGAAGCGGCGAAGCGCGACGTCGAACGGCTCGTTCTCCTTGACGCGAACGGTCGGCATTAACGGTAACCCCTCATGTGGAACCGGCGATTATAGCCCATTCCGGAAAACGAAAGAAGCGGGACCGAAGAAGGGGACCGGCGGCAGGTGGCGCCGATGAGGGGACTTGTTTCCTTACGGTGCGGCGCATCAGAATGCAGGAAGGCAGGCACTTGAGTTCGAAGTCGATGCGATCGCCGACCGCTTCCGGCCTTCCCTCCGAATCGCGCAGCACCGAGGGGCGCACGCCTCCCATCGCGATCGCCGGTTTTCGGCAGATCTACTCCACCTCCCGGGTCGAGGCCAGGCTCGACGAGCTGGCTCCCGGCAGCAACGAGGCGCTCAAGGACACCTACGAGCGGATGCTGAAGGCCGGCGGCGACCGATTCTGCGTCAAGCCCGGCACCATGCCCGACTTCGATGCGCTCGAGGACGAACTGCCGAACTTCGGCGAGGTGCTCGAGGACCTGCGCCGCCAGCTCGCCCTGTGCCTCGAGACCGCCGACCCCATCGAGGTCGCGCCGGTGCTGCTGCTCGGCGATCCGGGAATCGGCAAGACGCACTTCGCACGGCGCGTGTCGCAGTTGCTCGGAACCGGCTACGGCTTCGTCTCGATGAGTTCGCTCACGGCCGGCTGGGTCCTCTCGGGCGCATCTTCGCAATGGAAGAACGCCCGCGCGGGCAAGGTCTTCGAGACGCTCGTGCACGGCGACTACGCGAACCCGGTGATGGTCGTCGACGAGATCGACAAGGCGAGCGCCGACGGCGCCTACGATCCGCTCGGTGCGCTCTACGGCCTGCTCGAGCCCGACACCGCCGCCGAGTTCGTCGACGAGTTCGCCGAGATTCCGCTCGACTGCTCCGAGATCGTCTGGATCGCCACCGCCAACGAGGCAAGCCGGATCCCGGAACCGATCCTGAACCGCATGAACGTCTACCGGATCGCGCCGCCCGACCGGGAGGGCGCCGCACGCATCGCGTGCAACCTGTACCGGGAGATCCGCGAATCGCACGAGTGGGGAGCATCCTTTCCGCCGCAGCCCTGCGACGAGGTCATCGAGCGCCTCGCACGGTGCGCGCCGCGCGAGATGCGTCGCCTGCTGGTCGGCGCGTTCGGCAATGCCAAGCTCGCCGGCCGCGACGCGATCGAGAGCGAAGACCTGAACGTCGCCCGCAACGCACGCCGATCCCGGATCGGATTCTAGTGTCCTGTCGGACGGCGCTCGCCGAACGGCGCCTCGCCGGGTACGCTTCGCGTCGCACGCGATGAGCGACCTGTTTCCCGACATCCCGACCATCTACCTGATGACGGGCTTCTCCAGCGTGGCCGGCGCGGCCATCCTGCTGGCGCTGCGTGGCGACCACGAGGGCGTCGACCGTTCGATGCCGATCTTCGCCGCCGCCATCCTCGCGCTCGGCCTGGGCTTCGTGTTCTTCGCGGTTCGCACCGAGCTGGCAGCGGGCATCGCGGCAACACTGGGGTATACGGCACTCGGCGTCGCCGCCCTGCTCGTGTGGCTGGGCACCACGCACCTGTTCGGTCGCCCGGCGTCGCCGTGGCCGGCGATCGCCTTCGGGCTCGCCTATCTCGCAGCGATGACGGTGCTGCACGAGCCGAGCGCGCAGCGGGCGCTCGAGCGCATCGTGCTGAGCAGCGCGTTCACGCTCGTCTTCCTCGCGCTCGCCGCGCGGGCGACACATCGTTCCCGCCTCGTGCGCTCGCTGCGCTCGGCGCGGCTGATGAGGGCGTTGCTCGTCGCCTTCTGCGGCATCCTCGCGCTGCGCATGGCGCTGTTCGTCGTCCAGGGCATCCCGCTGAATGCCGACGGCACCGCACCGCCCGGCATGCTGCGCGCCCTGTTCGCGATGGCGTTCGGTTCGCTGCCGTTCGCGCTGACGGTCGCGGTGCTCAGCATCGCCAACGGCCAGCTCAGCACGAGCCTGCGCAAGCTGGCGACCACGGACGAGCTGACCGGCCTCGTCTCGCGGCGCTCGCTGCACGAGTCCGGGCCCGGCCTGCTCGAACGCTCGCAGGAGTGCATTGCGCTGCTGATGATCGACCTCGACGAATTCAAGGCGGTGAACGACCGCCACGGGCATGGCGTGGGCGACGAGATGCTGCGCCACGTTGCGACCCTGCTGCGTCGCGCGCTGCGGCCCGATTCGCTGATCGTGCGCTACGGGGGCGACGAGTTCTGTGCGCTCGTGCCGGTGCCCGGCGAAGGTGCTGCCTTCGGCGTCGCAGAGCGGCTGCGCGCGACGATCGAGGCATCGCCGTACCGGCACGGCGGGTTGTCGCTGCCGCTCACGATGAGCGTCGGCGTGAGCGTGCATCGCCGCGGCCGGACGCTGCGCGAGATGCTCGATGAAGCCGACCGGCGTGCGTATCGCGCGAAGTCGCAGGGCCGCAACCGGGTGGTTGCCGACGATGCGCTGGTAGCGGCGTAGTCGCGGCGGCCCGCTGGGGCAGGCAACGGCTCGCCGCCGCTCGCGCCGGACCGCCGGGCTCCGCGCAGCGCCAGCGGTGCTCGTGCCCGACGAACGGCGCGATGCCGGTAGCGCAGGGCATCGCGTTCGGTTGTCCCTGCCCATGCCCGATGTCACACTGCGCGGGCGGGCGGAAAGCCCGCGCCCATCGCCCGCATTTCCCGTATGGCCCCTGTGCTGATCGTCGACATGCAGACGCTGTGGCTGATCAGCGGCGTCACCGTGCTGGCGACCGCAGCCACGCTGATGTTCCTGCGCTCGCTGCACCATCCCTCCGCTCCGGTGCTCGGCCTGCACGCGCTCGCGATGTCGCTCGCCGGCAATGCGCTGCTGGTGGCCGGGCTCACCGCGAGCGGCCACGAATCGCTGGCGCGCGGCGTGGCAACGGTGGGCGTCGGCGCGGGCGCGATCGTCGGTTGCGAAGCCGTGCGCCGACTGTACGGAGCCGCACCGCGTCCCGCGATGCTGTTCGCGTTCCTGTTCCTGCTCGTCGCCGGGGCCTTCGGTTTCGACTCGCTGCGCGGCGACAGTGCGCTGCGTGCCGCGTATACCGACGTGCTGGTGGCGCTGGCCGTCCTGCTCACGGCGATCCGCGTCGCGCGGGCGCGCGACCCGGCGGCCGAAGCGGTGCGCCGCGTGCTCGTCGTCGCCGGCGCGATCTACGCGATCGCCTCGATCGTGGCCGCGGTGCTGGCGATGCGCGATCCGCAATCGGCGTCGGGGATGGCTTCGAGCGTCGACACGCTCGGCCTGGTGACGATGGCGCTCGGCGCGCTCGTTCCGATGGCGATCACCGGACTGATGCTCGCCGCGGTGCATTCGCGCATGGCCGACGAGTTGCGCGCACTGGCGACGACCGACCCGCTCACGCGACTGATGTCGCGCCGCGTGCTGTTCGACAGCGGCGAGCCGCTGCTCGCCTCGACCCGCCTGTCGGGCCGCATGGTCGCCGCAATGATGGTCGACATCGACCACTTCAAGCAGATCAACGACGTCCACGGCCACGCCGCCGGCGACGCCGTGCTGCGGCATTGCGCGCGGCAATTGCGTGCGGGCGCGCGTGCGGAGGCGCTCGCCGCACGCTACGGCGGCGAGGAGTTCTGCCTGCTCGTTCCGATCGAACGCGAGCGCGATGCCTTCGTCGCCGCCGAACGGCTGCGTCACAGGATCGCCAGCCAGCCCTGCGTCGTGAAAGGGACGAGCGTGCCGATCACCGTGAGCATCGGCGTGGCGATCCACGAGCACGGACAGAGACTGGCGCAACTGCTGGCGCGCGCCGACGAGCTGCTCTACGAGGCGAAGCGCTCGGGGCGCAACCGGGTGGTCTCGGCCGATTCCCCGGCCGACCAGCCCGATCTCGCACTGCTCGTCGTCTGACCGCGTGCCATACTCGGCGCGTGAAAGTCCTCGGCATCGAGACCTCGTGCGACGAGACGGGCGTCGCGCTGTTCTGCACGCAGCGCGGCCTGCTGGCCCAGGCGCTGCACTCGCAGGTCGAGCTGCACGAACGCTATGGCGGCGTCGTGCCCGAGCTGGCCTCGCGCGACCACGTCCGGCGCCTGCTGCCGCTCGTCGAACAGGTGCTGTCGCAGGCCGGGGTCGAGCGCACCGAGCTGGACGCGATCGCCTGGACCGAAGGGCCGGGACTCGCCGGTGCGCTGCTCGTCGGTGCCGGCGTCGGTGCGGCGATGGCCTTCGCGCTCGACGTGCCCGGCATCGGCATCCATCACCTCGAAGGTCACCTGCTGTCGCCGCTGCTCTCGGAGGACGCGCCCGCGTTTCCCTTCGTCGCGCTGCTGGTCTCCGGCGGCCACACCCAGCTGATGGAAGTCGCCGGGATCGGACGCTACCGGATGCTCGGTGACACGCTCGACGACGCGGCCGGCGAGGCCTTCGACAAGAGCGCGAAGCTGCTCGGCCTGGGCTATCCGGGCGGCCCGGAGATCGCGCGCCTGGCGGCGCAGGGCAGGCCCGGGCGCCATTCGCTTCCGCGGCCGATGCT
Source organism: Zeimonas sp. (assembly GCA_036406255.1). Taxonomy (GTDB): domain Bacteria; phylum Pseudomonadota; class Gammaproteobacteria; order Burkholderiales; family Burkholderiaceae_E; genus Zeimonas. The sequence goes on from DASWVL010000039.1 coordinate 4,678, forward strand.
TCATTCGGGCACGCTCGATTTCAGTTTCAGCGGCCTGAAGACGGCAGTGGCGACGCTCGTTCGCCGCGGGCTCGACGACGAGGCCGCGCGCGCCGATCTCGCCGCCGAGCTGGAAGCGGCGATCGTCGAGGTGCTCGTCGCGAAATCGATCGCCGCGCTGCAATCGACCGGGCTGCGCCGGCTCGTCGTCGCCGGCGGCGTCAGCGCGAACCGCCGCCTGCGCGAAACCCTGTCCGCCGCCTGCGCCGACGCGGGTGCCCCTGTGCATTTCCCCGAACCGGCGCTGTGCTCGGACAACGGCGCGATGATCGCGCTCGCCGGCGCGCTTCGACTGCAGCACGCGGGCAGCGACGCCGTTCCCCGGGGCCGCGCGATCGGCGGCTTCGTCGTTCAGCCGCGCTGGCCGCTCGAGTCGTTGCCCGCGGCCTGAGCCGGACGATGCGCGCCGCAGCGCGCGGAATCTCGCCTCAACCGCGCGAGCGGCTGCCGATGCGCGATTCCTTGCCCTGCATGAGCTTGGCGAGATTGCCCCGGTGGCGCCAGACCAGCAGCCCGCTCATCACGGCGATCGCCAGCGCGTTCGGCCCGGGGCCGAACAGGAACAGGTCCCACAGCGGTGCGAACACCGCCGCGACGATGGCGGCGAGCGACGAGTAGCGAAAGAAGAAGGCGATCAGCAGCCACGTGGCGAGCGTGCCCAGGCCGAGCAGCGGATGCAGCGCGAGCAGCACGCCGGCGGCGGTCGCCACGCCCTTGCCACCGTGGAATCGATGGAAGATCGGGTACAGGTGGCCGACGAAGACGGCGAGCGCGACGAGCGCGATCGTGCCCTCGTCGAGTCCCCAGCGTGGGCCGAAGATTCGCGCAAGCATCACCGCGACCCAGCCCTTGGCCCCGTCGCCCAGAAGCGTGAGGACCGCGGCGAGCCTGTTGCCGGTGCGCAGCACGTTGGTCGCGCCCGGATTCTTCGATCCGTAGCTGCGCGGGTCGGCGAGCCCCATCGAACGGCTGACGAGCACGGCGAACGAGACCGAGCCGAGCAGGTACGCCAGCACGATCGCGACCAGCGAATACACATTCTGCATCGCGCCTCCCCGATTGCACCGGCGCCGAGTGTACCGGCTCGCGCAGGTGCGTTGCGCGGCTTCAGTCGTCGAGGGCGCAGTGCACCGGCGTGGCGCCGAGCCGTTCGACCAGAACGCGCGGATCGAGCGACACGAGAAGGCCGCGCCGCCCGCCGTTGATGTAGATGCGCGGCAGCCCGAGCACGCTCGCCTCGACGAAGACGGGCATCGGCTTGCGCAGCCCGAACGGAGACGTGCCGCCGATGAAGTAGCCGCTGTGCCGCTGCGCGGTGCGCGGCTCGCACGGCTGCACGCTCGTGCGGCCGATCTCCCGCGCCAACCGCTTGGTCGAGACGCGCCGATCGCCGTGCATCAGCACGACGAGCGGGCGCGCGTCCTGGTCCTGCAGGACGAGCGTCTTGACGACCTCGTGTTCGTCGACGCCGAGCTGGCGCGCCGACTCCGCGGTGCCGCCGTGTTCGACGTACTCGTACCGGTGCTCGCCGAAATCGACGCCGTTGCGGCGCAGGAACTGCGTCGCCGGGGTTTCGCTGCGGCTCATCGCGTGTTTCGGGGGTTTCGCAACACCCGACTATAGCTTCCGCAGCGTCGCGTTCCGAAAAATAATAATTCTCATTTGCACCGCAATGATGCTCCCTTGATGCTAACGGTTCTCATTCTTGTTTACCTCGAACCGGGGAGATTTCCTTCATGCTCTTGCGCACCCTGTCCACCACGGCGAGCCCGCCCGCGTGGTCCCGCTGCTGCTGCTGTGCGGCGCTGCTCGGCGCCGCTTCCGCCGCCTGGTCGCAGTCGTCGCCGTCGCCGACAGGGGCGGTCACCCTGCCGACGGTGCGCGTGACCGCGCCTACCGACGGCAACGACGTCGGCTACACGGCGACCCGTACGACCACCGCGACGAAGACCGAGACGCCGCTGCGCGACGTACCGCAGGCCGTCACCGTCGTGCCGCGCGCCGCGATCGAGGACCAGGCGATGGACGGCCTGGGCGACGTCGTGC
>DASWVL010000040.1:0-6221 GCA_036406255.1 Zeimonas sp.
CCGCTGTGGATCGCGCAGTACGCCGGCGTGCTTGCGCCGCCGGCAGCGTACCCCGCCCTGCTGTGGCACGCGCACGAAATGACCTTCGGCTTCGCGCTCGCGGTCATCGTCGGCTTCCTGCTCACCGCGGGCCGCGCGTGGACCGGCCTGCCGACCCCGACCGGCGCCCGCCTGGGCGTGCTCGCGGCGCTCTGGATCGCGGCGCGCTTCTTCAACTACGCGGGCCCGGCCAGCGTCGCGATGCTGCTCGATGCCGCGTTCATCGTCGCTTCGATGCTCGCGATCGGCATCGTGCTCCTGCGGGCGCGCAATCACCGCAACCTGTTCGTGCTCGCGGTGCTCACCGCCTTCCTGGTGGCGAACTCGCTGTTCCACCTGGCGCTCGCCGGCCGGATCGACGCCTCGCCGCTGCAGGCGGCACACTTCTTCGTCTTCGTGATCGTGCTGCTCACCTGCGTGATCGGCGGCCGCGTGATCCCCACCTTCACGGCGAACGCGTTGCGCGGCGTACGCCAGTGGCGCAATGCACGGCTCGACGCCGCCTCGCTCGCGCTGACCGCCGCGGCACTGCTGCTCGTGCTGATGCCGGTGCCCGCAGGCGTCGCCGCCTTCGCCTGTGCCATCGCGGCGCTGCTGCAGGCGGTCCGCCTCGCCGGATGGAATCCGTGGGCGACGCGCCGTACGCCGATCCTGTGGATCCTGCACGTGTCGTACGCGTGGATTCCGCTCGGCCTCGTGCTGCTCGCGCTCGGCACGCTCGGCATCGTGCCCGCGTCGGCCGGTCTGCACGCGCTCACGCTCGGCGCGATCGGGGGGCTGATCATCGGCATGATCACACGCACCGCCCTCGGGCACACGGCGCGCCCGCTCAAGGCCGAGGGCATCGAAACGACGGCCTACGTCCTGGTGCAGCTCGCCGTACTGCTGCGGCTCGCACCGATGCTGGTGCCGGCGCTGCCGTACCTGGCGTGGACGACGGCGGCAGCCGGCGCGTGGAGCCTGGCCTTCGCCGTGTATCTGGTGAAATACGTTCCGGTGCTCACCTCGCCGCGGCTCGACGGCCGCGACGGGTGACGGCAGACCACCGCACAGGCCGGCTCACGCAGCGACTCGGCAGGCCCCCGCAGTGGGCGCCCGGCGGGGCTCAGGCAGCGCGCCGCCGCATCTGCGCGCCCGCGGATTCCGCCGGTGCGTAGTCGAACTCGAGACGGCTGAGCGCGCGCTCGAAATGCTGGCGCTGGGCCACCGCGTGCTGCTCGAGGCGACGCCCGCCCCAGACGCCGGCCAGCTGGCTCGGCGACACGCCCTGGATCTCGCTCGAACCCTGGCCGGCCGGCCGGATCGTGACGGCGCACAGCATGTAGAGGCCGACGCGGCGGTCGGCGCGCGAAGCGGCCTGCATGGTCGGGCCATGGTAGGCGTAGAGTGCGAGCGAGCCGGGGCGGCCCTCCGGATCTTCGCCCTCCGGCTGTACTTCGCCGGCGACGATGAATCCCTCGCGCTCGAGCACGCGGCGCAGCAGCGCAGCGGCGCGCTCGACCGGCAGTTCGATCGTGAATCGTACGGGCAAGGCTTCCACTTGAAACTCCCTTCGTTTTTCCCTGGTAATCGGCTGGAACGGTTGAAATCCCCGGTCAGCGGGAATCGTGCTTCGGGTGGCTTAGGGCTGGCTTAAGAAAGGCCCGGAGCAGGCCGCGTTCCCGTTCCGCGAGCCGATGGGTTCCGCTGCCGCTGTGCTAGAAGAGGCGAAAGGGAAGAACGGGGTTCCGAAATGACGACTTTCGATGTCAAGGGAATGACCTGCGGGCACTGCGTGAAGGCGGTGACGAGTGCGGTGCAGGGGATCGACGCGCAGGCAAAGGTCGACGTCGACCTCGCCCGCGGAACGATTCGTGTCGAATCGACGCTACCGCCCGCCTCGGTCGAGCAGGCGATCGAGGAAGCCGGCTACGAGGCGAAGGCGCGCGCGGGCTGAGCCCCGGCACCGACGGGGCGGCCCCGCGCGACCGCGCCCACCATTCACCCGGAGCAGGGGCTCGCCTGGCCGCCTTCCGGCTGCTCGGCGCTCAGCTGATCTGCAAGCGTTTCGAAGCGGGCGCCTGCTTCTTCGGCAGCGTGAGCGTGAGCACGCCATCCTCGAATCTGGCGCTCGCCGCGCTCTCGTCGATCTCCGAAGCCAGCTGGAAGCTGCGCCCGATGGAACCGTAGTAGCGCTCGCTGCGCAGCACGCGCTCGCCCTGCTTCTCTTCGGACTCGCGCTTGACCTCCGCGCTGATCGACACGCGATTGCCGTCGATCTGCACCTGGATGTCGTCCTTCTTCACTCCAGGCATCTCCGCCTGCACCTTGTACTCGCCGTTGGCTTCCTTGACGTCGAGACGGATCTCGAGCGCACCGCCGCTTTCTCCGCCGCTGCGGGTGGCCGGTTGCAGGAAGCCGCGGAACAGTTCGGGAAACACGTCGGCAAACGGGTCGTACACGGATAGTCGGGTCATGTTTTCGCTCCTTCGTCTGTGTGGCGTCAGGCCCGCCGGACCGCGATCCGGCGTTCGAAACGAAGATCCGGCCGGTGGCCGCCAATTTCAAGAAGCCGAAGCGCGACGCCGTCCGGCCGGGCGATCCCTCGCCGTCGGAAAGCGCGGGGCGCTGCGCTTCACCCAGGGACTCTATGCGAGCGAAGCGCGCGAATCTGTAGGGAACCCTCGACGCCGGCTGTGCTGCCTCATCGACAGCTTCAGACGCGCTCGATCATCGTCGCGATACCCTGGCCGACGCCGATGCACATCGTTGCGACGGCACGCCGCGCACCGAGCCGCTGCAGCTGGTGCGCGGCGGTGAGCACGATGCGCGCGCCCGACATGCCGAGCGGGTGTCCGAGCGCGATCGCGCCGCCGTTCGGGTTCACGAAGGGGGCGTCGTCGGGAACGCCGAGATCGCGCAGCACGGCGATCCCCTGGGCGGCGAAGGCCTCGTTCAGCTCGAGGACGTCGACATCGCCGATCGAATGCCCCGTGCGAGCGAGCAGCTTGCGCACCGCCGGCGCAGGTCCGATGCCCATCACGCGGGGCGCGACTCCGGCGGTCGCCATGGCAACGAAGCGCGCACGCGGCTGCAGCCCATACCGGCGCGCGGCCGCCTCGGTGGCGAGAATCAGCGCGGCCGCCCCGTCGTTGACGCCCGACGCGTTGCCCGCCGTGATGGTGCCGTCGGGCCGCACGATCGGCTTCAGTTTCGCCAGCACCTCGAGCGTCGTTTCGCGCGGATGCTCGTCGCGCTCGACGATGACCGGATCGCCCTTGCGCTGGGGAATCGTCACCGGGACGATCTCCTCGGCGAAGAAGCCGTTGCGCTGCGCCTCGGCCGCGCGCTGCTGGCTGCGCAGCGCCATCGCGTCCTGGTCCTCGCGGGAGATGCGATGCTCGACGGCGACGTTCTCGGCGGTCTCGGGCATCGAGTCGATGCCGTACTGCCGCTTCATCCCCGGATTGACGAAGCGCCAGCCGATCGTCGTGTCGTAGATCGCGTTCTCGCGGGCGAAGGCACTCGTCGCCTTCGGCATCACGAAGGGCGCGCGCGACATGCTCTCCACCCCGCCGGCGATTCCCAGCTCGTACTCGCCGCAGCGGATCGCACGCGCGATCGTGCCGAACGCGTCCATGCCCGATCCGCACAGGCGGTTGACCGTGGCGCCGGGCACCTCGACCGGGTAACCGGCCAGCAGCAGCGCCATTCGCGCGACGTTGCGGTTGTCCTCGCCCGCCTGGTTTGCGCAGCCGAGGATCACCTCGTCGACGGCCGACGGATCGAGGTCGGGATTTCGCGCCAGCAGCGCCTTCAGCGGCACGGCGGCGAGATCGTCGGCACGCACGCCGGAGAGCGCGCCCGCGTAGCGGCCGATCGGCGTTCGCACGGCATCGCACAGGAATACTTCTTTCACGGCTGGAATTCCCCGGTTGGCAGAAGCCGTGATTGTGCACTGCGTGCACGACGCCGTCGTTGCGCGCGCTCAGGGAAGGAAGCGGCGATTCGCAGTGCAGGCAGGGATGCGCGCTCCCGCAGCGCTTTCCGTCCCCGCGCGATCGGCGAATAATCGGAGCGCCTTCCCTTGATCACGGAGACTGCGATGCTGAACCTGGCTCCCGTGACGACGATGCTCCCCGTCGCCGATCTCGATCGCGCACGTCGCTTCTACGAAGACAAGCTGGGCCTCGAGCCGCTGGGCGCCGCGCCGGACGGCGCGCTGCGCTACCGCTGCGCGAACGCGGTGCTCGCACTGCTTCCCCGGCCCGGCTCACGGCCGGCCGAACACACCGCGCTCAGTTTCGAGGTGAACGACATCGAGAAGGAACTGGCGGAGCTCGAAGAGAAGGGCGTCGTCTTCGAGGACTACGACCTGCCCAACCTGCGCACGGTCGACCACGTGTGCGTGCTGGGCTCGGAGAAGGCCGCCTGGTTTCGCGACACCGAAGGAAACTACCTGTGCCTGCACCAGGAACTGCACTGACCGGCCGGTGAAGAGGGCGGCTGTCTCTCAGCCCGCCGCACGCGCCTCGCCGGATCGTGCCGGTTCGTTGCGCGGCGCCTCGCGCGTCGCGTCGAGCCTGCGCACGTCGTCGCGCAGCCAGCGCAGCAGCACGAGCCCCGGCAGCGCGGCGACGACCGAGAACACGAAGAACGACGGCCAGCCGAAGGCGTCGACGTACACGCCCGACACCGGTCCGACGTAGACGCGGCCCACGGCGGCGAGCGCCGACAGCAGCGCGTACTGGGCTGCCGAGAAACGGCGCTCGGTGAGCGCCATCAGGAACGCGACGAAAGCGGCGGTCCCCATGCCGCCGCACAGGTTCTCGAAGCCGATCGCCGTCGCCATCAGGGCATAGCTCTTCGGCGCGATCGACAGGAGCCAGTAGCCGAAGTTCGACACCGCCTGCAGCACGCCGAAGAGCATCAGCGATGCATACAGCGGGCGTTTCGCGAGCCAGGCGCCGCCGGCGAGCGCGCCGACGATCGTCGCCGCCAGCCCCAGCACCTTGTTGACCGCGCCGACCTCGGTCGGCGTGAAGCCCGCGCCGCGCAGCAGGAAGGTGGTGGACAGGCTGCCGGCGAATGCATCGCCGAGCTTGTACAGCACGATCATCGCGAGCAGCGCCACCGCGCGATCGCGCCGGAAGAACGCATCCCACGGCGCCAGGAACGACGGAAAGCCCGCACGGCGCGCCGCCTGCAGCGCCGCCACGCACGCCAGCAGGAGCACGAGCGTGTCGGCCGCGAGCGCGGCGAAGCGACCGCTGCCGAACCACTGCCAGGGCAGCTGGCGCAACAGCCAGAAGGTGCCGAAGCCGGCGGCGAGCATCGCGACGAAGCCGAGCAGTTCGGCGCGCACGTCGCTCGCAAGCGCTTGCGTCCTCGGCACTTTCGGCGCCCACACCGTCACCGCCGACAGCCCGACGAAGAGCACGCCCATCGCGCGGAACATGCCCGGCCAGCCCAGCCACTGGTCGGCGAGGATCATCGCGAGGCCGCCCGAGACGAGCATCGCGATGCGATAGCCGAGCACCGATACCGCCGCGCCGGCGCCGCGCTCCTCGTCGGGCAGGAGGTCGGTGCGGTACGCGTCGAAGACGATGTCCTGCGAAGCCGACAGGAAAGCGATTCCGACGGCGCACGCCCCGACGGCGTAGACCGACGTACGCGCATCGAGCGTGGCCATCACGAAGCAGAGCGCGGCGAGAAGCAGTTGCGTGACGAACAGCCAGCCGCGCCGCCGACCGAGCAGCGGCGGCTCGAAACGATCGGCGAGCGGCGCCCAGACGAACTTGAAGGTGTACGGAAGGCCGGCCAGCGCGAAGAAGCCGATCGTCTTCACGTCGAGACCTTCGACGGTGAGCCACGCCTGCAGCGTTCCCGCGGAGAGCGCGAGCGGCAGACCGCTGGCGAAACCGAGCAGCAGCATCGCCGCGATGCGGCGATTGGCGAAGACCTGCAGGAGCGGGCGCGACGACACGGCGTCTCAGGCGGATCCGCCGGCACGCCCGTGCACGCGAGCGCGAACTTCGATCGCTTCCGCGGCCGGACGCCGGATCGCCTCGCGCTTCTCGCGCTTGACGCGGCGCTGGATGCGCACCGGGCACTTGTAGTCGTGGTAGTACAGCACCTGGCAGTGCAGGCAGCCGATGCATTCGTTCGGGTTGATGTGCCCTTCCGGATGGATCGCCTCCACC
>DASWVL010000041.1:0-1637 GCA_036406255.1 Zeimonas sp.
CCGACCTGCGTCAGGTCGATCCGCAGGCGCGCTACTTCGGCCAGACGCCGTTCAACATCGGCCAGTGCCGGCGCGACTGCCCTAACTTCCGCGCGATCGAGGACCGGCTGGCGGACATCCTGGCGTTCTTCCTGTCGCCCGAATCGAACGCGACCGATCTCGCCGTCGCACGCAATGCGGTGCGCAAGGCGGCCGACGCGGCAGCGCCCGAATACAGCCGCGACAGCCTCGTCGCCGACCTGGAGAAGGAGCATGGGACGGGAGCGGTCGCGCGCGGCAAGGCGGTGTTCGCGACGAACTGCGCGCGCTGCCACTCGAGCATCCCGGAAAGCGTCGGCGGGCCGTTCGCAAACCGCGACTTCTACGCACTGGCCGACAACGGCCTGCGCGCCGACTGGCTGGGCAGTGACGTCGCCACGCCCGCCACCGAGATCGGCACGAACCGCTGCCGCGCGCTGCATTCCAACCACATGGCGGGCCACGTGTGGCAGGAATACGGCTCGGAGACGCTGCGCACGCGCGCGCCGGACCTCAACGTCAAGGAGCCGAACGACGGCGGGCGCGGCTACTACCGCAACGTGTCGCTGCTGAACCTGTGGGCGCACGCGCCCTTCATGCACAACAACGCGATCGGGCCGGAACTGTGCGGCAAGCCGGCGAACGCGGCGAACGACTTCTTCCGTGCGCGCGAACTCGACGCCGCCGGCAAGCTCGCCGCGACCCAGAGTGAATGTTTCCAGACCGACCCGAGCGTGGAGGGACGTTATCGGCTGTACCTCGCGTCGATGCACGAACTCCTCTATCCGGACACGCGCAAGCCCAAGGCGACGCTGACCGACCAGGACGTGATCCTCGACCTCGGCCCGCGCGTGTGGGACGGCACGAGCGAGAAGCCGCTCGTCGGCAGCGGGCAGGTGCGCGTCCCGGCGGGCATTCCGGCCAACTCGATGACCAGCCTGCGACACAAGGACCTGGTCGTGGATCTGTTCCTCGCCAAGCGCGAGCCCGCGAAGCTGGAGGCGCGCGTGGGCAAGGACGCGACGGCGCAGATGCAGAAGCTTGCGGACGACATCCTCGCCGCACCGGAACAGTTCGCCGGCCTGCTGCGCGGCCAGCGCGAGCTGCTGCGCCAGCACTACAGCAACTGTAACGACGAGATCGAGAACGGCGGCCACCGCTTCGGCGAGGACCTGTCGGACGCGGACAAGAAGGCGCTGATCGCCTTCCTCGCGACCCTGTGAGCGAAAGGAGACCGCGCCATGACCCGCAAGACCTTTCGCTCCCTGCGCACCCTGGGCCTCCTCGGCGCCGCGCTGGCGCTGCTGGCGGCCTGCGGCAAGACCGAGCCCCCGGCAATCGCGTTCGCGCCGTACGCGACGGATTACGCGAGCAAACCCGACTTCGCCCAGCTCGAGCACCAGTTCCCGCTGACGCCGGCGGACCTCGCGAAGATCACGCCGGAGAACCTCGCGCTGCTGAACCAGGAGCAGCTCGATCAGATCTACGCGCGCCTCACCGCGGGGCCGATCCCCGACGGCCCGTTCGACGGCAGCATCATCCTGCCCGAGGGCGAGAGCGGCAAGCTGCGCGCGGGCGAGATCGTCGGCGGGCTCGCCGGCTTCGCGCTGCACCTGAAG
>DASWVL010000042.1:0-3970 GCA_036406255.1 Zeimonas sp.
CGCACGCGGGCGCGCCTAACGCGCGATCGCTCCGCGTCGGCGCGTGCGCACCGGCGCGCGACGTGGGCCGCGCTCGGCCGGCCCCGCAACGCGAAACAATTCGAGCACCTTCGCGCGCAGCCACCGCTGCGCGCCGTCGTCGCTCCCGCCGTGCCAGACCATGCACACGTCGTAGCCCGGCGCTTCGAGCGGTAGCGGCCAGGTCGCGAGCGCCCGCCCCTCGGCGGCGATGCGCGCGAACATCTCCGGCACGACCGCGACCAGTCCGGCACGTTCGACGAGATCGGGCAGCGTCGAGAAATGGCGCGCCCGCACGATGATTCCCCCGTGCAGCCGATGCCGTTCGAGACGCTGGGCAATGTCGGCGTGATGCGTCGCGGTCGGTGAGGCGACGACGAGCGGCGCCTGCGCGAATCCACGCCGCGTGCGCCACACGAGGGGATGATCGGCGCGACCGAGCGCGACGTAACGCTCGCGAAAAAGCACCTCCGATCGCAGCCCCGACTGCCGGGGGTCGAGGATCCCGACGGCCAGATCGATCTCGCGGCGGGCGAGCGCATCGGCCACGCGTTCCACCGGCACCGACGCGTTCGTCAGACGCGTGCGCGGGGCCTCACGACGCAGCATCGCGACGATTCCCGACAGGAACACGATCTCGCCGAGATCCGACAGCGAAAGCCGCCATTCGATCGCACTGCTCGCCGGGTCGAAAACCTCGGGCGCAGCCAGCGCCGCCTCGAGTTCCTGCAAGTGGCGCTCCACGAGCGGGGCGATGCGCGAGGCGAGCGGTGTCGGCATCAGCGCGCCAGCGGTGCGGACGAACAGCGGATCGTCGAATGCATCGCGCAAACGTGCCAACGCGTTGCTCGTCGCGGGCTGGCTCAGCGCGAGGTGACGCCCGGCCTCGGTGACCGACCGGAAGCGGGCGATGGCGACGAGCACACGCAGCAGATTCAGGTCGAGCCGCGCCAGCAGTCGCCGGTCGGTCTCGGCCGCTCTCGGGTTTTCCATTCAGGCTATCAATATGGTGAATTCGTCTAATCCATTTGACGAATAGCCACTGTACGTTTAACGTCGTCGTCGATCAAGGACGACCGCGGCGGTGTCTGCGCGATCGCGCCCTTCCCGCCGCCCCTTCCGATCCCCCGTCCTTCCGGGAGTTCTTACCGTGGAAATCTCCTTCAGCAGCGAGATCCGCTCGCTGGCGCTCGGCAATGGCGAAACCTTCCACGGCGAGGGAATCCTCGCGGTGACCAAGGCGCTGCTGCAATCGGGCGTCAGCTACGTCGGCGGCTACCAGGGCGCACCGGTGTCGCACCTGCTCGACGTGATGGTGCAGGCGCGCGACTACATGGACGAGCTCGGCGTGCACGTCGAAGCGTGCACGAACGAAGCATCGGCCGCGGCGATGCTCGGCGCGTCGATCATGTATCCGGTGCGCGGCGCCGTCACCTGGAAATCGGTGGTCGGCACGAACGTCGCCTCCGACGCGCTGTCGAACCTCGCCTCGCCGGGCGTGATGGGCGGGGCGCTCATCGTCGTCGGCGAAGACTACGGCGAAGGCGCGAGCGTGATCCAGGAGCGCACGCATGCCTTCGCGATGAAGTCGGGCATGTGGCTGCTCGATCCGCGGCCGAACCTGCCGACGATCGTGCGCATGGTCGAGCACGGCTTCGAGCTGTCGGAGGCGTCGAACACGCCGGTGATGCTGCAGCTGCGCATCCGCGCCTGCCACGTGCGCGGCAGCTTCGTCTGCAAGGACAACCGCGCGCCGCGCATCTCGACGCGCGAACTGCAGATGGAGCCTGCCTCCTTCGACTACGCGCGCCTGTCGCACCCGCCGGTCACCTTCCAGCACGAGAAGCTCAAGCACGAGGTGCGAATGCCGGCGGCGCGCCGCTACGTGGTCGATGCGTCGCTCAACGAGATCTTCGAAGGCCCGCACGACACGCTCGGCGTCGTCGTGCAGGGCGGCTTGTACAACAACCTGATCCGCGCGCTGCAGACGCTCGGGCTGGCCGACGCCTATGGCAAGACCCAGATCCCGATCCTGAACCTGAACGTCGTCTACCCGCTCGTGCCCGAGCAGATCACGAACTTCTTCGCGGGCAAGCGAGCCGTGCTGCTCGTCGAGGAAGGCCAGCCCGACTTCATCGAGCAGGAGGTCAGCGCGATCTTGCGTCGCGCCGACCTGCAGACGAAGCTGCACGGCAAGGACCTGCTGTCGATGAGCGGCGAATACACCGCCGAGCTGATCCTGAAAGGTCTGTCTCGCTTTCTCGCCGAGCACGCGCCGGAGCTGCCGCGCGGGGGCGCCGACGAACTGCTGCGCGAGGTGGAGCTGCTTCGCGAGCAGGCCGCCGAGGAATTCAAGGGACTGCTGCCGGGGCGCCCGCCGAACTTCTGCACCGGGTGCCCCGAGCGGCCCGTCTTCTCCGCGCTGAAGCTCGTCGAACAGGAAATCGGCAGGCTGCACGTGTCCACCGACATCGGCTGCCACTCGTTCGCCACCTTCGCGCCGTTCTCGTTCGGCAACTCGATCCTCGGCTACGGAATGAGCCTGGCGAGCAGCGCGGGGGTCAAGAACTTCCTCGCGACGCGGCCGATCGCGATCATGGGCGACGGCGGCTTCTGGCACAACGGGCTGATCTCGGGCGTTTCGTCGGCCCTGCTGAACAAGGGCGACGGCGTGCTCGTCATCATGAAGAACGGCTACACGTCGGCCACCGGAACGCAGGAAGTGATCTCCACGCCCACCTCCGAAGCGCGGCGCGTCGCCGAAGGCACGAGCGCCACGCCCACCGAAGTGACGATCGAGAGCACGCTGAAGGGGATGGGCGTGAAGTGGCTGCGCACCGTCGACAACTACAAGGTCGGCAAGGTGAAGCAGACGCTGAAGGACGCCCTCACCTCGTCGTACGACGGGCTGAAGGTGATCATCGCCGACGGCGAGTGCCAGCTCGAGCGCCAGCGCCGGATCAAGCCGCTGCGCGCGAAGATGCTCGCCGAAGGCAGGCGCGTCGTGCGCACCCGCTTCGGCGTCGACGAGGACACCTGCACGGGCGACCACTCCTGCATCCGGCTGTCGGGCTGCCCGACGCTCACCGTGAAGACGCCGACCGATCCGCTGAAGGTCGATCCGGTCGCGCACGTCACCAACGACTGTGTCGGCTGCGGGCTGTGCGGCGAAGTCGCGCACGCCGCCACGCTCTGCCCGTCGTTCTGGCGTGCCGAGATCATCTCCAACCCCAGCCGCTGGGATCGCTTCGCCGCGCGGGTGCGCCGGGCGATCATCGGCCCGCTGCAACCGGCCTGAATCGATGAACGAGAACCGCCCTCTCACGATCCTGATCGCCGCGCTCGGCGGCGAAGGCGGCGGCGTGCTGAACGACTGGATCGTCACCTGCGCGCTCGACCGCGGCCTGCCGGTGCAGGCCACGTCCGTTCCCGGGGTTGCACAGCGTACCGGATCGACGAGCTACTACATCGAGATAATGCGAACGCCTGCGCCGGACGGCGCACAGCCGGTGTTTGCGCTCAGCCCGATGCCCGGCGGCGTCGACGTGGTCGTCGCCAGCGAGCTGCTCGAGGCCGCACGCACGATCGAGCGCGGCTTCGTGCATCCGAAGCGCACGACGCTGATCGCCTCGTCCAGCCGCGTCTACACCACGCAGGAAAAGATGCAGATGGGCGACGGCCGCTTCGACGAGGCGCTCGCGCACGCCGCGGCGAAACGCCTGTCCGCGAAGTACCTGACGCTCGACATGGCGACGCTCGCCGCCGAGCACCGTACGGTGATCAGCGCGGTGATGTTCGGCGCGCTCGCCGGCGCGGGCGTGCTGCCGTGGTCGCGCGAGGTGTGCGAGCGCGTGATCCGCGACGGCGGCGTCGGCGTCGACTCGAGCCTGGCGGGCTTCGCCGCCGCGTACGACGCGGTGGCTACCGGCGCCGCCCGCGAGGCCTTCGCCTC
>DASWVL010000043.1:0-9309 GCA_036406255.1 Zeimonas sp.
TCGTCGAGCGGCTCGCCGGCGAGGAAGAGCGCACGCAGCGACGACAGGTCGTATTTCGTCAGCCAGGACGGGTCCTGCTTCTTCAGCACGCGGATCGCCGTCGGCGCCGAGAACATCACGCTGACGCGATGCTTCTCGACGAGTCGCCAGAGGATGCCGGGGTCGGGGCGAAGCGGCGTCCCCTCGTAGAGGATCGTCGCCATGCCGGCGATCAGCGGGCCGTAGACGATGTACGAGTGGCCGACCACCCAGCCGATGTCGCTGGTGGAGAAATACGTTTCGCCGGCGTTGCCGCAGAAGATGTACTTCATCGACGCCGCGAGCGCGACGGCGTGGCCGCCGACGTCGCGCTGCACGCCCTTCGGTGTGCCGGTCGTGCCCGACGTGTACAGCGTGTAGCTGACTTCGTTCGACTCGAGCCATTCGATCGGCACTTCGTCGTCGAGATGCCGCTCGCGCAGCGCCGCGTAGTCCTCGTCGCGCCCCGGCACGCGTTCGAAGGAGGCGAGCCCGCGATCGACGATCAGCACCTTCTCGGGCGCGCGGCTCGCGAGCTTCAGTGCCGCGTCGAGCAGCGGCTTGTACTCGATGACCTTGCCGCCGCGCGAGCCGGCGTCGGCGCTGACGACGAGCACCGGTTCGGCATCGTCGATGCGGCTGGCGAGGCTGTGCGACGCGAAGCCGCCGAACACGACCGAATGGATCGCGCCGATGCGCGCGCAGGCGAGCATCGCGAACACCGCCTCGGGGATCATCGGCATGTAGATGATCACGCGGTCGCCGCGGCCGACGCCGAGCGAGCGCATCACCGCCGCCATGCGCACCACCTCGCGATGCAGTTCGGCGAAGGTGTAGACGCGCGAGACGTCGACCTCGGTGGATTCGTAGATCAGTGCCGGCTGGTCGGCGCGCGTCGCGAGGTGCCGGTCGACCGCGTTGTGGCACAGGTTCGTGTGTCCCCCGACGAACCAGCGCGCGAAGGGCGGGCGCGAGTAGTCGAGCACCTGCACGAACGGCTCTTTCCAGTCGATCAGCTGCGCCTGCTCGGACCAGAACGAATCGCGCTCGCGGATCGATCGTTCGTGAACGTCCTTCAGCGACTGCGATGCCTCGGGTGCGGCCATGGAATCCTCCTCGGGAACCGTTGTCCGGCTCATTCTACTTCCGCATATCCGACCGTCGGTTTTGACAGCCCTGCGGGTCTTCTCTACGCTGCGCCGCATGCGTGGGAGCCGGGTCGTCGCCGTCGTCTTCGTTCTCGCCTCGTTCGGGGCGGCCGGCAGCGGTGTCTCGTCGACGGCGCAGGCGGCGCAATCGAACCCGGAGTTCGTGGCCGATCACGCGAGTCCCGGCCAGCAGCTCGTGCTGCATTCGCTGTCGCTGATCGGCGTGCGCTACCGCCTCGGCGGCAACTCGCCCGAGACGGGACTCGACTGCAGCGGCCTCGTGCGCTACGTGTTCGACGAAGTGCTCGGCTTCGCGCTGCCCCGACGCTCCGAGGAGATGAGCCGCACCGGAACGCCGGTCTCGCTCGACCGCCTGCAGCCGGGAGACCTCGTCTTCTTCAACACGCTGCGACGCGCGTTCTCGCACGTCGGCATCTACATCGGCGACAAGCGCTTCGTGCACGCGCCGTCGTCCGGCGGGCGGGTTCGCGTCGAGTCGATCGCCTCGCGCTACTGGGCACGGCGCTTCAACGGCGCGCGCCGGGTCGCGCCGGAGGCCTCGTCGCCTGCGCCCGGCCTGCTCTACGCCGGCGGCAACGACAGCACGCCGGACGCACCGACGATCGTCGAACGTGTCTTTGCCGCGCCGATCGTGGGATCGCCGCAGCCCCTCACGAACGCGGGCGCGCCGCCCGCGACGAAATCGGCGGCTTCGGAGGCGGCCTCGCGCGGCCGCACGTCGTCGCTGCTCGACACGATCTACGCGTACTGATCGTCTGCGCGTGCGGATCGGCTGCGCCTCCGGATCGCTCGCCGATCGCCGCGTTCCGGCGCCCGCCGATTCGCGCGGCCGGCTTTCAACCATTCGTATTGCGAATTCTTCTCGTTTCGATTAGTGTCGCATCCTCGCGGCTACGAGGCCGCCCAGGAAACACAACTCGAAACCGGAAGTCCTGACGATGAAACGAATCCGCTTCCCCGCGCTGGCCGCCTGCGCCCTGCTCGTCGTCGCCTCGTCGACCTTCGCGCAGGAAAAACTGCTGAATCTGTACTCGGCACGTCATTACGCGACCGATCAACAGTTGTACGACGGGTTCACGAAACAGACCGGCATCCGCATCCAGCGCATCGAGGCCGGCGACGAGGCGCTGCTCGAGAGGCTGCGCAACGAAGGAAAGAACAGCCCCGCAGACGTCGTGCTGCTCGCCGATGCGGCGCGCCTGTGGAAAGCGCAGATCGAGGGGCTGTTCCAGCCGGTGAAGTCGCCGACGCTGGAACAGCGCATCCCGGCGAACCTGCGCGGCAAGGACGACGGCCAGGGCAGCGAGTGGTTCGGCTTCTCGTTGCGCGCGCGGATGATCGTCTACAACAAGGCCGACGTGAAGCCGGCGCTCGTGCAGAACTACGAAGACCTCGCGCGGCCCGAGTTGAAGGGCAAGGTCTGCACGCGCTCGGGCGCGCACCCCTACATGCTGTCGCTGATCGGTGCCGTCTCCGAACACGACGGAGAGAAGAAGGCCGAGGAATGGGCGGCCGGCGTCGTGAAGAACTTCGCGCGCAAGCCGCGCGGCGGCGACACCGACCAGATCCGGGCGGTCGCTTCCGGCGAATGCGGCGTGGCGCTGACGAACAGCTACTACCTCGCCCGGCTGATGCGCTCGGACAAGCCCGAGGACCGCGAAGTCGTCGCGAAGATCGGTGCCGTCTGGCCGAACCAGTCGAGCTACGGCACGCACGTGAACGTCTCGGGCGCCGGGGTGGCGAAACACGCACCGCATCGCGCGGACGCCGTGCGTTTCCTCGAGTACCTGGCCAGCGACGAGGCGCAGCGCCATTTCGTCGATGCGAACAACGAGTGGCCGGTGGTGCCGACCGTGAAGGAATCGAACGAGGCGCTCGAAGCGCTGGGCGAGTTCAAGGCCGACAAGCTGCCGGTGGCGTCGATCGGCCGCGCGCAGGTGACGGCGACGAAGATCATCGACCGCGTCGGGTGGCGCTGAGGTTTTCGGCGGTGCACGCAAAGGCGCGGGCCGTCTGCCGCGGACGCTTGGGTGCGCAGCCCCCCGCTTCGCGGGGGGTTCCCTGCGATGCTCCCAGCGCCGGCTGACGCCGCGAAACTCGCTTCGCGCGCTTTGCGCGCTCCGCTCGGACAGACGCGGCGAGAGTGAAGACGACGCGCGCTGCGCGCGCGCGCCGGCGCTGCTGCGCTTCTCGGCCGCGCACAAGCGCGCCCGCGACAGACCGCCCGCGCCTTTGCCGGCAGCGTCGAGGCGGTGGAATGCCGCTCAGCGCTGTACGAGCGCCGCGACGACCTGGATCTCGACGCGGAACGCCGGCGCGGCAAGCTTTGCCTCGACCGTCGCCCGCGCCGGCGTCTGCCCCTGCGGCACCCACGCATCCCACACTGCGTTCATCGCGGCGAAATCGGCGATGTCGGCAAGGTAGACGTTCGCCTGCAGGATGCGCGTCTTGTCGCTGCCCGCTTCGGCGAGAAGCCGGTCGATCGCGTCGAGCACCTGCCGCGTCTGCCCGGAGACGTCGAGCGACATGTCCTCGGCGACCTGTCCGGCGAGATAGACGACACCGCCATGGCAGACGGCCTGCGACATGCGCGGGCCGACCTGCAGGCGAACGATCGAGCCTTCGCTTCCGCTCATGATCGGCCCTCTTCGAGAAAGCGTTCGACCGCGTCGATCTGCTCGTCGGCGATGATCGACGGGGCGTGCCCGACGCCGGCAAAGACGACCTCGCGCGCTCGCGGTCCGCGTCGCGTCATCTCTGCGGCGGTGCCCGCGGCGAGCAGGTCGGAGTCGGCGCCCCGGATCAGGAGCGTGGGAACGCGGATCGCGTCATAGACCGGCCAGAGATCGGGCGGCTCGAACTGGTTGCTGCGGAAAGGCACCGCGATCGCCGGGTCGTAGTGGAATCCCCAGCGCTCGCCGCGCGGGACCAGGTAGTGACGCACCAGCAGCTCGAACTGCTCGTCGGTGTGCGGACCGAAGCTGCGCATGCGCTCGCGCATGTCGGCCACGGCCGCTGCACGCGTGTCGAACACCGGGTCGTCGCCGACGTAGGCCGCGATGCGGTCGCGCCCGGTCTTGTCGAGCACCGGGCCGATGTCGTTGAGCACGAGGCGGTCGATGGGGTTTCCCGGCATCGCCGCGAGCATCATTCCCATCAACCCGCCCATCGACGTGCCGACCCACGCGAGCCGCTCGACGTCCAGGCGCGCGATCAGCGTCACGCAGTCGGCGATGTACTGCGGCAGCACATACAGGGCCGGGTCGGGCGCGCGGTCGGAACGACCGCGACCGATCATGTCGGGGCAGATGACGCGCCAGTTCCGCGACAGCCGATCGGCGAGCGCGTCGAAGTCGCGTCCGTTGCGCGTGAGCCCATGCACGCAGACGACCGTGGGCGCCGATGCGCCGGCCTGCGACGGCCATTCCCAGTACGCGAGCTTGTGCAACCCGCGGACACTGACGCAAGTGACCTTCCGCAACTGCGGCTCGTTCATCGGCATCATGCTCCTCGACGGAAGGGCCCGACATCGTCGCGCGCACGCGCGCAATCGTCGGAGAAACAGGCCCTAAACTAGGCGAACGATTGTACAGGGACAGAACCATGCTCGAAGGCAAGCTCGCACTCGTCACCGGATCGACCAGCGGCATCGGACTGGGCATCGCGCGGGCGCTCGCCGCCAAGGGCGCGCGCATCGTGCTCAACGGCTTCGGCGACCCGGCCGAGATCGAACGGTTGCGATCGAAGCTCGCCGCCGATTCCGGCGTCGACGTCGACTACGAAGGCGCCGATCTCTCGAAGCCGGACGAGATCGAGGCAATGATCTCGCACGTCGATTCGCGCCACGGCGGCGTCGACATCCTCGTGAACAATGCCGGCATCCAGTACGTGGCCCCGGTGGAACGCTTCCCGATCGATCGATGGGACGCGGTGCTCGCGCTGAACCTGTCGGCGGCGTTCCATACGACCCGCATTGCGTTGCCGGCGATGAAGCAGCGCAACTGGGGTCGCATCGTCAACATCGCATCGGCGCACGGGCTCGTCGCGTCGGCGGAGAAGGCCGCGTACGTCGCGGCCAAGCACGGCCTGGTCGGACTCACGAAGGTCGTCGCTCTCGAGACGGCCGGCACCGGAATCACCTGCAACGCGATCTGTCCCGGCTGGGTGCTCACCCCGCTGGTCGCAAAGCAGATCGAAGCGCGCGCGCAGGCGAGCGGCCGTACGGTCGACGAGGAGCAGCGCAGCCTGCTGCTCGAGAAGCAGCCTTCGGGACAGTTCGTCACTCCCGAGCAGATCGGCGAATTGGCGGCATTCCTCTGCTCACCGGCCGCCGACCAGGTGCGCGGGGCGGCCTGGACGATCGACGGGGGTTGGACGGCGCAGTAACGCCCACCTCTTCTCCCACGCGAACGCGCCAGTAGCGGCGATCGTCGACGCGCGAACGCGCGATGCGCGGCTTCGCGCCCCGCACGTAGTCGATCGTGATCGCCCCGTCGCGGTCGCTGCGCAGCAGCTCGATGCCCGCGGCGCGATAGCGCTCGACGACGCGATCGGCCGGATGACGGAAGCGGTTGCGGTAGCCGTTCTGCACGATCGCGTGCCGCGGCGCCACAGCGGCGAGGAACGCCGCGCTCGACGACGTGTTGCTGCCGTGGTGCGGCGCGAGCAGCAGGTCGGCGGCCAGGCCCTCGGGGCCGAAGCGCTCGACGAGCGCCCGCTCCTGCCCTGCCTCCAGGTCTCCGGCGAGCAGCAGCGTGGCCGCCGGCGAAACGATGCGCAGCACGCAGCTCGAGGCGTTCGTCGGCGAGCGCACTCCGCGCGGCCTTTCGGGACCGGGGTGCAGCACCTCGAACTCGACTTCGCCCCAGCGCCATGTGTGACCGCGCGCGCAGTCGTGAAAGGGCCTGCCGGTGGAGCGCGCGAAGTGATCGATCGGCAGCGATCCGGCGACCCAGTCGAATCGCAGGCCGCGCAGCAGACTGGGCAGGCCGCCCGAATGATCGGTGTCGAGATGCGAGACGACGATCGCGTCGACGCGATCGATTCCGCGCGCTCGAAGGTACGGCAGGATCACGCGCGCACCGGCCTCGGAATCGCCGCCCCAGGCCGGCCCCGCGTCGTACAGAAGACGCCGGCCGGGCGTTTCGACGAGCACGGCGTTGCCCTGTCCGACGTCGAGCGCGACGATGCGAACAGTGCCGGCCGGCGGCGGATGCGACGACGCGCCGAGCATCGGCAGCAGACCGGCGAACGCCAGCTCGCGAAAGGCGACGCGCACCGGTGCAAGCAGCAGTACGACGGCCGACACGCAGGCGACGAGCGCCACGGGCGACGGCGCTGCGACGACGGCGATCGCCCACGACGAGTCCGACAGCAGCGCGATCGCATCGAGCAGCCAGCCGGTGGCGGCCGCCGTTCCGCGAAGCATCGGCTCGGCGGCGATCGGCAACCAGGGAAGCAGCGCCGCCGACGCGATCGCCAGTGGCGTGATCAGAGCGGAGACGAGCGGAATCGCGAAGGCATTCGCGAGCGGTCCGACCAGCGAGACACTCGCGAAGAACAGCGCGCCGAGCGGCACGAGTGCGAGCGTGGCGGCCCACTGGGTGCGCACCGCCTCGACGAAGCCCGCGGCGAGTCGGCGACTGCGCGCGACTGCGTTTCGATGCTCGCGCAGCCGCCCGCCCGCCGCGCACCAGGCGATCGCCGCGACCGACGCGAACGAGAGCCAGAAGCCGGCCGCCAGCGGCGCCCACGGATCGAGCGCGGTGACGACCCCGGCGGCCAGCGCGAGCACGCGTGCAATCGAGCGCGTCCGTCCGGTGAGGAGCGAGACTCCCGCGACCGCGAGCATCCAGCAGGTGCGCTGCGCGGGAATGCCCCACCCGGCGAGGCCGGCGTAGACGAAGGCGACGACGACGCCGAACAGCCAGGCGATCTGCCTCGCGGGCCAGCGAAGCAGCAGGCCGCTCGCGGCGGCCGCGCGCGTACGCAGGATGCGGCGGGCAGCGGCCACCGCAATGCCGGCGAGCATCGTGATGTGCAGGCCGGAGATCGACATCAGATGCCCGATGCCGGTCCGGTTGAAGGCGTCCCACCAGCGTGTGCCGATCGCCGCCTGGTCTCCGACGACGAGCGCGACGAGCACGTCGGCGGCCTCCGGCCGTGCCTGCGCCAGCGCGGCGCGCATCGCGTCGCGCAGACGCATGCGCGTCCGCTCGAAGGCGACCGGGATGCTCCACTCGATCACCTCGAAGCGCTCGTTCGGCACCGCGCCCTTGCGCCGACCCCGCACGGTGCCGTTCGCGGCGATGCCTTCCTCGAGCGAGCGCAACTCGGCGTCGAAGGCGTTCGGATTGTGCAGCGCGTGGACGCGTTTCAGGCGCACCGTGAAGCGCCAGCGCTCGCCGGGCTGCACCGGCAGCGGCCGGGAGCGCTCGTCGAACGTGTGCCAGCCGAGCCGCACGCGGCGCGCACGAGGACAATCGGCGGCCGGCTCGACGCAGTCTTCGATGTCGAAGACGAAGCGTGTCGAGCGCTCGGCGACGAGCGGCATCGACGCGACGCGTCCGACGACGACGTAGTCGCGGCCTTCCTGCACCGGCGCAATGCGCCGCGAGAGCGCGGAGTCGGCAGCGACGAGCATGGCACCGCACGCCGCGAGCAGCACGGCGATCCAGCGAAGCGCGACGAGGCGACCGGGCGGCAGCGCCAGCAGCGCGAGCGACGCCGTGGCCGCGAGCGCCAGCGCGAAGCCGCGCGGCGGCAAGGTGGGCAGACGGTGCACGAGGAGCGCCGCGACGACGATCGCCGCGGGGAGCGGCACCGCTGCGAGGATCCGGCCGGGTGCGAGCATCGTTCGATGCTAGGCGCGCGCCCGTGCGCGCGGCATCGACCCGATCGCCTAGATCAATTCGTGGTGGACGGTGCGGCGAGCGCGGCGGCGAGCCGCGGCAGGGCCCGGTACGCATTCGCCGCCGTATCCGTGCCCGCGCGCTGCGGCGAAATTCCCCGCAACTGCGCGAAGGACTGCGCGATGCGCACGAGTTCGCACGGCTCGTTTCGCTCGTGCGCAATCCACTCGGGCGCAATGTCGGGCGCGTCGGTCTCGAGCACGTGCGCGTGCGACGGCAGCTCGCTCGCGAGGCGGCGGATGCGCAACGCGCGATCGTAGGTCATGGCGCCGCCGAAGCCGAGCACGAAGCCGAGATCGAGGAACTGCATCGCCTGCTGGACGCTGGCGTTGAACGCGTGCGCGATGCCGGTGAGCGGCTTCACGCGGCGCAGCTGCGCGAGCACCTGGTCGTGCGCGCGGCGCACGTGCAGCACGACGGCGAGGTCGAAATCGCGTGCGATGCGCAGCTGCTCGAGCAGGAAGCGCTGCTGGCGCTCGCGGTCGTGCCCTTCGACGAAGAAATCCAGCCCGATCTCGCCGATCGCGACGAAGCGCTCGTCGGCCATCGACGCAGCGACGCGCTCGCGCAGTCGTTCGAGATCGTCGTCGCTCGCCTGCCCGACGCACAGCGGATGGATCCCGAGTGCGTAGACGACGCGCCGATCGGCAGCGGCGAGTGCACGAACCGCATCGTGGTTCGACGGCGCGATCGCCGGAACGATGATCGCACCCACGCCGGCGGAGAACGCCCGCGCGAGCACCGCGTCGCGATCGGCGTCGAACTCCGCAGCGTCCAGATGGCAGTGCGTGTCGATGAGCATGAGGTCGCGCAGCGGCTCGCCGCTCGATCAGCGCGCGACGCCGGCGCCCCGCGTCGCTGCGAAGCTGTCGGCCCGCGCGGGAGCGGCGTCCGGCACGAAGCGTCCGTCGCGCAGGTGCATCGTGCGGTCGGCGCGCGATGCAAGGTCGAGGTCGTGCGTGACGACGACGAAGGCGGTGCCGAGTTCGCGCGACAGCGTCTCGATCAGCGCATACACCTGCCGCGCCGTCTGGCTGTCGAGGTTGCCCGTCGGTTCGTCGGCGAGCACGCAGCGCGGCTGCGTGACGAGCGCGCGAGCCAGCGCGACGCGCTGGCGCTCGCCGCCCGAGAGCTGCCCGGGCCTGTGCTCGATCCGCGCCGCCAGTCCGACGCGCGCGAGCATCGCCTGCGCTTCGCGACGGGCCGCGGCC
>DASWVL010000044.1:0-2795 GCA_036406255.1 Zeimonas sp.
GCGCGTACAGGGCCGAGGCGTCGGCGGCGACCTTCGCCGGCAGGTTCGTCTCGCCGACGAGCGTGACGCCGTGCCGCACGATCGTGCGTCCGGCTTCGCTCAGCGGGCAGTTGCCCCCCTGCTCGACGGCCAGGTCGACGAGGACCGAGCCCGGCTTCATCGAGCGCACCATTTCCTCGGTGACGAGCACGGGGGCGCGCCTTCCCGGAATGAGTGCGGTGGCGATGACGACGTCGGCCTGCCGGATGCGCTCCGCGACGAGTGCCGCCTGCCGCTTCATCCAGCTCTCGGGCATCGGCCGCGCATAGCCGCCGACGCCCTGCGCGATCTCGCGCTCCTCGTCCGTCTCGTACGGCACGTCGATGAACTTCGCGCCGAGGGATTCGATCTGCTCCTTCACCGCGGGGCGCACGTCGGAGGCCTCGATGACGGCACCCAGGCGTTTGGCGGTGGCGATCGCCTGCAGTCCGGCGACGCCGGCGCCGAGCACGACGACGCGCGCCGCCTTCACCGTGCCCGCCGCCGTCATCAGCATCGGAAAGAAGCGCTGGTACGCGTTCGCGGCGAGTATCACGGCCTTGTAGCCGGCGATGTTCGCCTGCGAGGAGAGCACGTCCATGCTCTGCGCGCGCGTCGTGCGCGGCGCCGCCTCGAGCGCGAAGGCGGTGAGGCCCGCGTCGCACAGGTGCTGCAGCCCCTCGCGGTCGAAGGGATCGAGCATGCCGACGAGCACGCTGCCCGGGCGCATCGCGCGCAGTTCGTCGGGTGACGGCGAGCGCACCTTGAGCACCATCTCGGCGCCGAGCGCTTCGCCGGCATCGACGATCGTCGCGCCGGCGGCGGCATACGCGTCGTCGATCTGGCTCGCCGCGCGACCGGCATCGTGCTGGACGAGCACCTGGTGGCCGCCGGCCGCGAGTTTCTTCACGGTTTCCGCCGTCGCGGCGACGCGTGCCTCGCCGGCACGCGTTTCCGCGGGAACGCCAATGCGCATTCGAATTCCTCGAGGGTCCGAAGGGAGGGAGTCGGCGCGTATTGTAAGGTGCCGCGTCGCGCCGAAGGCGTGCGCGTCCGGACAAGGCGTCGCGCGCCCGCCGGACTCGCGCACCGGCGCGTCGCGATCTGCCGTTCAGGCGGCGGTCAGCGCCGGCGCACGGCGGGGTCCGATCACCTCCGCGGCGTACAGCGCCCACGCGATGATCAGCGGCTGCAGCAACGGGCGCAGCCAGTAGTACCAGGCGCCGAACGGCAGTCCCGCGACCGTCGCGCCGGTGAGCGCCACGTGCACGTTGGCGACGACGACGATCGCGAGCTGCAGCGCGAGTCCGATTCCCGCGGCCCGGCGAAGGTTCGGCAGCCCGACCCGGGAGTAGAACGCAGGGGACAGCGCCAGCCCGATCGCCCCGGCGATCTCGGTTGCCCCGGTGAGCCAGACGAGTTCCAGGCTCAGCGGGTCGAACCACGACGGCACCATCGGCAGATAGCGTTCGGTGTCGTGGACGAAGTGGTCGACTCCGGTGAAGAGGAAGCCGCCGACCATGCCGTGACGCATCGCCGGGCGCAGCGCCGGACGTCGACGCCGCAGCCATTGCGCGAGCGCGCTCAGTGCGGTGACGAACCCCATCAGCAGCAGGAAACTCATAGTGGCCTCTTTGATCTTTACAGCGTAAAGATAAGGTACGCTTTGATCTTTACGATGTCAAGTTCAACTCGCTACCGTTCTTCCTGGAATCGGATGACCACCGGGTCGTATCACCACGGCAACCTGCGGCAGGCGCTCGTCGAAGCGGCGCTCGAGCGGCTCGAGCGCGAAGGCGTCGAAAAGATCACGTTGCGCGCGATCGCCGCGCAGGTCGGCGTCTCGCATGCAGCCCCCTATGCGCACTTTCGCGACAAGGACGCGTTGCTCGCCGCGGTCTCCGCCGCCGGGTTCGGCCGGTTGCGCCAACGGTTGCATGCGAGCCGCGACGCCGCCGATTCGGGCCGGGCGGCACTCGCGCGCATGGGATGCGCGTACGTCGCGTTCGCGCGCTCGCACCCGGCGTTGTATTCGCTGATGTTCCGGCGCACCCCCGAAGGTCGGGGACGACACGACGAACTCGACCAGGCGGCCGAGAGCGCGTGGCGGGAACTGCACGAGGTCGTCGCGGCCACCGTGCCGCGCGCCGAGGCGCGGTCCGCGGCGGTGGCCGCGTGGGCGCTGGTGCATGGACTGGCGTCGCTGCTGAACGAGCGGCTCGTGCGGCTCCAGCCCGACGATGCTGCGCACCGGGCGCGGGACGAGGCGGCGCTCGGCATGCGCGATGACGGGGCGGCGCTCGTCGAGGAGGTCATGCATCAGTTCGCCCGGCGCTACGCGGGCACGAGGCGGCGCTGAGCCGTTGCTATCATCGAAGGCTGATGTCCGCGCGTACGAACGATTCATCCGGCGAGCGCGTCGTCGTCGGAATTTCCGGCGGCGTCGACTCGTCGGTCGCCGCCTGGCTGCTGAAACGGCAGGGCTACGAGGTCGTCGGCCTGTTCATGAAGAACTGGGAGGACGATGACGACGACGAGTACTGCTCGACGCGCGAGGACTGGATCGCCGCAGCGAGTGCCGCCGACGTGCTCGGCATCGACATCGAGGCGGTGAATTTCGCGGCCGAGTATCGCGAGCGCGTCTTCGCCGATTTCCTGCGCGAGTACTCCGCCGGTCGTACGCCGAATCCGGACGTGCTGTGCAACGCCGAGATCAAGTTCAAGGCCTTCCTCGATCACGCGATGGCGCTCGGTGCCGCGCACATTGCCACCGGGCA
>DASWVL010000045.1:0-8869 GCA_036406255.1 Zeimonas sp.
CTCCGCGGCTCCGGCACCGGAGCCGCCCGCACCGGCTGCGCCCGCGCCCGCAACGCCGGCAGCCGCCGCTCCCGCCGATGCCGTACCTTCCGCGTCCGTCGTGCCTGCCTGCGCCGCGCCCCCCGCGGCCGTGTCGGCGCCCGGCGCCTCCGCATCCAGCCGGCGTTCGAGCGTTGCGATGCGCTCCTGCAGCCGCGACAGGCGCTCGAGCTGCGCATCGAACTCGTCGCGCGTGACGAGTTCGACGCGCTGGAACGTCTGCGCGAGCATCGCCTTCAGGTTGCGCTCGATGTCGGCGGCCGGGCTGTTGCGGAACAGCTCCGAGACGCGCTGCTGCAGCTCGGCAAGCAGCGATTGCGGTGTCGTGTTCATCGTGAATCGAGTCTAGCACCGCCGATATGCGGACTCGCACTTCGCCCCTGCCACCGTCGGCCGATGCAAGAGGCCGATCGGCGGAGCAGTCGACCTGTATCGGTGCACGGCGAGGTGCGCGAGGCGAACGAAGCGCGCGCCGATGCATCGTTGCGGGGCACGCGAAGCCGGGGAATGCGCGCGGATGCACCGCGTTCGGGCCGCGCGCAGCGGTGGCACGGAAGCTGCCTCTGTGGAGAGGGAACCCTTCCCCGGAGAACCGCCGATGCGCACGTCCGCCGCCGCACTGATCCTGGCGATGGCCTTCCTTCCGCTGTTCACGACTTCGGCAGCCGCGCAGGCGACGGCCGCGGCCGACGCGGCGCCGACGCATTCGCTCTCGGCGAACGTCTCGCTCGCCAGCGAATACCGCTACCGCGGGATCGCGCAGACCGACGGCGATCCGGCGCTGCAGGGCGGCTTCGACTACGCGCATGCGAGCGGCGTCTATCTCGGCACCTGGGGCTCCAACGTCAGCTGGCTCGCCGACAGCAACGCCGACGTGAGCAACAGTCTCGAGCTGGACGTCTATGCCGGCTGGCGCGGCAGGCTGGGCGAGGTCGGCTACGACGCGGGCGTGCTGCGCTACTTCTATCCCGGCAGCTATCCGTCGGGCTTCGTTTCGCCGCATACGACCGAGGTGTACGCGGCCGGCAGCTGGCGGATGTTCACGCTGAAGTATTCGCACGCGGTGACGAACCTGTTCGGGGTGCCGGACAGCGAAGGCGCCGGCTACCTCGACCTCGCGGCGAACGTCGACGTCGGCCGCGGCTTCGCGCTCCTCGCCCACGTCGGCCACCAGCGCATTCCGTCCGGGTCGCTGCAGGGCATGCGCATCCGTTCGTCCGACGACTGCAGCTACACCGACTGGAAGCTCGGCGTCGCGAAGACGTGGGTCGGGCTCGACTGGAGCCTGTCGTACGTCGACACCGATGCGAAGGCAGGCATCGGCGAGTGCTACCGCAGCGCTCGCAATCGCGACCTCGGCGACGCCACCGTCGTGCTGACGGTGGGCAGGTCGTTCTGAGGCACAACCACGGGAGACGACGATGAAGATGATCACCGCAGTGCTCAAGCCCTTCAAGCTCGACGAAGTCCGCGAAGCGCTCTCGTCGATCGGCGTGCAGGGCATCACGGTGGCCGAGGTCAAGGGCTTCGGACGCCAGAAGGGTCACACCGAGCTGTATCGCGGCGCCGAGTACGTGATCGACTTCCTGCCGAAGGTGAAGATCGACGTCGCGATTCCCGACGAACTGGTCGACCAGGCGGTCGAGGCGATCCAGGCGTCGGCACGCACCGGCAAGATCGGCGACGGGAAGATCTTCGTCTACGACCTCGAGCAGGTCATCCGCATCCGCACCGGCGAAACCGGCAACGAGGCGTTGTGATCGTGAGGCGATTCCAAGGAGAAGAAATGGCCCCCGCCCGACGGATCTGGTCTCGTGCCTGCTCGGCGCTCGCGGCGTCCCTCGCCGCGGCGCCGGCCTTCGCCGCACCGGAGCCGGCGAAGGGCGACGTCGCGTGGATCACGGTTGCCACGCTGCTCGTCGTGATGATGACGATCCCGGGCCTCGCGCTGTTCTACGGCGGGCTCGTGCGCGCGAAGAACATGCTCTCGGTGCTGATGCAGGTGCTCGTCGTCTTCGCGCTGATCGTCGTGCTGTGGACGCTCTACGGCTACTCGCTCGCTTTCGGCGGCGACGGCGCGTTCTACGGCAATTTCTCGAAGGCGTTCCTCGCCGGCATCGGCGCCGGATCGATGGCCGCGACCTTCAGCAAGGGCGTCGTTCTCCCCGAGCTGAGCTTCGTCGCCTTCCAGGGAACCTTCGCGGCGATCACCTGCGCGCTGATCGTCGGTGCCTTCGCCGAGCGCGCGCGTTTCTCCGCCGTGCTCGCCTTCTCGGCGTTCTGGTTCACGTTCTGCTACCTGCCGATCGCGCACGCGGTGTGGTACTGGGCCGGGCCCGACGCGATCACCGACGCCACGTCGCTCGAGGCGGTCAGCTCCGGTGCCGGGTTCCTGTGGCGTCGGGGTGCGCTCGACTTCGCCGGCGGCACCGTCGTGCACATCAACGCGGGCGTCGCCGGGCTGGTCGGCGCGTGGGTGATCGGCAAGCGCATCGGCTACGGACGCGAATCGATGGCGCCCCACTCGCTCGTCTCGACGATGATCGGCGCGTCGCTGCTGTGGGTCGGCTGGTTCGGCTTCAACGCCGGCTCGAACCTGGAGGCCAACGCCGGCGCGGCGCTCGCGTTCGCCAACACGCTGATCGCGACGGCGGCGGCGACGCTGTCGTGGACCTTCGGCGAGTGGTGGTTCAAGGGCCGCCCGTCGATGCTCGGGGCCGCTTCGGGCTCGGTGGCCGGCCTCGTCGCGATCACCCCTGCCTGCGGCTTCGTCGGCCCGGCAGGGGCGCTCGTCATCGGCCTCGTCGCCGGCCTCGTCTGCCTGTGGGGCGTGAACGGACTG
Organism: Zeimonas sp.; assembly: GCA_036406255.1. Taxonomy (GTDB): domain Bacteria; phylum Pseudomonadota; class Gammaproteobacteria; order Burkholderiales; family Burkholderiaceae_E; genus Zeimonas. Next base: position 2,882 of record DASWVL010000045.1, read on the forward strand.
AAGCGCGCGCTCGATGTCGACGACGCACTCGACGTGTTCGGCGTGCATGCGGTCGGCGGGATCGTCGGCGCACTGCTCACCGGCGTGTTCGCTGCGCCGGCGCTCGGCGGCGTCGGAATCTACGACTACGTCGCGAACGCGGTGTCGCCCGACTACTCGATCGCCGGACAGCTGTGGGTGCAGCTGCAGGCGGTGCTGCTGACGATCGCCTGGTCCGCGGTCGTCGCCCTCGTCGGCTTCGAGCTGGTCAAGCACACGATCGGGCTGCGCGTGCCCGAGGACGAGGAGCGCCAGGGGCTCGACATCGTCGCGCACGGCGAGACCGCCTATCATCGTTGACGTGATCCCCCGGCTGCCCGCACCCGAGTCGCTCGCCGCCCTTTCCTTCGTCCGCGCGCGGCCTGCCGTGCTGCGGCAGGCAGCGCCGTTCGGGATCGCGGTCTCGGCCGCGTTGCTGTTGCGCCATCTCGTCGTCGAGCCCTCCGGGGTCGCGCACGCGTGCGACCCCGCGCCATGGGCCGGCGCCTGCGCGCTGCGCACGCTGGTGATCCTCGGTTTCACGACGCAGGGCATCGGCTGGGCGTCGCTGGCGGCCGGGCTGGTCGCGTCCGTCGCGCGCGGCCGCGCGCTCGCGCAAGCCGCGCTCGTCCTGGGCGGCGCCGGGCTCGTGCTCTATTCGTTCGCGCCCTCGGCGTTCGGCGCGCTGCTCGGAATGCTTGTGCTCGTTCGCGAGCGCGGTGCACCGCCACACGCGAGCGCGAACAGCACCAGGCCGCCCAGGAACACGATCGCCTGAGTGTTCGCGAGCGTCTCCTGCGTGAGCGCGAGCGCCGCGCCGACGAGGAGGACGATGCCCAGTGCGCGTTCCTCGCGTGCGTCGTGCGGCCACCGCTCGCCGCGTAGTGCGAGCAGCGCCTGCATCGCCATCGGCATCGCGAAGCTCGCCCACGGAAAGCCGCGATAGCGCGCGTCGAACACGAGCAGCACGACGCTCATCGCGGCGGCGAACAGGAAGCCGAAGCGCAGCACGCCCAGCCCGCGGTCCGCCCAGGGGACGAGCGCCGCTGCGGCCGCCGCGTCGACCGATCGGCCCCGATGCGCGAACAGTGCGCCGAACACGCCGGGAACCGGCCCCGGCGCGCCGGCGCCGTGCGGCTGCGACAGCCGATGCGTCGCGAGCCATGCGTAGCCGATCGTCGCCAGCGCACCGGCCATCGCCGGCAGTTCGTGGGTCCAGTCCTGGTTCCAGTGCACCGCGTCACGCCACTGTGCGACGAGCAGCGCGCCGGCCGCGCCGCCGGCGAGCGCCTGCGCGAGAACGAAGCGAACGCCTGCCGCGCGTCCGGCGAGGGCCCGTCGGCGCAGCGCGTACGCGGCCAGCAGCGCGAAGGCGAGACCGCCGGCCAGCGCGCCGATCGGGCCGTCGCGCCAATGCGGATCGGCGTTCACCGGCCCGTGCCACGGAAAGGCGCGCGCGCCTGCGCTGTCGAACAGGCCCCAGTAGCCGCCCATCGCGCCTTCGAGGCGGCGTTTCCACGGCTGGTCGAAGGCCTCGATCAGGTTGTAGGGCAGCCCGTGCTCGGCGGCGGCGTCGACGAAGCCGCGCACGAAGCGTGCCTGCTCGACGCGTCCCGGAACCGCCGAGCGGCGCTGCCGTCCGGCGCGCGGCCATCCCGTTTCGCCGAGCAGGATCTCGCGTCCGGGAAAGGCCCGTTGCACGCGCGCGTAGACCGTGAAGACGTGGTCGACGGCGCCCTCGACTGCCACCGGCTCGTCCTCCCAGTACGGCAGCACGTGGACGGTGACGGAGTCGACGGCATCGGCGAGCCGCGGATGCCGCAGCCAGAATTCCCAGACGTCGGCATAGGTGACCGGAACGTCGAGCGTGCGCTTCGCACGCTCCGCCAGCTCGATCAGCTCGCTTTCGGCAAGCTCGCCGCGCAGCAGCACTTCGTTGCCGACGACGAGTGCGCGCACCGTGTCGGCGTGGCCTTGCGCGAGCGCGAGCGCCCGCTGCAGCTCCACCTCGTTCTTGTCGCGATCGCGGCCGAGCCACACGCCGAGCAGCACGCGCATGCCCAGGTCGCGCGCAACCGACGGCACCTCGTCGAGTCCCTGGTCGATCGAATAGGTGCGAACGCAGTCGGTGATTGCCGACAGCCGCGAGAGGTCGTCGCGAACGCGTTCGCGCGTCACCCGGTTCGATGGATCGAAGGGCGTCTCGCCGGGGCGATGGAACGGTGCGTACGAGACGCAGTCGACGCGCTCGCCGCCGGGATCGGGCACGGGCCGCTCGACGCCGCGTCCTGCCCACCACGCGAGCAGCGCAACGGCGAGGGCCGCGAGCAGGACCAGCTCGAGCGTGCGAGGACCCGGCGCCGGCGGCGGGCGCTTCGCAGCCGAGGGCACGGGGCTTGCTATCCCCATGCCGCCAGGCGAACAAGACCGGGTTTACCCGTGGTTTTTCGGGAACTTCGGTAATGTTCGCACCCCATCTTCCTTTCGCTCCGAAGTCGATGCTGATCGAATCGCGTGCGCCGGCGCGGCGCCTGTACACGGTCGTCCGGCGACTCCCCGCCATGGTATCGGCGCCGGCGCTGCTGCTCGCGCTCGTCGTCGTCGCCGTGAACCTTGCCGCCTGGCAGCTGCTCAACCCGTCCTTCGACGCCCCCGATTTCCACGGCCGGGTGACCGGGATGGCGTACAACGCGTTCCAGCGCTGGGACGACCCGACGCAGCGGCGCTACCCGAGCGCCGCCGACGTCGACGCCGACCTGGCGGTCCTCGCCGAGCACACGCGGCGCCTGCGCACGTACAGCTCCAGCGAGATCCCGCAGCTGCCCGCGATCGCCCAGCGCCACGGCCTGAAGCTCACGGCGGGCGTCTGGCTCGACCGCCGGTCGCTGAACAACCGGCGCGAGATGGAAGCGGCGAAGCACGCGGCCTTCGATCACTCGAGCATCGAGCGGATCATCGTCGGCAACGAGGCGCTGTTGCGCGAAGACCTCACGGTGCAGCAGCTGATCGCGTACCTGAACGAGATGCGCAAGGCCACCGACGTCCCGGTGTCGACCGCCGAGCCGTGGCACATCTGGTTCACGTATCCGGAGCTCGCCAACCAGGTCGACTTCATCACGGTCCACCTTCTGCCGTACTGGGAAGGCGTGCCGGAGGAAGCGGCGATCGACCACGCGATGCAGCGCCTCGACCAGTTGCGTCGGCGTTTCCCGGACAAGCCGGTGGTCATCGGCGAGATCGGATGGCCGAGCCGCGGCGACCGCTTCGAGGAAGCGCATGCCACGCCGGCGATGCAGGCGCGCTTCATCCGCGAGTTCGTCGCCTACGCCCGCGCGCATTCGATCGACTACTACCTGATGGAAGCGGTCGACCAGCCGTGGAAGAGCGCGAACGAGGGTCGCGTCGGGGCGTACTGGGGCGTGTTCGACGCCGACCGCACGCCGAAGTTCGCGATGACCGGCCCGATCGAGAACGACCCGAACTGGGTCGACAAGGCGATCGCCGCGTCGCTGCTCGCGCTCGGGCCGATCCTGTGGTTCTTCGCGGCGTTCGCACGGCTGCGGCTCGCCAGCCGCATCGCCTTCGCGGTGATGATCCAGGCGGTGGCGTCGCTCGGCGTGTGGCTCGTCGCGCTGCCCTTCGACTACTACCTGCGCCCCACCGACTGGGCCGCGCTCGCGCTGCTGCTGCCGTCGCTCGGCGCGATGGTCGCGATCCTGCTCGCCAACGGCTTCGAGTTCGTCGAGATGTACTGGACGGGCAACCTGCGCCGCCGCTTCGATCCGCGCCCACTCGCCGAGGGAGCGCGCGAGCCGCGCGTCTCGGTGCACCTGGCCTGCTGCAACGAGCCGCCCGAGATGGTGATCGCCACGCTCGACAGCCTCGCGCGGCTCGACTACTCGAACTACGAAGTGCTCGTCATCGACAACAACACGAAGGACGAGGCGCTGTGGAAGCCGGTGCAGAGGCACGTCGAGCGCCTCGGCGAGCGTTTCCGCTTCTTCCACCTGCCGAGCTGGCCCGGCTTCAAGGCGGGCGCGCTGAACTTCGGGCTCGAGAAGACCGACCCGCAGGCCGAAGTCGTCGGCGTCGTCGACGCCGACTACGTGGTTCGCCGCGACTGGCTGCGCTCGCTCGTCGGGCATTTCGACGACGCGAAGGTCGCCGTCGTGCAGGCGCCGCAGGCGCACCGCGAATGGCAGCACCAGCCGCTGCGGCGGATGATGAATTACGAGTACGACGGGTTCTTCCGCATCGGCATGCACCATCGCAACGAGCGCGACGCGATCATCCAGCACGGCACGATGACGCTGATCCGCGCGCAGGCGCTGCGCGAGCACGGCCGCTGGGCCGAGTGGACGATCTGCGAGGACGCCGAGCTGGGGCTGCGCCTGATGCAGGCCGGCTACTCCACGGTCTATGTCGACGAGGTGATGGGCCAGGGCCTGACGCCCGAGGACTTCGGGTCGTTCCGCAAGCAGCGCCGGCGCTGGGCGCAGGGCGCGATGCAGATCCTCAAGGGGCACTGGCGCGCGCTGGTATCGGGCGAGCGGCTGAGCGCGGGTCAGCGCTATCACTTCCTGACCGGGTGGCTCTCGTGGCTCGGCGACGCGCTGCACCTGGTGTTCGCCTTCGCCGCGATGTTCTGGACGATCGGGATCCTCGCCGCGCCGAAGTGGTTCAGCCTGCCGATCGCGCTGTTCATGATGCCGTTGTTCGTGTTCTTCGTCGTGAAGGTGCTGTTCGGCCCGCTGCTGTACGCGCGGCGCGTCCGCTGCACGGCCTCCGACATCGTCGGCTCGGCGCTCGCCGGCATGGCGCTGTCGCACGCGATCGCACGCGGCATCTTCAGCGGGCTGGCCTTCCGCCGGGCGGTGTTCGAGATCACGCGCAAGGCGAGCGGCAAGGACGCGAAGACCGCCGTTGCGCGGCCGGCGCTCGCCGTGCGCGAGGAGGCGTTCCTCTTCGCCGGGCTCGTCGTCTGCGCCGTCGGCGTGCTGCTCACGCAGGCGGGGCGCCAGCTCGAGGCGACGATGTGGACGACGATCCTGCTGCTGCAATCGCTGCCGTACGCCGCCGCGCTCACCTGCAACGCGCTGGCGCGCGTGCCCGAAGGCATCGGGGCGCCGGCGCCCGCTACGCTGCGGGCGGCGCCGGTCGAGCCGGCGGTCGCCTCGGTGGCCGTCGCGTCCGCCGCACCGTCCCGCGCGATGCCGATGACCCGGGCGGAGGGGCCCCTCGGCGCGGTTCCCGGCGAAGCACGCTGATCGTCGGGGCCCACCCCCGACGCTACAATCGGTGCGTGGCCGTCGTCCCGCCGGCCCGCACCTCTTTTCGTTCATGGTTCCCGATTTCGCCCAGGCGATCTCCGCGCCGCTGCAGGATTTCGAACGCCATCTGCTCGAAGCGAGTCCTCGCATCGAACGATGGTTCCGCCTCGAATGGCAGGATCACACTCCGCCGTTCTACGCGTCGGTCGACCTGCGCAACGCCGGCTTCAAGATTGCGCCGGTCGACACCAACCTGTTCCCGGCCGGCTTCGAGAACCTCTCCGAAGACACGATGCCGCTCGCGGTGCAGGCGGCGATGGCCGCGATCGAGAAGTACTGCCCGGATGCGCGCAACCTGCTGCTGATCCCGGAGACGCGCCGGCGCGATGCGCGCTACCTGCGCAACGTGCTGCGCCTGTCGACGATCCTGCGGCAGACCGGGCTGCGCGTGCGATACGGCAGCGTCGACCCGTCGGTGCTCGCTCCGCTGCGCATCGAGGCCGAAGGCGGCGAGACGCTCACCGTCGAGCCGCTCGTGCGGCGCGGCCTGCGCGTCGGACTCGCCGACTTCGATCCGTGCTCGATCCTGCTGAACGACGACCTGTCGTCGGGCCTGCCCGAGGTCCTCGAGAACGTGCACGAGCAGGTGCTGCTGCCGCCGCTGCACGCCGGCTGGACGCTGCGCCGCAAGTCGCGGCAC
>DASWVL010000046.1:0-5367 GCA_036406255.1 Zeimonas sp.
GAACGGGGAGCGCGGATGAGTCGGGCGCGACAGGGAAAGCACGGGGTCCAGTCGTTCGAGATCGGCATGCGGGTCCTGCAGGCCCTGCTTGCCGGCGAACGGGCGATGATGCTCAAGGACATCGCCGCCGCGGCAGCGATGCCCGCCCCGAAGGTGCACCGGTACATGGTGAGCATGGTCCGCACCGGGCTCGTCGAGCAGGACCCTGCCACTTCGCTCTACTCGCTCGGCCCTTTCGCCCTGGAGATCGGCCTCGTCGCGGCCGACCGTCTCGACGGAATCGAACTCGGACTGGGCGCGATCGCGCATCTGTGCACGACGATCGACGAGGCGACCGCGCTGGCCACGTGGACGAGCAACGGGCCGGTGGTCGTACGCTGGGAGCGTTCGCGCCGGCCGGTCGCGATCAGTGTCGCGACCGGCACCGCGCTCGACATGCTGACGACCGCGAGCGGGCGCGTTTTCGGTGCCTGGCTCGCGCCGGAGCTTTCCCGACCGCTGATCGACGCGCAGCGTGCTCGCGCCTCGCATCCGCGAGCGCTGCGTACGAGAGGCGCGATCGAGAAGCTGTTCGCGCAGGCCCGCCGCGACGGCGTGGCCGTCGTCGCCGAAGGCCATGCCTCGGCCGGGATCGCATCGATCGGAGCGCCGGTCTTCGACCATCGCGGCGAGGTCATCCTCGCGATGTCGGTCGTCGGCATCCAGGGAATGCTCGACACGAGCGTCGTCGGCGTTCCGGCACGCGCACTCCGGGCCGCCGCGCGGGCGCTGTCGGAGCGCCTCGGCCATCGGCCTGCCGCAGGAGGTTGACACGCAGGCCGCGCTGCCGGACGATGTAGCTACAAACAGAATGTGATTCTGTAATTCAGAATCAGCAGGAGTGCCGCATGACCCCGACGGTTCGCAACGAGCGTCTCGGCGACGACGAGTTCTTCCGCATCCGCAACGAGGAAGTGCTTCCGCAGTGGGAAACCGGGCGCGCGTTGCACGACCTCGACGAGTGCATAGCCGCCGCGCGCGAGTTGTCGCAGGGAAAGAACCAGACGCTGAAACTGAAGGCGGCGAAAGAAGCGGGCACATACGTGCTCATCCCGCAGTTCGGGCGGGCGCTCACCGAATACATGATCGAGGGGCTGCAGTTCGTCGAGCAGGAAGCCGGGCTCGCGCCGAACGGGTCGTGGCTGATCTACTCCGATTCCTATACGCGCAAGAACGACTACCGAAGCGCGGCGATGGGCATCGAGCGCAGCCGCAGCGAAGGCATGTCGATGCTCAACGGCTGGCCCGTCGTCAACTTCGGCGTCGAGGAGGCGCGTCGCATCATCCGTGCGAGCGAGGTGTCGCTGCACTTCAATTCCACCGACGAGGACGGTCGCCTGGCCTCGGAGATCGTGCTCGCCGCCGGCTGGAGCGGGTGCTCGGTGCGTTCGCTGCAGGAGGTCATTGCGCACTGCAAGAGCATTCCGCTCGCCGAGGAGATCCGCATCAACCAGTACGAGGCGCGCCTGGCGGCGATCTACACCGAGAACGGCGTTCCGATCTGCCCGTGGAACGCGTGCAACCTTTCGGGCTACGACAGCGCGGGCTATCACTCCTTCGTCTGCGTCTCCGAGGCGCTCCTCGCCGCCGCACAGGGCGTGAAGTACCAGTTCCTCGAGCACGGGCTCGGCATGAACCTGTTGCAGGACATCGCAATGGTGCGGGTCACGGAGCGGCTGTGCGAGGAGTACTGCCGGCGCTTCGGCTTCGACGACGTCGAGTTCTTCACGGGCGCGTTTCCTTTCCTCGGCGCATGGCCGCCCGGCGAGGACGAGGCCAACGCGATGATCGCCTGGAACGCGGCGATTCCGATCCTCGGCGGCTTCCCCGGCGTCGTGCTGAAGTGCCAGGACGAGGCGCGCGCCACGCCGACGAAGGAGGGCATGGCGCGCTCGGTGAAGCTGGCGAAGCACATGCTGCGGATCATGGGCACGCAGCGCATGCCCGACAACGCGGAAGTCGCGCAGGAAGAGGCGATGATCGAGCTGGAGGTGCGTGCGCTGATGGAGAAGTGCCTCGAAGCGGCCGACGGCGACATGGCGGTCGGACTGTGCAAGGGCGTGGAGGTCGGCTGGATCGACACGATGCTCACGCCGTGGAAGCACAACCACGGCAAGGTGCGCGTGGTGCGCGACGCGAACAACGCGGTGCGCTACCTCGACCCCGGCGCAGTCCCCGTGCCGAAGGAGGTGCTCGAGTACCACCGCGCGAAGATCGCCGAGAGGCAGGCGCGGGAGGGCAGGAAGATCGATTTCAACACCGTCGTGCAGGATCTGCAGTTCGCGTCCGTCCTGAAAGGAAAGAGCACATGACCGGCAGGAAAGTCGTCGTCGGAACCATCGGGTCCGACTCGCACATGATCGGCGCCTGGGTGCTCACCAACGCGTTGAAGGAAGCCGGGTTCGGCGTCACGTTCCTCGGGGCCGTGGTGCCGCAGGAGGAATTCGTGAACGCGGCGATCGAGACGGCCGCCGACGCGATCCTCGTTTCGTCGATGTACGGAATGGGCATCCTCGACTGCGAGGGGCTGCGCGAGCGCTGCGTCGAGGCGGGCCTGTCCGACATCGTCCTCTATGCCGGCGGAACCGTCGCGGCGCCGCTCGAGCTGGAGAAGAACTGGCCCGAGGTCGAGAAGCGCTTCCGGCAGATCGGCTTCAACCGCGTCTTCCCGAACACGGTGACCACCGACGAGGTCATCCGCGTGCTGAAGAGCGACCTCGGCGTCGAGACGGCCGAGGAAGCGTGAATGCACGTCGTACTGCTGGTCGACTTCGGGAGCACGCACACGAAGGTCCTCGCGGTCGATCTCGATCGCGAGGAAGTCGTCGGCCGGTCGCAGGCGATGACGACGGTCGACGAGGACATCACGATCGGGCTGAACGACGCGCTCGAACGGCTGTTCTCGCAATCCGCCGTCACCGACGCGGATGTCGTGGCCCGCTACGCGAGCAGCAGCGCCGCCGGCGGACTGCGCATGGCGGCGATCGGGCTCGTCCCCTCGCTCACGCTCGAGGCCGCGCGCCGCGCCGCGCTCGGCGCGGGTGCGAAGGTCGTCTGGTCCTCGGGCTACGAACTGGACGAATCGAGCCTCGACGAGATGCGCGCCGCGGCCTGCGACATCATCCTGCTGTCGGGCGGCACCGACGGCGGCGACAGGAAGACGATCGTCGCCAATGCCCGCCTGATCGCGCAGTCCGACATCGCCGCTCCGGTCATCGTCGCCGGCAATCGGGTCGCGGCTTCCGCGGTCCGGCAGATCCTCGCCGACGCCGGCAAGGCGTCGTACCAGGTCGAGAACGTGCTGCCGCTTCTCGACCGCCTGAACGTCGAGCCTGCACAGGAGCTGATCCGCGACTTGTTCATCCGGCAGATCACGGCGGCGAAGGGCCTGAACCGCGCACAGGAGTACATCGGCGACATCGTGATGCCGACGCCGAAGGCGACACTGCAGGCGGCGTCGCTTCTCGCCGACGGGACCGCCGACGAGCCCGGCATCGGTTCGCTGCTGGTCGTCGAGGTTGGCGGTGCGACGATCAACATCCATTCGGTGGCCGACGGGCATCCGACGGACCGCAAGACCGTGCTGCGCGGGCTGCCCGAGACGCGCACGAAGCGCACCGTCGAAGGCGACCTCGGCATCCGCTACAACGCGCCGACGATCCTCGAGTTCGTCGGGGCGGCACGCCTGCTCGAGAAGCTGCGCTCGGTGCTGCCGGACGTGTCGATCGAAGCGGGCGAACTGGAGGAACGCGTGCATGCGCTGTCGACCGACGTGGGCCACGTGCCGCGCAACGACGTCGACAATGCGATCGATCGGGTGCTGGCCGCGTCGGCCGTCGCTTTCGCGGTCGAACGGCATGCGGGAACGCTGCGGCAGGAGTTCACGCTGGCCGGCGACGTCAAGGTGCAGGTGGGCAAGGACCTCACGCAGGTGCAGAACCTCGTCGGTACGGGCGGCATCTTCAAGTACGGGCGCTGGCCCGGCGAGGTTCTCTCGAGCGCGCTGTACGACGCCGCGGTTCCCTGGAGCCTGAAGCCGATGAAGCCCGCCGCGTGGATCGACCAGGAGTACCTGCTGTACGGAATCGGGCTGCTCGCCGAGCACTCGCCGCAGAAAGCGCTTCGCATCGCGAAGAAGTACCTCCGGCGCGTGGTGCTCGACACGACGGCCGCAGCGAGCGCAGCATGACCGTCGACGTCGCCGAAGAGATCCGGTTCGCCGCATTCGCGCAGCGGCTCGAGCGCGACGCGATCCCGCCAGCGGCCGTCGACGTCGTGAAGAAGGTCGTGCTGGCGGTCGCCGGCACGGCGATCGCCGGCGCATCCGAAGACGGATGCGCGCCGCTGCGCGAGCTGCTCGTCGAACGGGGCGGCAAGCCCGAGTGCACGGTCTTCGTCCACGGAGACCGCCTGCCCGCGCCGAGCGCCGCGCTGCTGAACGGCGTGATGTGCCGGGCGCTCGACTTCTGCGATGCGATGGTTCCGGGCCTGCACATCGGTTCGTCGCTGGTGCCGGCGGCGCTGGCCGCCGCCGAGCTTGCGGGCGGATGCAAGGGGAGCGAGTTCCTGGTCGCGCTCGCGGCAGGCGCGGAGATCGCGTCGCGATTGAATCGAAGCGAGGGCGACTACGACGGCTTCGATCCGACCGGCGTCGCGGGCGTGTTCGCGGCGACGGCGGCGGCCGGACGCATCCTGCGCCTCGACGAGACGCAGATGCGCAACGCGCTCGCGCTCGCCTTCAATCGATGCGGCGGCAGCTTCCAGAGCAACGTCGACGGTTCGCTCGCCGTTCGCCTGATCCAGGGCTGGGTCGCCGAGTCGGGCGTGAACTGCGCGCTGCTCGCCCGCGCGGGGCTGACCGGTCCGGCGCGTTTCCTCGGCGGCGTCTACGGCTACGAGCACCTGTTCTCCAGGGGCCGCGGCATCGTCGGCGAGGCAGGCGTGGGCCTCGGCGAGCAGTTCCGGCTGCAGGAGGTCGTCTTCAAGAAGTACCCGAGCTGCGGGCTCACGCAGGGCGTCACCGAGCTTGCGCTGCGGCTCGCCGCCGAAGTCGACTGCGAACCGCAGCGGATTGGCCGCATCGAGGTGCGCCTGCCGCCGTACGCCTACCGGCTCGTCGGACATCCGTTCGCCCTCGGCGCGAACCCGCGCGTCGACGCGCAGTTCAGCGCGCGCTACTGCGCGGCGAATGCGCTCGTGCGAAAGGCCTCGAAGCTGCGGCACTTCCGGCCTGAGGAAATCGAAGACCCGGACGTGCTCGCGCTCGTTGCGCGAGTCGACGTCGTCGCCGACCGCGCCCTGGACGATCGAGGCCACACGGCGGTCGAC
>DASWVL010000047.1:0-2952 GCA_036406255.1 Zeimonas sp.
CGCTACCTGCGTTCGATGCGCGCCGCCGGCGTGCGGATGGCGCCGACCTCGCCGCTCAGCCAGGTGCACACGCTCGCGTACCGCAATCACCGGAAGATCACGGTCGTCGACGGCTCGATCGGCTATACCGGCGGCATGAACATCGGCCAGGAGCACCTGGACGGCGGCAAGGGCTTCACGTCGTGGCGCGACACGCAGCTGCGCGTCGTCGGCGATGCGGCGCTGCTGCTGCAGACGGTGTTCATGGTCGACTGGTACAACGCGACAGGTGAGGATTTGTTCCCGGGAACCCGCGCAAGCGCCGCGTCGGAGCCGACGCCGGACGGCGTACCGCTGCAGATCCTGACTTCCGGCCCGGATTCGCGCTGGGCCGCGATCCGACAGCTCTACGGAGCCATGATCGTGTCGGCACAGCGCCGCGTGTACCTGCAGTCGCCGTTCTTCCTGCCCGACGCGACGATCGCCGAGGCGTTGCGGGCGGCCGCGCTCTCGGGCGTCGACGTTCGCGTGATGGTGAGCGCGCGCCCCTCCGGAAACCGGCTTCCCGACTGGGCGGGCAACACGTTCATCGCCGACGTCGTCGCATCGGGCGTTCGCGTCTTCCTGTACCAGAAGGGCTACCTGCACGCGAAGACGATCAGCATCGACTCCGAGGTATGTTCGATCGGCTCCGCCAATCTCGACCTGCGCAGCTTCAGCATCAATTACGAGCTGAACGCGGTGTTGTACGACACGCGCCTCGCACGTCAGCTCGAGCAGGAGTTCGAACGCGACCTGCGCGAATGCACCGAGTTCGACCCGGTCGCCTACGCGCGGCGGCGGCTGCCGGTACGCCTGCGCGATTCGCTGGCGCGGTTGTTCTCGCCGCTGCTGTGAGGCTGCCGGTGCCCCACGCCGCGTCGCTCGACGTGCATTCCGCGCTCGCACGGTGGCTCGGCGCGCACGCCCTCGGCGTCTTCGCTTTCGGGCTGCTGCTGGTGCTCGTCGGCGCCACGGTCGGCTGGCACCTCGTAGGGCGCCGGCTGCGTCCGTCCGCCCCCGGCGCGCAGCCGTCACCGATGCAGTTCGCACTGCTGCTCGCGGCGGGCTTTGTCGTCCTGGTCGGCGCAGCCGCCGGGTTCGCCGAGATCGCCGACGAGATCGGGCAGGGCGGCGAGGTGGCGGCCTTCGACGAGGCGTTCGCCGCAGCGGTGGCGACGAACGTGTCGCCGGCGACGCGGGCGGCGTTCGCCACGCTGACTCGACTCGGCGACACGGCGACGATCGTCGCGCTGGGCGTGCTGGTGGCGGCGGTGCTCGTGTTTCGCGGGCGGCGAAGGCTCGCCTTCGGCTGGATCGTCGCGCTCGCCGGCAACGGGCTGCTCAACGAGACGCTCAAGCGCATCTTCGAGCGCGTGCGTCCGGTGCACGAACCCGGGATCGTCGCGGCGCAGGGCTGGAGTTTTCCCAGCGGACACAGCTCCGGCGCCGTCGTCGCCTATGGCTTGCTCGCATACGTCCTCGTGCGGGCGCTTCCCGAGCGCTGGCATCTTCCGGTCGTCCGGGCGGCGGCCGCGCTCGCGTTCACGATCGGCAGCAGCCGTGTGTTCGTGCAGGTGCACTTCGCGAGCGACGTCGTCGCCGGCTTCCTGTCGGGGAGCGCGTGGCTGGCGATTTGCGTCGTCGGATTCGAACTCGCGCGGCGATACCGGGCGGCGTAGCGAACGGGAGAGCGCCGTTCGCGCGTATCAGCCCGCAGTCCCGTTCGTCCGCTCGAGCGTGTCGCGATCCCAGCGCCCGAGATCGGCGGCGGCCTCGTAGGTGGACTGGAAGAACGTGAGCAGCGCCTCGTCCGGATCGGTCGCGTTGCGCAGGTGTTCGTACGGCAACACGAACTCGCGCAGCGCCGTGTCGTAGCGTGCGCCCGCGGGGGCAACCGTGCGCTCGGCGTAACCGGCGGGCTCGGGGTATGCATACGCGTAGAACGCCGGCTCCTCGTAGCTTCCTCCCCCCGGCCAGATGCCGCAGCTCGAGCATTCGCGGGAGTACGCCTCGATCATCACGTAGTCGGGGCAGTTCGGTGCGCCTCCCGGATGCGTCGGCGCGCGCCGTCCCGAGAAGCGCGTCGTCGCATGGTCGAAACTGCCCCAGAAGAAGTGCGAAGGGCTCGCCTTGCCGACGAAGCGGCTGCGGAAGCGCTCCATGACGCGGTCGGTGCGCATCAGGATTCGCCACCACCGTTGCGCCGCGTCGGGATCGTACGAGGCGTGCTGCCGGTCCTCTGCGAACGGAATCGAAACCGGCACCTCGACCGGCGACGCTCGCGCGAACCGGCACTCGATGCCGAGCGATTGGAGCGCGTCGAGGTATTCGGCATGAAAGTCGGCGACGGTGCGCGGCGCGAGTGCGAGCGTGCGCCTGGCACCGTCACTCGTCTGCAGCACCAGGCAGTGGTCGATGAAGTCGAACTCGGCCGAGAACGTGCCCGCGCCGAACGGGATCGCCGAAGTGGCCAGCCCGTGCGGCGACACGTACAGCGCGACATTCCACCAGTGGTTCTGCATCGGCGCCAGGGCGAGACGCGTCTTGCCGACGATCTGCGTCCACATGTGCAGCGTCTCGAATGTGTCGTTCCAGTCCGCCAGGCGCAGCGTCGGCCAGTGGGAGTGCGGGACCTGTGGGGCGCTCGACATCGGATCCCCGGATCGGACTGGCCTGCGTCAGCATAGGCGCGCCGCGCCGGGCGCTGCCGGGAGGCCCGACGCGCAGTGGGTGGATACCGCCGCCGCTACGGCACGCCGGCGCGCGCGAGCGGGCCGGGCGATTGCCGGTGATCAGGGCGCGGTGCGCTCCACGTCGATCTCGATCCACGCCGGCGCGTGGTCGCTCGCTTTCTCGCGACCGCGCATCGCGCGGTCCACTCCGGCGGCGACCAGGCGCGATGCGGCGCGCCCGTTGAGCAGGAAGTGATCG
>DASWVL010000048.1:0-24607 GCA_036406255.1 Zeimonas sp.
GATCGAGAAGGAGGAGGACCGCAGGCAGTTCGACGAGCTGCTCGGCTGCGCGAAGACCGTGTTCCCGTACGTCGAGAACCACCTGTTCTACGTCGAGCACTGGTTCCACTCGGTGTTCTGGAACAAGATGCGCGAGGTCGCGGCGATCATGAAGGAGCACGGCGTGCTCGAGGACGTCGAGGACGTCTGGCTGCTGCGTCGCGACGAGATCAAGCAGGCGCTTTGGGACATCGTCACCGCCTGGGCCACCGGCGTCACGCCGCGCGGCACGAAGACCTGGCCCGCGGAGATCGCGTGGCGCAAGGGGGTCATGGCGAAGTTCAAGGAATGGGGCCCGCCGCCGGCCATCGGCACCGCGCCGGAGGTCATCCAGGAGCCGTTCACGATCGTGCTCTGGGGCGTGACGAACAAGTCGCTCGCCGACTGGGCCGCGGTGCAGGAAATCCTCGACCCCGAGAACGTCACCGAGCTGAAGGGCTTCGCCGGCAGCCCGGGCGTCGTCGAGGGAACGGCCCGCGTGTGCCGCACGGTGAGCGAGGTGGGCGAACTGCGCGAGGGCGAGATCCTCGTCGCGCCGACGACCTCTCCGTCGTGGGCGCCGGCCTTCGCGAAGATCGGCGCCTGCGTCACCGACGTGGGCGGCGTGATGAGCCACGCGGCGATTGTCTGTCGCGAATACGGGATGCCGGCGGTCGTCGGCACCGGGCACGCGACCAAGATCATCCGCACCGGCATGAGGCTGCGGGTCGACGGCTCGAGCGGCGCGATCACCATCGACCGCTGAACGGGCGACGACGATGGGTACCGTCACCGACCCCGTGCGGTCGGCGTCCCCCGGGGCGCCGGCCGCGTCCGCGGCGCGCGTGAGCTGGTTCGAGGAGTGCGATGCGGGCTCGATCGCACTCGTCGGCGGCAAGTGCGCGTCGCTCGGCGAATTGATCCACGCCGGCGTCAACGTCCCGCCCGGCTTCGCGCTCACCACCGCGGGGACCTGCGATTTCCTGCGGGAGGCACGCATCGAGGACGAGATCGCTTCGCGGCTGGCCGGCGTCGACGTCGCCGACAGCGACGCGCTCGAGGCGACGAGCACGGCGATCCGCGCGCTCATCGAGGCGCAGCCGTTCTCCGCCGCTCTCGAGGACGAGATCGCCGAGTGCTACCGGCGCCTGTCGGTGCGCTGCTGCACGCCCGGCGTCCCGGTCGCCGTGCGATCGAGCGCCACCGCGGAGGACCTTCCCGACGCGAGCTTCGCCGGCCAGCAGGACACCTATCTGTGGATCCGCGGCGTCGACGAGGTGCTGCACCACATCCGGCGCTGCATCTCCAGCCTGTACACCGGCCGTGCCATCGCGTACCGCGCGAACCGCGGCTTCGCCAACGAGCAGGTGGCGATAGCCGTCGGCGTGCAGAAGATGGCGAACTCGTACACCGCGGGCGTGATGTTCACGCTGCACCCGGCGAACGGCGACCGCTCGGTGATTGTCATCGACTCGAACTTCGGCTTCGGCGAGTCGGTGGTCTCGGGTGAGGTCACGCCCGATCACTTCGTCGTCAACAAGGTGACGCTCGACATCATCGACCGGCACATCTCGCGCAAGGAGCTGTGCTACACGGTCGACCTGAAGGCGCAGCAGTCGCGCGCAGTCGAGGTGCCGTTCGAGCGCCAGACCGTGCAGTCGCTCATCGACGACGAGATCACCGAGCTCGCCTGGATGGGCAAGCGCATCGAGCGGCACTACGGCCGCCCGATGGACATCGAGTGGGCCGTCGACAAGGACGTGCCCGCCGGCGGGAACGTGTTCGTGCTGCAGGCCCGTCCGGAGACGGTGTGGAGCACGAAGAGCCGGACGGCCGAAGGCCCCCGCGGCAGCGCGATGGACTACATCGTCTCGAGCCTGCTCGTCGGCAAGCGCATCGACTGAGATTCCCTCCTTTCCCGACCGCAATCACCGCAACATCGTGGAGTCGCAATGAACGCACGCACCGAAGTGGGACTGATCGACGATCTGCGCAGCTACATCGCCGCACTCGAGGCGAACGGCCAGCTGCATCGCGTCCGCACCGAAGTCGACTGGAAATACGAGCTGTGCCACGTCTCGAAGGTGAACGAGGAGAAGAAGGGCCCGGCGCTGCTGTACGAGAACGTCAAGGGGAATTCGATCCCCGTGTTCACCAGCGCGTTCACGACGCCCGAGCGCATCGCGATCGCGCTCGAGCAGGACCCGGGACTGACGATGTGCCAGCTCTCGCGCAAGTGGATGGAGCTGACTACCAAGCAAATGGTCAAGCCGACCCACGTCGAGAACCCGCCGGTGATGCAGAACGTCGTCCGCGAGGCGGACGTCGACCTCGAGAAGTTTCCGGTGCCGTGGTTCTATCCGGACGACGGCGGGCGCTTCTTCGTCACCGCAGGCTACCTCGTCACGCAGGATCCGGACACCGGCTGGACGAACCTCGGCACCTATCGCTCGCAGGTGCTCGGCAAGAACATCCTCGGCTCGCAGATCATCAAGGGCAAGCACGGCGACATGCACATGAAGAAGTACCAGGAACGCGGCGAACTGATGCCGGCTGCGGCCGTCGTCGGCTGCGATCCGGTACTGTTCCTCGCGGCGTCCACGCTCGTCAGCTCGCAGACCGACGAATACGACGTCGCCGGCGCGCTGCGCGGCCGTCCGGTGCCGGTGTTCAAGTCGGAGCTCACCGGGCTTACGCTGCCGGCGAACGCCGAGATCATTGCCGAGGGCTTCATCGACCCGAACGAGCTGATGGACGAAGGGCCCTTCGGCGAATACACCGGCTACTACTCGGGCAACAAGGGCAAGGACTATCCGAAGCCCGTGCTGCGCGTGAAGCGCATCCTGCACCGGAACAACCCGGTCTTCTGGTCGACGACGGTCGGCAAGCCGATCAACGACATCCACATGATCCAGTCGTTGAACCGCACCGGTGCGCTCTGGTACGACCTCGAGACGATGAAGGTTCCCGGAATCCAGAGCGTCTACCTGCCCGCCGCCGCCACCGGCCGTTTCTGGGCGGTGGTCTCGGTCAAACAGATGTATCCGGGGCACTCGAACCACGTCGGCAACGCAGTGATCGCGAGCACCACCGGCCACTACGGCCTGAAGGGCGTCATCGTCGTCGACCACGACATCGAGGCCGACGACATGGACCGCGTCTGGTGGGCGCTTGCCACGCGCTTCGACCCGAAGCGCTCGGCGCAGATCATCGACCGCGGCCGCTCGACACCGCTCGATCCCGGTCTGCCGATCGAAGCGCGGGACATCACCAGCCGCATCATCCTCGACGCCTGCACGCCCTACGAATGGAAGAGCAAGCCGCAGGAGATCTTCATGGACCGCGACATGCTGCAGCGCGTCTCCGATCGGTGGAACGAGTACGGCTTCGACGGGCCGAGCCCGGTGGCCGAGATGATCGGCCGCTTGACGCGGCCTCAAGCCAAGAAAAAGTGAAGGGTAAAGGGTGAAGGGTGAAGGGGGCTGCGCCGCTGCGACGGTCCCCGCGGGAAAGGTGTGACGAGGACCATGTCGATCGTCTGCCTCGGAGGACGCGGCAGTTTGCCGACGCCCTTCACCCTTCACCCTTCACCCTTCACCCATCCATTTCACGCACGGAGTGCGTCATATGAAAGGCATCGCTGTCATCTGCAATCTCGACACGCGCGGGGAGGACATCCGCTTCGTGAAGGACCTGATCGCCGCGCGAGGGCACGAGGCGATCCTGGTCGACTTCAGCATGGAGGAGCCGCCGCCGTTTCCGGGTGACGTGCGCACCGAAGAGGTGGCGAGGCGCGGCGGGCTGTCGATCGAGGTGGTGCGCGAGAAGTATCGTTCGGATCGCGACACGGCGACGAACAACCAGATCCGCGGCGCGTCGGCGATCGTCGGCGAGATGGTTCGTGCCGGGCGCGTGCACGGCGTCCTCGGAATCGGCGGCGGCACCGCCACGCTGGTCGCCACCTCGGTGATGAAGACGCTGCCCTTCGGCATGCCGAAGGTGATGGCCTCGCCGATGGCCGCGCATCCGGCGTACATCGACCGCTACGTCGGCACGCGCGACATCACGATGCACCACACCGTGCTCGACATCGTGAAGATGAATCCGCTGCTGCGCGCACAGATCGTCAACGCGGTGGGTGCGGTCTGCGGCATGGTCGAGATGACGCAGGGCACCGACATCGCGTTCGACCGCCCGTGCGTCGCGCTGTCGTCGTTCGGCTTCGGCGAGATGGCGGTGCAGACCGCGATGGGGCTGCTCGAGGAGGCGGGCTTCATTCCGATCGTCTGTCACGCGCAGGGCAAGGGCGATCGCGCGATGGAGGAGATGATCCGCGACGGCATGTTCCACGGCGTGATCGACCTGTGCACCGGCGGCATCGTCGAGCACCTTTTCCACGGCAACCGGGACCCGGGCCCCGATCGGCTGATGGCCGCCGTGCAGACGGGAATCCCGACGGTGCTCGGGCCGTGCGGGCTCGACATCCTGTCGTACGGCGGCCGGCCCGACATGCTCGAGAAGACGCGCGACCGCGTGCAGTACGTGCAGGACGCGCTGCGCGTGCAGGTGCGCACCAGCGCCGACGAGCTGCGGCAGGCGGCCGACGTCATTGCCGGGCGACTGAACCAGGCGAAGGGGCCGTGGACCTTCCTCGTGCCGCTGCGTGGCTGGTCGTCGCTCGATCGCGAGGGGCGCCCGATCTGGGATCCGGCGGCCGACGCGGCCTTCGTCGAGCGGCTCGAGCAGCGCCTGGACGACCCGCGTCGGCTGCGCAAGCTCGACCTGAACCTCTATACGCCCGAATTCGCGCGGGCGGCCGTGGAGGAATTTCTCGCGCTGTACCGCAAGGCGAACGCGCCGGCGCTCGCAGTCTCCACGTGAGGAAAATCCGATGCTCGTTCGCAACTGGATGCAGACCGATCCGACAACCATCAGCGGCGACGTGCTCGTCTCGGAGGCCAAGCGGCTGCTGAGCGAACACCAGTTGCACGCGCTGCCGGTGCTCGAGGACAACCGGCTGCGCGGGCTCGTCACCCGTGCGAACCTGTTGCGCATGGGGCAGTTCGTGCTGCGCACGCAGAACCCCGACGAGTTCGACTACTTCGTCACGCGCCTGCGCGTTCGCGACATCATGGTCCGCAATCCGGCCTGCGTGCAGGCCGACGACACGATGGCGCATTGCCTGCGGCGCGGCCGGGAGCTGGGCGTCGCGCAGTTCCCGGTGCTCGATGGCCAGACGCTCGTCGGCGTGATCTCGGCCAACGAGATCTTCCAGCTAGCGGCGCACTGCGTCGGCGCCGCCGACAGCGATCACGCGGTCGCGCTGGCTCCGTTGCGACTGGCGCCCGGCGTCCTGGCCCGCGTCTGCGCCACGGCCGAGGCCGCCGGCGCCGTGTTGCACGGCCTGTATCCGGTCGGGCGCAACGACGATGCCCAGGAAATGGGGGGTGCCGCGACGCATCCGGCCGAGCCGCCGCCGGCGCGCGTGATCGTGCGCTTCGGCGCCGCCGACCCGCAGCACGTCGTCGATGCGCTCGCCGCGGCGGGCTTCGAAGCGCTCGATCCTGTTGCCGAACCCCGCCGGCAGCGGGTAGCCTGAGCGGTTGGAGCGTCGAAGATGAGCGAAGCGAAGAAGCTGCCCCTGGTCGTGGCGATCACCGGTGCCACCGGCGTGGTCTACGGAGTCGAGATGCTGCGCGTGCTGCGCCATCTCGGCGAGCCGGTACACCTGATCCTCAGCGAGGCGGCGACGATGAACCTGGCGATCGAGACGAACGCCTCGGTCGACGAGGTCAAGGCGCTCGCCGACGTCGTCCATCCGAACAAGGACGTCGGGGCGGCGGTGGCGAGCGGATCGTTCCGCACGCGTGGGATGATCGTCGCGCCGTGCACGGTGAAGACGCTGTCGGCGATCGCGAATTCCTTCACCTACAACCTGGTGGTGCGTGCGGCCGACGTCACGCTGAAGGAGCGCCGGCCGCTCGTGCTGATGGTGCGCGAGACGCCGCTGCACAAGGGCCACCTGGAACTGATGACGCGCGCGGCCGACTACGGCGCGGTGATCCTGCCGCCGCTGCCGGCGTTCTATCATCATCCGCAGACGATCATGGACATCGTGCACCAGAGCATCGGCAAGGCGCTCGATCACGTCGGCATCGAGCACGAGCTGTTCCGCCGCTGGACGGGCGAGGATCGCGGGGCGCTGCGCAACACGCTGCGCGTCGCGGTGAAGTGACGGCGCGCGGCCGTCCGCGGGGCGAATGAGCGGGCGCCACTTCGCGTTCTGGCCGCGCGGGGTCCCGCACCGCCTGACGACGCCGGAGGTGGCGCTCGTCCACAACGCGCGCGTCGCCGCCGAACGCTATCCCGACAAGCCGTACCTGGTCTTCTACGACACGCGCATCGGCTTCGCGCGTTTCCTCGACGAGGTCGAGCGGCTCGCCGGCTGGCTCGAGCACGAGATGGGCGTGCGACGCGGCGACCGCGTGCTGCTGTACCTGCAGAACAGCCCGCAGTTCGTCATCGGCTACTACGCGATCCTGCGCGCGAACGCGATCGTCGTGCCGATCAATGCGATGAACCTCGAGGAGGAGCTGCGCCACTGCGTCGACGATTGCGGCGCGCGGGTGGCGATCGTCGGGCAGGAACTCTATCCGCGCGTGCGCGCGCTGTTGCGCGAGCCGCTCGCGCACGTGCTCGTCGCCGCGTATTCCGACTATCTCGAGGCGCCCACCGATCTCGCGGTTCCCGAGTTCGTCGCCGCGCCGCGCATCTCCTGCGAGGACGCGGGCGCCGTCGCCTGGCACACGGCAATGTCGGCGCGCATGCGGCCGGGACCGCTCGTCGTCGGCCCCGACGACCTGTGCGTGATGCCCTACACGTCCGGGACGACCGGCCGACCCAAAGGATGCATGCACACGCATCGAAGCGCGCAGTTCACCGCGATCGCCGGACTGCAGTGGTTCGGCCTGACGCAGGACGCGACCGTGCTCGCCGTCCTGCCGTTCTTCCACGTGACCGGCATGCAGGGCAGCATGAACGGGCCGCTGTTCATCGGCGCCACCGTCGTGCTCCTGCCGCGTTGGGATCGCGCGGTCGCCGCGCGCCTGATCGAGCGCTATCGGGTCAGCGCGTGGACGGCGATCCCCACGATGGTCGTCGATTTCCTGTCGCAGCCGGGGCTGAGCCGCGCGTCGCTCGCAAGCCTCGACCGCATGAGCGGGGGCGGAGCGGCGATGCCGGAGGCGGTCGCCGTGCGGCTGCAGGAACTGTGCGGAATCGAGTACGTCGAGGGCTACGGCCTGACCGAGACGATGGCGCCGTCGCATATCAATCCGCCGCAGCGGCCGAAGCGACAGTGCCTCGGCATCCCGATCTTCGATACCGATGCGCGCGTCGTCGACGTCGACACGATGCGCGAGTTGCCGCCGGGCGAGGTGGGCGAAATCCTCGTGCACGGACCTCAGGTGTTCCAGGGCTACTGGGGCAACGAGAAGGCGAGCGCCGAGGCCTTCGTCGAGCTCGACGGCAGGCGATTCCTGCGTACGGGCGATCTCGGCCGCAGCGACGAGGACGGCTATTTCTTCCTAGTAGACCGCCTGAAACGGATGATCAACGCCGCGGGCTTCAAGGTGTGGCCGGCCGAGGTCGAGTCGATGCTGTATGCGCATCCGGCGATCCAGGAAGCGTGCGTCATCGCGGCGAGCGACGCGTATCGCGGCGAGACGGTGAAGGCGGTCGTCGTACTGAGCGAGGCGGCGCGCGGGAAGGTCACCGGCGAGGAGATCGTCGAGTGGGCGCGGGGGAAGATGGCGGCGTACAAGGTGCCGCGCATCGTCGAGATCGCCGACGCATTGCCGAAGTCGGCGACGGGGAAGATCCTGTGGCGGGCGCTGCAGGAGACGGAGCGGGAGCGGGCGGCGCGTTCCTGAGCGCTTTGGTTCTCCAGCGGCACGTCGAAGCGTCGGCATGCGCCTTCGGCCGACGGCGAAGCCGCCCCTTCGGGGTTCCCTGCGCTGCTCGCGATCGCGGGCGGCTGCGCAGGGTGACCTGCGAGGGCCGAATGGCACCGGCTCGCTAGGCGCATGCCGACGCCTCGACGTGAAGCGGCGCTCGCTGTGTTCGGGTGCACCCGTTCGTGCTCCGTGTCCTTAGATGCTCGCAATTCATGCGTTCGTGTTCCCGCGAGCGACGGCGTTCCTCGAACTGCACGAAAAGCTCGCGATCTGCTGAACGTTGCCCAGCCGTCCTTCCGAAACGCACGCGGAACGAGCATTCCTGCGCATCCCGTCGTTCGCCCCGCGCGCATCGGCTGCTGCTTCACGTCGAGGCGACGGATCGCGTCTGCGCCCACTGCGAAGCCGCCGAGCAGCGCAGCCATCGCGAGGACGTCTGCGAGCGACGAGTCACGCGGCCGCGCAGACTCACCGTGCACGAGCCGTGCGTCCATCCGACGCGAGTCTCAGCACCCGCCACGCCGAGAACGTCGCCAGCGCGGACGCCGCCCCGCACATCGCGATCGCCGCGTCGTAGTTCCCGTAGCGATCGAACAGCGCCCCTGCCAGCACCGGCCCCAGCAGGGCTCCGAATCCCGCGCCGGAATACAGCAACCCGATCGTGCTCGACACCGCCCGCAGTCCGAAGAGGTCCGAGCAGATCGGCGGCAGCAGCGAAACGATCCCGCCGTACGACAGCCCGAAGACGATCGCGAACAGCGCCCAGTTCGCATACGGCCCGCCGATCCACCACAGCACGAACGAGGCGCCGAGCGCGAACTGCGCGATCGCGTGTGTCTTCAGCCGGCCGAGCCGATCGGCGAGCGCGCCGATCGCGAAGCGCCCGACGAGGCTGCCGATGCCGATCAGCCCGACGAGCGCGACGGCCTGCGCATCGCCGATGCCGATGTCGCGCGCAGCGGCCGACAGGTGCGCGAAGGGGACGAACATCGGTGCACCGGCGAAGAGGGCGGCGCCATACAGCCAGTGGAAGCGGCTCGTGCGGATCGATTCGCGCAGGCGCAAACCCGGCAACGGTGCTGGGGTCGCGACGCCGGCGCGTGCAACGCGCGCAGCCGGCTCGTGCGCGGCCTGCGCCGATGCGGTCGCGGGGAAAGGCGAACGCGCTACGTCGCCGTCGGGCGCGAGTCCGCGTGCCGCGGGGTCGCGATCGAGCAGCCAGGCGGCGCTCAATCCGACGACGAGCGACAGCAGCGCGAGGCCGCGCATCGCGTCCCGCCAGTCGTAGGCGTCGATCAGCCAGGCGGCGAGCAGCGGGACGACGAGCGTTCCCGCGCCGATGCCCGAGCTTGCAATGCCCGACGCCAGTCCGCGCCTGCGCACGAACCACGGCTGCACGGCGCCCATCGACGGCGTGTAGCTCATCGCCACGCCGAGCCCGATGCCGAGGCCGTAGGCGAGATAGATCGTATACAGGTCGGTGGCGAAGCTCGACAGCAGCAGCCCCGCCGAGAGCAGCACGATACCGACGACGCCGGTCACGCGCGGGCCGTGGCGATCGGCGAGCGCGCCGCCGACCACGCCGAGCGAGAAATACAGCAGCGACGCCAGTCCGAACATCCACGAGACGTCGGCGCGCTTCGCGTCGAACTCGCGAGCGAGCGGCTCGAAGAACGCGGCGAACGAGTACGCGACCCCGAAGATCACCGTCATCACGGCAAACGCCGCCCAGACGACGATCCAGCCGGGGAACAGAGCCGACGAGCGTGGGGCCGCCGGGTGCGCGCGCATCGTTCGTCAGGACTGCTGCGGCGACGACCAGATGCGCCGCAGCAGCTCGAGCAATGTCTCGCGCTCGGCGTCGCTGAGCATCGATGTTGCCGCGATCTCGGCGCGCGCGAGCACGCGCTCGAGCCGCGACGCCAGTCGGCTGCCGTCGACGGTGGGATGCAGCCCGAGCGAACGCGCGTCGGCCGGGTCGGGCCGCCGCTCGATCAGCTTGCGCGCTTCGAGCGAGGCGATGATCGCGACCAGGTTCGGCGGGTGGATGCCGAGAACCCTCGACACCTGGCGGCTGTTCAGCCCGGGCTCGTGATGCACGAGCGAGAGCACCGAGAACGAGGTCGGCCGCAGGTCGTGCTCGCTCATGTGCCGGATCGAATGCTCGAGGACGGCGAGGTACGCGCGGCGACAGTTGTAGCCGACGAGCGCGCCGAGCGCGCCCTGTCCGTGCGGCACCGCGGCTGTCCGCAGCTCGCGGGGGGATCGGGAACGCGCCGGGCCGCGCCGATCGTCCTCGTCGCCGTCGATGCCCGCGGCGAGCCGTCGTGCCGCGTCGGAGCTCATCGGCAGCGTTCGAGCACGTCCTCGGGAATCGGGATCGCGCGAATGCGCGACGGATCGTCCGGGTCGCGGATGCAGAAGGCGCGCGTCTCGCGGCTCTCGCACAGCAGGTCGTCGCCGCGCGTGACGCGGTGCTTCTGCACGAAGACCTTGTTGCGCCATTCCTCGACCTCGGTCCGGATCTCGATCGTCTCGCCGTAGGTGGCCGTCTTCACGAAACGCGTGTGGTGCTCGAGCACCGGCGTGCCGATCACGCCGTTGATGCGCTCGAGAACGTGCCACGGGGGCACGCCGAAGGTCATGAAGAAGTGCAGCGACGCGGCGTCCATCCAGCGGTGGTAGCGCGGGAAGAAGACGATGCCGGCCGGATCGCAGTCGCCGAAGCGCACTTCGACGGTCATGGTGGTGAATTTGCTCATTCTTGCGGGGTTGCAGCGGACGACGAAGGCGCAATCATAGTGGGGTCAGCGTCGCGATCGCGGTTTCAGGATCGCGGGATGCGTCTCGTCGTGCAGCGCCTGCACCAGCCCGTCGCGACGGCGCAGTACCGCGCGCTGGTTGATCGAGCCCTTGTCGGTGATCTCGCCGCTGTCGATCGAAGGCGCCTCGGCGGGCAGCAGCAGGCGCGCGACGCGCGTGGCGCTGCCGGTGGCCTGGGCGTCGAGCGCATCGAGCAGCGCGCGAAAGCGCTCGACGACGGGCGTGGAGGCGAGCACCTCCTCGAGCGGCGCCTCGGGTGCCAGGCCGGCCAGCTCGCGCACGCGCGGCGTCGGGAAGACCAGCGCGCCGACGTCGTTGCGGTTCAGCCCGGTGATCACGGCGTCCTGGACGTACGGTGCGCCGAGCGCGACGATGCGCGCGCGCAGCGGCCCTACGCTGACGAAGGTGCCGCTCGACAGCTTGAAGTCCTCGGCGACGCGCCCGTCGAAGCGAAGCCCCTTGTGCCGGTCGTTGTCGTCGATCCACTGCACCGCGTCGCCGGTGCGGAAGAAGCCTTCCTCGTCGAAGGCCTCGCGCGTCTCCTTCGGCGCGCGCCAGTAGCCGGGCGTCACGTTCGGGCCGCGGTAGCGCGCCTCGATCTTGTCGGCGCAGCGGGCGAGCTTCAGCTCGACGCCCGCCGCCGGCACGCCGAGGTCGCCGGCGCGCACCTGCGGGCTCGTGATGAACAGCGCGAACGGGCTCGATTCGGTCATCC
Organism: Zeimonas sp.; assembly: GCA_036406255.1. Taxonomy (GTDB): domain Bacteria; phylum Pseudomonadota; class Gammaproteobacteria; order Burkholderiales; family Burkholderiaceae_E; genus Zeimonas. Next base: position 11,512 of record DASWVL010000048.1, read on the forward strand.
CCAGTCCGGTGCCCATGACGATGCGCTCGCCGATCTCGCGCTCCTGCACCTCGTGCAGCGCGTCCCAGACGGGTTGCCCGAGCGCGGCGCCGGCATAGAAGAACATGCGCACGCGCGACAGCAGCGTGCGGCGCAGCACGGCGTCGTCCTTCATTGCATGCGCGATCGCCTCGAAGCCGAGCGGCACGTTGAAGTAGACGGTGGGGGCGATCTCGCGCAGGTTGCGCAGCGTCTCGCCGATTGCCGCCGGCGTCGGGCGTCCGTCGTCGATGTACAGGGTGCCGCCGTTGTACAGCACGAGGCCGAAGTTGTGGTTGCCGCCGAAGGTGTGATTCCACGGCAGCCAGTCGACGAGCACCGGCGGTTCCGCGCCGAGCACCGGCATCGACTGCAGCATCTGCTGCTGGTTCGCGCACCACATCCGGTGCGTGTTGATCACCGCCTTCGGTTCACGCGTCGAGCCCGACGTGAAGAGGAACTTGGCGATGGTGTCGGGCCCGGTCGCCGCAATAGCGGCGTCGACCGCCGCTCCGGGCGAGGTCGAGACGAGCGCCTCGAAGCTCGTCGCCTGGCGGCCGCCGAGCGTGCCGATCCCGCACTCGGGCGTGACGATCTCGACGCCTTCGGGCACGACGGCGTCGAGGGCGGGGCGGTAGCGCGCGGCGTCGGCGGTGAAAACGAGCCCGGGCGTGAGCGTCGACATCACGTGGCGCAGCTTTCCGAAGTCGCGGCTCATCAGCGAGTACGCCGGCGAGACCGGGCACCAGGGGATGCCGGCGAGCAGGCAGCCGAGACCGAGCAGCGCATGCTCGATGCCGTTCTCGCTGAGGATCGCGACCGGGCGCTCGGCGTCGAGACCCCGGTCGATCAGCGCCTGCGCGATCGCGCGGGCGAGCGCGAGCGTCTGTCCGTAGGTGACCGTCTCCCAGTCGCCGCGACGGCCGTCGTCCAGCGCACGGCGGCGCGCGACGAATACGCGGTCCGGAAACGCGCGCGCCGCGTCGAGCAGGCGGTCGCTCAGCCGTGCGGGGTAGCCGTCGAGCGGCTGCTCGGCGCGCACGATTCGCGAGCCATCGGCGCGCTCGTCGACGACGACGCGCGTGACGCCGAACTGCAGAGGACGATAACGCGGGGCGGCGGACGCAGTGCCGCCGCGCAGCGAAGAGCCGTTGCTCATGTCTCCTTCTCCGCTCTGCGACGGCTGGTGGAAAGGCGGGCGTTCGCGGGTCCGCCCCTAAAGTTATCGAGTATATCCATCTGCGCTCCCCCGACAAGGTCGCCGATGCCGGCAGCGCACGAGCGGCAGCGCAGTGCCAACGCGCTTGAAACGGACTCGACCCGGCCTCGCAGTCGCGTCGGTGCCTTGACAAGGATGCGCCGGCGCCGTGATAGTGCCCCGGCCACTACAACGCAGTCCGTGCCGACGCCGTCGGGCGTTTCCGCGGGGACGATCTTCCCGCGGCGCGGGCGAGAACGACGGAGACGAGATGAAGCCAAGCAGCCGATTCGCCGCGGCGGTCGCCGTGGCCGCAGCCCTCGCAACGGGTTTCGCCGCAACGCCGGCGGCCGCGCAGGAACTGAAGATCTCGCACCAGTTCAAGGCCAACGCCGACGGTCGCGACCTCGCCACGCGCGTGTTCGTCGAGGAAGTGACGAAGCGCGACAAGAACATCAAGTTCCGCATCTACCCGGGCAGCTCGCTCGGCATCAAGCCGGTCGCGCAGTTCGATGCCTTGCAGAACGGAACGCTCGAGATGGCGGTATTCCCGATGTCGTACGCCAGCGGCAAGGCGCACGAGTTCTCGGCGGTGATCCTGCCCGGGACGATCCCGAACCTCGACTTCGCGATGAAGCTGCGCAAGTCGCCGTACGCGGAGAAGCTGCAGGCGCTCGCACACAGGAACGGCGTGCACATCGTCACCTGGTGGTGGACCCCGGGCGGTTTCGCGTCGAAGGAGGCGCCGATCACCGATCCGAAGTCGGTCGCCGGACTGAAGATGCGCGCGGCCGATCCGACCTTCGAGTCGATGCTCAAGGTGGCGGGCGCGTCGGTCGTCAGCATGCCGTCCACCGAGATCTATCCGGCGATGCAGTCGGGCGTGCTCAATGCGACGCTCACCTCGGCGGAAACCTTCGTGAGCATGCGCCTGTACGAGCAGACGAAGTTCGCCACCGTGCCGGGCGACTACACGATCTGGATGCTGATGCAGCCGCTGGTGATGTCCAAGCAGCACTGGGACAAGCTCACGCCCGAGCAGCAGAAGATCTTCGAGGAGGCGGCGGCGAAGTCCGACGAGTTCTTCCTCGGGCTGCAGCGCGAGGCCGGCGAGAAGATGGCCGAGGCGTACAAGAAGGCCGGCGGGCAGGTACACCAGATGACGAAGGACGAATTCGACCAGTGGCTCGCGCTCGCGCGCGACACCTCGTGGAAGGAGTTCGCCGCGACCTCGCCGGAGGCGAAGGGCCTGCTCGACGCGCTGCTGCAGGCCAGGTAGCGCCGGTTCACGTCGCGTGAACCGGCCCTTGCGGGGCATGCGCGCCGTCTTTCGTGCGATCGACCGTCTCGCCGTCGGGCTGGCGGTCGTCGCCGCGGTATTGCTCGTGCTCGCCGCGCTCGTCATCACCTGGAGCGTGTTCTGGCGCGCCACCGGCCATTCCACCTGGTGGGAGATCGAGTTCTCGGTCTACATGATGGTCGCGTCGCTGTTCCTTGCTTCGCCGTACACGCTCAAGACGCGGGGGCACGTCGGCGTCGACCTGCTCACGCACTACCTGCCGCAGCGGCTGCGCTTCCGGGCCGCGGTCGTCGTCGCCGTCATCGGCCTCGCGGTGTGCCTGTACCTGGCGTGGCTCGGCGCCGGGCTGGCCTGGGAGTCGTTCCTGAAAGGCGAACGAACCGAGAGCACCTGGGCGCCGAGGAAGTGGCCGCTGTTCGCGATGCTGCCGCTGGGCCTGGGGCTCACCGCGCTGCAGTACGTCGTCGAGATCTTCCGGCCCGCGCAAGCCGACGCGGACGAGACGCTCCGATGAACGAGCTGCAGATCGGCCTGCTGATCCTCGTCGTCACGCTCGCGGTGCTGTTCTCCGGACTGCCGATCGCGTGGGGACTGTCGATTGTCGCGATCGGCTTCCTCGTCGTGTTCGAAGGCCCGGCCAGCCTCGCGAACGTGCCGATCGTGATGATGGACGAACTGGCGTCTTTCGCGATGCTCACGATCCCGCTGTTCGTGCTGCTCGGCGCGGCGATCGGTTCGTCGGCGGCCGGCCGCGACATCTACGAGTCGCTGCACCGGTGGCTGGCACGCCTGCCCGGCGGGCTCGTCATCGCCAACATCCTCGCGTGCGGCGTGTTCTCGGCGATCTGCGGATCGAGCCCGGCCACCGCGGCGGCGATCGGCAAGGCGGGCGTTCCCGAGATGCTGCGCAGGGGCATCTCGCCGGCGCTCGCCACCGGTTCGATCTGTGCAGGCGGAACGCTCGGCATCCTCATTCCGCCGTCGATCACGATGATCCTCTACGGGATCGCCACCGAGACGTCGATCGGGCGGCTGTTCCTCGCCGGCATCGTGCCGGGTGCGCTGCTCGTGCTCTTCTTCTCCTCGTACGCGTGGCTGTCGACGGTGCTCTCGCGCCGGGGCGTGCAGGTCGACGATGCGCGCTACACCCTCGCGCAGAAGGTGAGCGGGCTGGGCCGCGTGTCGCCGTTCATCGCGATCATCATCGCGATCGCGTGGGCGATGTACGGCGGACTGGCGACGCCGTCGGAGGTCGCGGCGATCTCGGCCGTGCTCGCGCTGATCCTCGTGTTCGCGATCTATCGTGCGTACCGGCGCGACGACCTTTGGCGCATCTTCGGCGAGACGGTGCGCGAGTCGACGATGATCCTGATGATCATCGGTGCCGCGGCGATCTTCTCCTACATGATGTCGCTGCTGTACGTGACGCAGTCGGCGGCGCAGGCGCTGGTCGACCTCGGCCTGAACCGCTGGGTGCTGATGCTGGCGATCAACCTGTTCCTGCTTCTCGCCGGCTGCTTCCTGCCGCCGGTGGCGATCATCCTGATGGTGATGCCGATCCTGCAGCCGGTGCTCGAGGCCAACGGCTTCGACCTGATCTGGTTCGCCGTCGTGCTCACGATCAACATGGAGGTAGGGCTGATCACGCCGCCCGTGGGGCTCAACCTGTACGTGCTCAAGGGCGTCGCGCCGCAGGTCTCGTTGCCGACGGTGCTGTGGGGTGCGCTCCCGTTCGTGCTGATCCTGCTCGGCACGATGGTGCTGCTTGCCTTCTTTCCGGAGCTCGCCACGTGGCTTCCCGACCGGATGATGGGCGCTTGAGCGCCGGCTGCGGGTCCGTCGGTTGCTGCGCCGCCGGGTCTGGTGGGAGGCATCATGGTGAGAAACGGCGCGGCAACCGCATACGACACCGCGAGCCCCGGCCGCAGCCGCGGCGGGCAGATGTTCTGGGGCGTCCTGCTGATCATCGCCGGCGTGCTCGCGCTGCTGATGCCCGCGGTCGCCGCGCTCGCTACGGCGCTCGTCTTCGGCTGGCTGATGCTGCTGAGCGGCGTCTTCGAGATCGTCTACGCCTTCCAGACGCGGCACCGCGACGGCTTCGGCTGGCGCCTGGCGTCGGGCATTCTCACGCTGCTGCTCGGCGTGGCGATCGTCTTCCTGCCGGTAGCCGGAATCGCCTCGCTCGCGCTGCTGGTCGGCGCCTTCCTCTTCGCCGCGGGCGTCGCGCGTACCGCACTGGCGTTTCGACTGCGCCCGCTAAAGGGATGGGGCTGGGTGCTCTTCGACGGCCTGCTGTCGATCGTGGTTGCGATCCTCGTCGCGATCGGTTGGCCGGCGTCGTCGATCGGCCTGATCGGCTTCCTGACCGGCTTCACGCTGATCTTTACCGGGCTGTGGCGCCTGTTCGCCTTGCGCTAGCGAACTCGTGGCGCGCGCATCGGAAAGCGGCGCGTCGATGAACACGCCGCGTCTCGACTCCGATGCCGAGTCGCTCGAGGAGATCCAGGACCGCACGTTCTGGCTCCTCGTGGCGGCCGTCACGATCGCGTTCTTCTGGATCCTGCTGCCGTTCTACGGCGCGGTCTTCTGGGCGACGATCATCGCGGTGCTGTTCGCCCCGGTGCAGCGCAGGCTGGTGCGCGTCCTGCACGGCAGACACAATCTCGCGGCGCTCGTCACGCTCGTTCTCGTGCTGCTGGTCGTGATCCTGCCGCTGACGTGGATCGGCGCAATGATCACGCAGGAGGCGGCGAGCGTGTACCAGCGCATCCAGCAGGGCGAGCTGCGGCCGGGCACCTGGTTCCGCGCGATGCTCGATGCGCTTCCGCCGTGGGCGACGTCGCTGCTCGAGCGCTTCAATCTCAGCAGCCTCTCCGACATACAGGATCGCTTCGCCGCCGGGCTGCAGCGTGCCGTTCAGTTCGTCGTGCAGCAGGGCGTGAACATCGGGCAGGGCACCTTCCAGTTCGTCATCGCGTTCTTCGTGATGCTCTACCTGCTGTTCTTCCTGCTGCGCGACGGTGACCGCCTGGTGCGTCGAATCCGCCTGGCACTGCCGCTGCAGCCCGAACTGAAGGGACAGTTCGGCGAGAAGTTCACGACCGTCGTGCGTGCGACGGTCAAGGGCAACATCGTCGTCGCTGTGCTGCAGGGCGGGCTCGGCGGCCTGGCGTTCTGGGTGCTCGGTATCAACGCCGCCGTGCTGTGGGGGGTGGCGATGGCAATCCTGTCGCTGTTGCCCGCGGTGGGCGCGGCGCTCGTCTGGCTGCCGGTCGCGCTCTACCTGATCGGGTCCGGCGCGACCTGGGCGGGAATCGGGCTCATCGCCTTCGGCGTGCTCGTCATCGGCCTCGTCGACAACGTCGTGCGCCCGATCCTCGTCGGCAAGGACACGAAGATGCCCGACTACGTCGCGCTGATCTCCACGCTGGGCGGCATAGCGGTGTTCGGCGTGAACGGTTTCGTGATCGGGCCGGTGATCGCTGCGTTGTTCATGGCGGCCTGGGACGTCGTCGCCGTCTCGCGTGCTGCGCTCGACCGCCCGGCGATCGAGGCGCGTCGCACCCCCGATCCCTGACGAGCCGCGCCGCAGGCTCCGCCGCGAAACGCCCCGAGCGCCGCACTCCGCGGGAATCGTCCTGCGCGGGCGGCCGCCGCGAATTCCTCGGCTGCCTGTCGGGCTTTCGTGCCAAAGGTCCGCACGCGGGCGAGAGTCACGTCAGGTTCAGGTTCGTACAGGAGGATACGTCGTGTTCAAACGATTCGTTTTCGTCGGTGCTGCGCTGATCGCCTTCGGCGCCGCGCCGGCCCATGCGCAGCAGAAGTGCACGACGACGATCGGCAGCGTGATGTCGCTCACCGGCTCGCTCGGCGCGCTCGGGCAGGAGATCGCCAAGGGTGCGCAGCTGGCCGTCGCCGACCTCAACGCCGCCGGCGGCGTCAACGGCTGCCAGCTCGAGCTGTCGCTCCTCGACGACCAGACGAGTCCGTCGGTAGGCGTCGATGCCGCGCGCAAGCTGGTCGACGTGCAGCACGTGCCGGCGATCGTCGGCGCGCTCTCCAGCGGCGTGAGCGCCGCGATCCTCACGTCGGTGACCGCCGGCAGCAACATCGTGCAGGTTTCGCCGGCATCGACGTCGCCGATGTTCACCGAGCTGTCCGAGCAGGGCAAGACGCACGGATACTGGTTCCGCACCTGCCCGTCGGATGCGCTGCAGGGCGTGGCGATGGCCAAGCTCGCCACCGACGCGGGAATCAGGAAGGTGGCGGTGCTGTACCTGAACAACGCCTACGGCCAGGGCCTGAGCAAGGAGTTCATCAACGCCTTCGAGAAGGCGGGCGGCTCGATCACCCAGAACGTCGTCTACAACCCGAGCCAGCCGTCGTATCGCTCCGAGGTGAACAAGGCGATGAGCCCGACGCCCGATGCGCTGTTCCTCATCGGCTACCCGGGCGACGGCACGACGATCGCGCGCGAGTGGATCGCCGGCGGTGGCCCGCAGAAGTTCCTGCTGCCCGACGGGCTGCAGTCGCAGGACTTCGCCAACGACGTCGGTGCGAAGTATCTGAAGGAGGTGCACGGCACCGCCGCCGGGTCGGTGGAGACGCCGTCGCTCGACCTCTTCAAGAAGGAGTACCAGGCGAAGTACGGTGCGCTGCCCGCGCAGCCGTACATCACCAACGCGTACGACGCCACCGTGCTGATCGGGCTCGCGATGGCGCACTCGAAGAAGAACGACGCCGACGCGATCAAGGACGGGATCCGCAAGGTGACCGACCCGAAGGGCGAGAAGATCTACGCGGGCGTCGACTCGCTGAAGAAAGGGCTGCAGATGGCCGCCGACGGCAAGCCGATCCAGTACGTGGGCGCCTCCGGGCCGCTGCAGTTCGACAAGAACGGCGACATCGATGCGCCGATGGTCGTCTGGGACGTCAAGGACGGCAAGGTGACGCCCACCGGCATGGTCACGGTCGAGCAGATCCGGCAGCTGCGCTCGGCTTCGAAGTGAGCCGCCGATGCTCGAGGTCGGGGGGCTGGTCAAGGAGTTCGGCGGGCTGCGCGCAGTAGACGACGTCTCGTTCACGCTGCGTGCGAACACGATCACCGGGCTGATCGGGCCGAACGGCGCCGGCAAGACGACGCTGTTCAACACGATCGCCGGCGTGCACCGGCCCGATGCCGGAACCCTCTCGTTCCTCGGGCGAGCGATCGGCGGCCTCGCGCCCTATCGCATCTTCGACGAGGGGCTGGTGCGCACCTTCCAGATTCCACGCCCCTTCGCCGGCATGACGGTGCTCGAGAACTGCATGCTGGTGCCGCAGCGGCAGTCGGGCGAACGCTTCTGGAACAACTGGTTCGCGCGGGCGAGGGTGCGCGACGAGGAGCGTGCGGTGCGTGAACGCGCGCGCGAGGTGCTCGACTTCGTCGGGCTCGCGCGGCTGGCGGGCGAGTTCGCCCGCAACCTCTCGGGCGGGCAGCAGAAATTGCTCGAACTCGCGCGCGTGCTGATGTCCGAGCCGAAGCTCGTGCTGCTCGATGAACCGGGGGCGGGCGTGAACCCGACGCTGCTCGCGACGATCGTCGACAAGCTGCGCGAGCTGCACGAGCGCGGCATCACCTTCCTCGTCATCGAGCACAACATGGACCTGATCATGAACCTGTGCGATCCGATCCTCGTGATGGCGCAGGGCAAGCTCCTGCTCGAAGGGCCGCCGCAGGCGGTGCGCAGCGACCCGCGGGTACTCGAGGCCTACCTCGGAGGCGTGCCGGCGTGAGCGTGCCGGCGAGCGATCCGGGTGCGGGCGACCCGAGCGCAGGTGCGAGCGTTCCGAGCGCAGGCACGAGCAATTGCGCGCTCGTCGTGCGCGACGTCGTCGCCGGCTACGTGCCCGAGGTCGACATCCTGCGCGGCGTGTCGCTCGAGGTGCGCGACCGGGAGATCGTCACCGTGCTCGGGCCGAACGGAGCGGGCAAGTCGACGCTGATGAAGGCGATCGCCGGACTCGTTCCCGTGCACTCGGGATCGATCCGGATGTTCGGCGACGAACTGCTCGGCGTTCCGGCGCACCGGATGGTCTCGCGCGGTCTCGCGTTCGTGCCGCAGACGGGCAACGTCTTCGCGCGGCTGTCGGTGCAGGAGAACCTCGAGATCGGGGCGGCGGCGCGCGGCGCGCGGGACGGTGCAGACGAAGACCTCGACCGGATGTACCAGCTCTTTCCGCGACTCGGCGAACGCCGCCGCCAGGCCGCCGGCACGCTGTCGGGTGGCGAACGGCAGATGGTCGCCGTCGCGCGTGCGCTGATGTCTCGCCCGCGCGTGCTGATGCTCGACGAGCCGTCGGCGGGCCTGTCGCCGCTGCTCGTCGGCATCGTGTTCGCCAAGGTGCGCGAGGTGCGCGATCTCGGGTTGACGATCCTCGTCGTCGAGCAGAACGCGCGCGCGGCACTGGCAATCTCCGATCGCGGCTACGTGCTCGCCGAAGGGCGCGAGCGCATCGAGGGCGAGGCGCGCGCGCTGCTCGGCAATCCGGAGGTCGGCGCGCTGTATCTCGGCACGCGGCGGGCACTCGCATGATCCAGTACGTCGCCGACGGCGTCGTCGTGGGGGCGACGCTCGCGCTCGGCGCGATCGGCCTCACGCTCACGTACAACATCCTTCGTTTCGCGAACTTCGCGCACGGCGAGTTCCTCACCTTCGGCGCCTATTTCGCGCTCGTCTTCGCGGCGTTCTTCGCCAGCGCGAGCACGATCGGGCCGCTCACCTTCGGCTGGGGCTTCCTGGTGGCGGTGGCGATCGCGATCGCACTCACGGCGCTGCTCGCGCTCGTGCTCGACCGGCTGCTGTTCCGCGCGCTTCGCCGCAGCGACGTGACGGTGACCCTCGTCATCGCTTCGTTCGGCGCGTCGCTGATGCTGCGCAACGTCGTCGTCTTCGTCTGGGGATCGCGTCCCGAGTACTACTCGCGCAACATCGCCGTCTCCACGGAGCTTCTCCCCGGCGTACGGCTGAGCGGCGACGAGCTGTTCGTCGTCGGGCTCACCGCGGTGCTGATGGTCGGGCTGCACCTGTTCCTCACGCGCACGTCGCTCGGTCGCTCGATGCGGGCGGTCTCCGACGATCCGTCGCTCGCGCGCGTGGCCGGCATCGACGTGCAGGCGGTGATCCGCTGGACGTGGATCATCGGGGCCGGGCTCGCCTCGGTGGCCGGCATCCTGTTCGGACTGACGGTGCAGATTTCCTCCGAGATGGGCTTCAACCTGATCCTGCCGATGTTCGCTGCGGCCATCCTCGGCGGCATCGGCAGCATCTACGGTGCCGTGCTCGGCGGACTCGTCATCGGTCTCGCGCAGGAGATGTCGGTTCCGTTGATCGGCGCCGCCTACAAGCCGGCCGTCGCGTTCCTGCTGATGTTCGCGATCCTGCTCGTCTATCCGAAGGGCATCCTCGGAGATCGCAGTTGAAGCGCCTCCGACGACCCCGATGACGGCATGACCTCGTACCTCGTCTTCTTCCTGGCGCAGGCGTCGATCTTCGCGATCGTCTGCCTCGGCCTGAACCTGCAGTGGGGCTACACGGGGCTGTTCAACATCGGCGTCGCCGGCTTCTTCCTCGTCGGCGCCTACACTTTCGCGATCCTGTGCGGGCCGGAGTACCTGATGCACCTGGGCGGCTTCGAGCTGCCGTACCTGGTGGGGCTCGTCGGCGCGCTCGTCGCCTCGGGCATCGTCGCCTTCGTCGTCGGCATTCCCACGTTGCGGCTGCGCGAGGACTACCTCGCGATCGTCACGATAGGCATCGCGACGACGCTGCAGCTCGTTGCATTGAATGCGCAGGAACTCACCGGCGGCAGCCAGGGCGCCGCGAGCATCCCCCGGCCGCTGCCCGGCGTGTTCGACACGGTGTTCGCGAGAAACCTGCTGATGCTCGCGCTCGCGCTCGCCGTCGTCGTGATCGTCTATGCGGGCCTGGAGGCGATGGTCCGTTCGCCGTGGGGCAGGGTGCTCAAGGCCATCCGCGAGGACGAGACCGCCGCGTCGTCGCTCGGCAAGAACGCGTTCCTCTACCGGCTGCAGGCCTTCGTGATCGGCTCGTCGATCATGGGGCTGGGCGGTGCGCTCTACGCGAGCTTCATCGGCTTCGTCAGCCCGCAGGACTTCCAGCCGATCCTCACTTTCCAGGTGTGGACGATGCTGATCGTCGGCGGGAGCGGCAACAACAAGGGCGCGGTGCTCGGTGCGCTCGTGATGTGGGCGGTGTGGACCTTGAGCGGCACCGTCGCGCAGCAGGTGCTGCCCGCCGGGCTGCAGGTGAAGGGCGGAGCGGCGCAGGTGATCCTGATCGGGCTCGTGCTGATGGTGACGCTGGTCTTCCGGCCGCGGGGACTGATCGGCGAGGAGGCGGCGGTGTCGAGCGGGGCGGTGGTGGATTAGGTCAGGCGGGGCAGCCGACTACGCGAACTCGTCGTGCTCGACGGGTTTCACCTTCCGCAGCTCGGCCCAGGCAGGAAGACCCTTCTGCTTCGAGATCGGCCAGCTCTGCGTAGGCGAGCCGTTCAGTCGATAGCAGGCGACCTTCCCGTTGCCCAGGAACGCGAGCTCACGATAGACCGTGAAGGAGGGCTGCCGGACGCCCAGGCCCATGTCTTCTGCCAGGTAGATCCACGCTCTCAGAAAAAGGCCAAGAGGCTGGTATCGCCGAGCGTCCTTCTTGAAGGCGCGCAGCGCCTGCGACGGATTGGCGTAGAGCCGGGCGGTGTGCCGTTCGGTGCCTTCGAAGTGGAGATAGCAGGGACGGCCCGAGAAGGAGACGAGGAGGGCGGGAACCAACATCGAAGAACGACTTCCGTTTGCTGCGGTGCTGCCGAGCGATGAATTGTAGGGGTCGTACGGGACCGCAGCCCCGTCTTCGAGGCCCCGGTCGTCGATCGACGAGCGATGGTTGACTCGTACAACGATCATGTGGTGCAAAGCGGGATTCTTTCGGCGGTCCGTCAAGAAAGGGGCCTGGAGAAATCTCTCTCTCCAGGCCTCATTCTTTCGCAGACGAAGTGCTGCGTGCTGCCAGGCGAGCCCTCGACGCGTGCGTCGCGGTTGTGCTTTCAGCTCGCCGCAGGTGCGAGACTTCCTGCGGTTGAAGCTCGGCGCGTCGGAACACGATGTCTTCGAGGTGCTGCTGCTCCGCGCACTGAATCGCCTGACCGACTACCAGGACGGCACGTGCCGGTGTCTTGAGGCTCGACGCCGCAGGCGCAGAGCAAGCATGAACCCGACGCCTGTCAACAGGGCCAGCGTGGAAGGTTCGGGCACCGGGTTGCTGGCCTGCGCAGTGCGGACCAGCCAGCTGCCGCCGGCATCCCTCTGGTCGTTGTCGAAGATGAAGGCTGCGCCGTTGCTCGCAAAGATCTCGCCCTTCGCGCCCCCATCGAGAAAGCCCTTGGTCGCATCGGTGCCGAAGCCCTGCGTCACCCCGACGAGTTCCTGCAGCGACTCGATCGGGGCAATGTTGCCGGGGGTTGCGTTGCCGCAGCAACCCGTCGAGTAAGTAATCCCGGCATTGGTGAGCAACGCCTGGAACTCGCTCGTCGTTGCATACCTGAAGCCCTCGAAGAGACCCCCCGGCGCAAATCCCGCGGTGACCTGGGCGCGCGTGTAGCCGGTTCCGTTGAGCGCTGGTGGATTCATCGTGTGGAGCACGTCGAGCCACTCGAGGTTGGCGGATGTGTCCCGCGTGATGGAATCGGGTCCGAAATTGACATCGTCCAGCGAGATGAGTGCCGCAGACACGTTGCCCGCTGCCATTGACGCAGAGAGGGCAAGGCACAGAGCAGTCCGCGACCACGGCGGCTTTGACGTTTGAGCATCGGCATCCCCTTGTTGTTCGATTTCGGTCGCCCGGCGGCGGATCGCCCCCGGGTCGAAGAGACTGGAAGCAAGAATCGAACCAAGATGGGGAATATCCACGTGATTAGTTGATCTAACGCAACTTTCGGTGGGGACGGGTGGCAACTGACAGACAGAAATGTCAAATTTCCCGACATGCGCGACCGCGGAATGCCGCACGGGTCCGGCGGAGAGAGGTTGGCGCGGACGTTTGCGATGTCAAGAGAAAGGGCCTAGAGGTTTCCCTCTAAGCCCTTGATTTCTTTCCGAATTTTGGCGCGCCCGGCAGGATTCGAACCCACGACCCCCTGGTTCGTAGCCAGGTACTCTATCCAACTGAGCTACGGGCGCGAAGCGCGAGATTCTAGCACGACGCGCGTGCCGGTCGCCGGCGCATGCACGGGTCCGCCGGTCTCAATCGTTCGCGTTCGGGAAGAACAGCTGCTCGCCGTTGACCTTGTAGCCGGCGATCGTCTGCTGGCCCTTCTCGCTCACCAGCCAGTCGACGAACTTCATTGCCGCCTCCTTCTTCACCTGGGCGTGCTTCGCCGGGTTCACCAGCATCACGCCGTACTGGTTGAACAGGCGCTTGTCGCCCTGCACGAGGATCGCGAGGTCGCCGTGGTTCCTGAACGACAGCCAGGTGCCGCGGTCGGTCAGCGCGTAGGCGTTCATTCCGGCCGCCGTGTTCAGCGTGGGG